>JAWXCJ010000363.1:0-12462 GCA_034408875.1 Actinomycetota bacterium
CCGACCAAGCGGAGCCCGACCAAGCGGAGCCCGACCAAGCGGAGCCCGACCAAGCGGCAACGTATCCTGTGCTGCATGTTGCGCGACGAGGTCGGCCGCATTGTCGGGGATGCCATCCATGTCGGATGGGAGCGCGCCACGCGGTACGGCGCCATCGGCCCGCGGCACCGGCGGGCGCAGAAGTTCGCGGCATTCGGCGCCGGGAGCTTCATCGGGTTCCCGCAGTCGGTGATCTTCGGCGAGGGCCGCATCGCGATCGGCGAGGGGACGACCATCGGGCCGCTGGCGAGCCTCAGCGCGGGCATGCCGTCGCAGATGCACGAGGAGAGCGACCCGCTCATCACGATCGGCGACCGGACCGTGCTCGGCAAAGGGATCGGCATCGTCGGCCACGAACGCATCCACATCGGCGACGACATCTGGACCGGGCATTACGTCTACATCTCCGACCAGAACCACGGCTACGAAGACATCGAGCTGCCCATCGGCGTGCAGATGTGGAAGAACGAGCCGGTCTCGATCGGCGACGGGTCGTGGCTCGGCCACGGCGCGATCGTGCTGCCGGGCTCGCAGATCGGCCGCCATGTCGTGGTCGCGGCCGGGGCAGTCGTCGCCGGCCTGACCGTGCCCGACTTCTCGGTCGTGGCCGGCGTACCGGCGCGCGTCATCCGCCACCACGAAGACGGCAAGGGCTGGGTCACAGACTGAAATCGCGCCGAACTGGCGTACCTGAGGCAGACACCGTCTGCCCGAGGTACGCCAGTTGGGCGTGCGTTAGCCCGCGGCCGGTGAGCCGGGCCAGGGCGGGTAGTCGGGTACCTCGTCGCCCGCGGGCAACTCGGTGTATATGCCGACGGCATCCGGGTCGTCGAACCACGGGAGCGAGTCCGGCCAGCCGCCGGGCAGGTAGCGCTCGCCGCCCTTGACGTACAGCAACATGCCGGAGCCTTCGTTGCCGGCTTCGTCTTCGCCGGTCGCGTCCGGATCCCAGTAGATCGCGGTGGTGTCGTCGGCGGAGTTGTAGTCGGTCTGCGGCCAGAGGCTGTTACCCCACGAGTCGTGCGCGTAGGTCTTGCCCTGTTCCTCGGGCGGGTACCCGAACATGCCGTCGCGGAACGTCTCCGGCGTGAGGTTCGGCCCCGCGAGGTGGATACCGAGCAACAACCGGTTCGGGCCGGGGTAGATGACCGCCTGCGAGTTCACCGGCGGCTCCTGGCCGTAGTACCACTCGTAGCTCTGCCACGAGTCGCCGAGCTGGTTGTCCTGGCGGGCCAGCGTGAGGCCGAGGCCGAACGCGTGCGACCACTGCTGCTGGTCGAACGTGCGGCCGAAGATCGTCGTGTCGGCGAGCACCGACGGACCGATGATCCACTCGGGGAAGTAGTTCTGCTTCGTCGCCTCTTCGGTGATGTTCTTCGGCACGAGCGGGTCGGTGCTCATGATGATGGTCGTCACGCCCGCTTCCTTCATCTGCGCGATGACGTTGGTCGCGATTTCGGGACCCTTCGCCGCGTCGAAGATGTAGGTCGAACGTTTCGCGATCTCGCCGCCGTACTCGTCGGCGAACGTCTCCTCGAAGCGGTCGTTGCGCTCCTTGAACTCGTCGACCTTGCGTTCGGCCTGCACCCACCCGAAGACGCGGGTCTCGGTCTGGAGTGCGGTGTCGCCCGCGTACTCGGCGGGCTGGCCGACGAGCTGTTTGCCCATGAGTTCGAGCAGGTGGACGTCGGCCTGGTCTGGGTTCGGGCCCGTCGGCCAGAGGTACGGCGAGACGCGCTCGACGTCGGGGGCCGGCGCGGCGATCGAGCACGCACCCACGCACAGGATCTCGGCCTCGACGAGCGTTTCCCAGTAGACGTCGGTCTGGCCCGGCCCGCCGATGGCGGCGAACGGCTTCAGGTCGATGACCTTCTGTGCGTCGGCGGCGGCCGCCGTCGCGTCGGCCGCGAGGCCAGTCGCCTCGACCACCACGACGTTCAGTTCGCGTCCGTAGGTTTCGCCGATGTCTGCAAACATCGCGAGGTAGTCCTGAGCCGTCTGGTTCACCGCGTCCGGGTCGGTGTCGGCGCCCGCGTCCTCGACGAGGAGCTGCTGCAGCGGGTCGGGTTGGGCCTTGTACAGCGCGATGGTGATCTCGTCCTCGGTGACGCCCTGCGTCGTCGCGCCGCCGTTGCCGGCCGCTTCGTCGTAGGGCGCGACACACGGGTAGGCGTTGTTCACCGGCATCATCAGGCGGCCCGTGTCGGTGTCGCACGTGTCGCCCCACTCGACGGTATCCAGGATGCCCGCGGCCTCGGCCGCCTGGTACGTCAGCGCGATGTCGGGGTTGATCTCGGTCCCGTCGCCGCCGCCGCTGCTGCTCGCTTCGGTCGTGTCGCTGGTACCGGTGCCCTCGACGTCGTCGTCATCGTCGCCGCCACCGGTCGCGATGACCACGCCGACGATGATCATGATCACGAGAATGAGCGCGATCGGCCCGTAGCGTCGGAGCGTCTTGCCGCTTCCGCCCCCGTCTCCGGTTTCACTCGCCATCTGTATTCCCCCCAGGGTGTAGTGCCCTTACTCGCCGCGGGGTCCGCTGCGAGCAACAACTGCTTCCGACTCTCCCATATATGCCGCGACGACCCGCGGGTCGCGCACGACATCGATGGGAGCACCAATGGTGACGATCTCGCCCAAGTCCAGTGCGATCATCCGGTCGGAAATCGACGTGAGCAAGGGTACGTCGTGTTCGATCACGAGCAGGCTCGCCCCCGTGAGCGTTCGGATCTGGTCGAGCAACGGGCCGAGCGCTTCGGCCTCCTTCTGCGCAATACCCGACGACGGCTCGTCGAGGAGCAACACGCTCGGCCTGTGCGCGAGCACGCACGCAAGGTCGACAACGCGGCGCGAGCCGGTCGACAGCTCGTGGATGTACTTGTCGCGGAATGCGCCGAGCCCGAGAAGCTCGATGAGCTCCTCGACCCGCACCTTGACCTTGTCCTCGGAGTCGACGACCCACGGGAGGTAGAGCGCGGCTGCGATCGGGTCCTTCACTTCGACGGAGCGTTCGCACGCGACGGCGATCGTTTCCTTGACCGACAGCGCCGGGAACAGGCGACCGTCCTGGAACGAACGACCGAGGCCGCGCCGGGCGCGCGCGTCGGGGCCGAGGTTCGTGATGGCGTGACCGTTGAGGGTCACGATGCCGCGGTCGGCGGGCAGGTACCCCGAGATGACGTCGAACAGGGTGGTCTTGCCCGCGCCGTTCGGTCCGAGGAACCCGATGATCTCGCCGGGCTGCACGTCGAACGACACGTCGATGAGCGCGCTGATGCCACCGAATCGCTTCGCGACGCCTTCGACGACCAGCCGCGGCATGTTGTCGTGGTCCCTGCCGTGCCCGTTGCCCGACGGCTTGTCGCCGACCGCCGACTCCTTGACCCGCGTCGCGATGCCGCCGTGGGCCGACGCCGCGCCTTCGAGGAACACCGACCGCAGCACGTCGGGCCGGTTCAGCAGTTCGCTCGTGGGACCGTTGAACCGGATCTCGCCCTTCTCCATGAAGTACGCGGTCTCCGCAACGGTGAGGGCGACGTTGACCGACTGTTCGACGAGGATGATCGTCGTTCCCTGTTCCTTGAGCGCCTTCACGGCCTCGAGGAGTTCGGCGACGATGCTGGGCGCGAGGCCAAGCGACAGTTCGTCGATCATCAACAGGCGCGGCTTCGTGAGCAACGCCATACCGAGGGTCAGCATCTGCTGCTGCCCGCCGCTGAGGTTGGCCGCCGGTTCCGACATCCGGTTGCGCAACACGGGGAACCGCTCGAGCACCGACTCGACTGCGTCGTTGCGGACGCGCTTGTCCTTGTTGAGCCAGCCCCCGAGCCGTAGGTTCTCCGCGACCGTCAACGACGGGAACACGCCCTTGCCGCCGGGCACGACGATGATGCCGCGCGCGGTGATCTCGTACGGCGGCGCGTAGGTGGCGTCGCGGCCGTCGAAGACGATGGCACCACCATCGGCCGGTACGAGACCGGCGATCGCGTTCAACAAGGTCGACTTGCCCGCGCCGTTCGTGCCGAGCAACGCGACGATCTCACCCTCGTCGACTTCGAGGTTGACGCCGAACAGCACCTGGACGTTGTCGTAGCTGACGTCGAGGTTGCGCACGAGGAGGAGCTTCACGAGGCCCTGCGACCGTTGGTACTTCACCTCGGCCTGGGCCGCGGTGGAGGTCCACACGCGGTTGATGTCGGCGCGGACGAACATCGACGCCGACGACAGGATCGCGGCACCGATCAGGAAGATCGGCACCATCAGTAACAGGCCGCCGCGGATGCCGTACTCGTCGGCGACGGCGCCTACGACGATGAGCGCGAGCAGGCCCGGCAGGATGAACAACGACGCCATGGAGAAGCCCAGGGCGCGCACCTTGGGTGGGATCGAGAGGGAGAGCGCGGCGAAGATGCCGGGCGCGAGCAGCGCCGCCATGCCCGAGATCAAGATGTTCGCGAAGACGGCGACCCACACGGTCGGGGCGAGGGCGTACATGACCCACGCGCCCGCGATGCCGATCGCGACGAGTGAAAGCCAGCGCAGCCCCGCGCCCGGATCCTTCAGCATCAGCCTCGACGCCAGCGGGATACCGATGATGATGCCGACGATCTGGGCCGGTTCGGCGATACCGGCGACGAAGCCGCGCTCGGCCTCGGACAGGCCGAAGACCTCTTCGTAGAACAGCGAGGTGAGTGTCGCGAGGCCGATGACCGACGCGGCGAGGAACGGCAGCGAGTACCAGATCCGGCGCAGGGTGCGGACCTGCCACAGGATGCGGACCGACTCGGCCCACGAAGGTGGTGTTTCGTCGGTGTGGATGGCGTCTTCGCTTGCCCCCGCGGCTTTGCGTTCCCAGTGCCCGCGGCCCGGCTCCTTCAACTTCAGCCCCATGATCACGAAGATCACGGTCGGGAAGAAGAACACGATGAACGGTGCCCGCCAACCCCAGATCTCGGCGATCACGCCACCGAGGAGCGGGCCGATGCACGCGCCGACCGCGTTGGCCATGCGGTGGAAGCCGAACACCTCGGTACGAACGTGGGTGGGGTAGTAGTCGGAGAGCAGCGAGTTGTGCGTCGGGGTCACGACCGCGCGTCCGATGCTTGCACCCGAACGGGCGATGATCATCGCGAACAGCGTGACGGCGAGACCCGTGGCCAATCCGAAGACGGCCCAGACCGCCGCGCCGCCGATGGCGAACGGCACCCGTTTCATGCGATCGGAGTAGTACGCGAGCGGCACCTCGACGAGGAGCCCGCCGATCAGGGTGATCGCGACGAGGGCAAGGAACCCGCCGTTGCTGAGGCCGAAGTAGTCGCGAATGTTCGGCGCGACGACGCCGAAGACCGTGCGGTCGAGTTCGTCGACGGCATTGAGCGCGAAGAGGATGAGCAGCGGGTACGCCGCTTCGCCGGCGGTGACTTCTTCGAAGTAGCGCTTCGGGCGGCGCGGCTTGTGCACGGTGATGCGGCCCTTCTGGAACCACACCGTGCGGGGAGGATGCGTCGTGACGGTCACGTTCCGAGCTCCACAGATTCCTCGATCTCAGGCCGCTCGAGCGCGTCGGCGACCACGGCGGCCATCTCGGGACTGGCATCGAGCTCGTCGACACGCCGGTCGGCGAGCAAGCTCGGCACGAGCAGGTTCTTCTTGCGCGCCAACCATCGCAGCGCGGCGTCGCGGCCCTCGGTCACCGCCGCGCCGAGACCGGCGGGCGTGATCAGCAACACGATCAGGAGTCCGAACCCGGTCGCGAGGAACCGGAGTTGAGGCAGCGGCATGTAGTACTGGATCGTGAAGACGTAGAGCGCGCCCAGGATGACGCCGGGAATCGATGCGAGCCCGCCGATCACGACCACCGTGAACACGCGCAGGCTCGACGCGGCATCAAAGGGGTTGTTGAGGGCGTTGTCGCTCAGCGTCCGGGCGTGCTGGACATAGATCACTCCTGCCATTGCGGCCAAGAACCCTGAGAACGCGAACGCGACCAGCGTGGTACGGATCGTGTTGATGCCGTACGCCTCGGTCGCGCGCGGGTTGTCGCGCAGGCCGATCAGGACACGGCCCGTCCGGCTCCGGCGCAGGCCGTACGCCATCGCGATCGAAATCGCGAGGATGCCGAGCATCACCCAGTAGTAACGCGACTCGGTGTTGATCTCGATCGAGCCGAACAGCGTCGGGTGTTCGAGCCGGTCGGTCGGAACCCACGAGAAGTACGTGGGGTTGAGGACCCAGAAGATGACCGCGGCCGAGAACGTGAGCGTGATGACTGCCAACGTGAGGCCGCCCGCGCGCGCGGCAGGAATGCCGATGATGACCGACGTGACGGCGCCGGCGATCCCGCCGACGAGGATGGCGATGCCGAGGTCGAGGCCTTGGCTCTGGGTCACCCACGCGCCGACGGCGCCGCCGATCGCGGCGAACGCCATCTGCCCGAGGCTGACGTGCCCGGCCCAGCCCGTCAGCACGACGAGAGACACGCCGATGATCGCGATGACGCCGGTGTTCACCGCGATCGAAAGGTCGTGGTTCGACAGCACCGCGGGCAGTCCCAACACGGCTACCGCGCAGAGGCCGAGGACGACCCACACCGCCACGCGTACCTCGGTGAGCTTGCGCATCTCGGTGGGGATCGGGCGCATTTCCTTGGCGAACTGCCAGCTCGTGACCGCTTGGTCCTCGATCCGGCTACCCCGGCTCCGCCGCTGCGTGAGGAGCGCGATGACGACGACGAAGAAGATCCACATGTACTTCTGCGACTCGACGCCGGTGCTGAGGTACACCGACTGGCCGAGCACGCCCAGGCCGATAGCGGCGGCCGTGATCGTGCCGAAGCGCTCCATGCGGCCGATGACGGCTGCCGCCAACGCGACGACGAGTGTGGGCACGCCGAGCGCGGCGCCGAAGGTGAACCCACCGACGCCCGCCGAGAGGAACACGGCGACGAACGCGAACACCGTTGCGATCACCCACACAACCGTCTGCACGCGTGGCACCGGGACACCCAGGGTCGCCGCTCGGTCGGATCGCTCGGCCGACGCGCGGATCGCGATGCCGTACGGGCTGTAGCGCAGGAAGAGCGCGAGCCCGATGAGCAACGCCGGGACGACGAGGAAGACGATGAAGTCGCTCTCGTCGAAGATCAGGCCGCCGATCTCGCGCGAGTACTCGAATGGTGGTTCGAGCGAGGGCAGGCCGGCCATGTTCTTGAAGCCGAACCACGGGAGCATGTAGATCGCGAGCGCGGTGAGCAGCTGACCGACGCCGATCGTCGCCACCGTCAGGATGAGCCGGGGCGCCTTCTTGAACCGGTTGATGATGGTCCGCTCGACGATGAAACCGAGCAAGATCGCGATGCCAAGCCCGATGGCCACGGCGATGGCGTAGGGGAGTCCCGTGAAGACGTCGGGGATGTCGCCCTTCTGGTCGGCGGCCATGATCAGGATCGTGATCTGCGCGGGGACGACACCGAGGTCGCCTTGCGCGAAGTTGATGACGCGGTTGGCGCGGTAGATCAGCGCGATACCGACGGCGGTCAGTGCGCTGAGGCTGCCGAGCAGTGCGCCCTTCACCATGATGCCGAGCGACGGGTCCCACTTCAGGTACGAGAACCCGACCAGCAGGACGAGCACGATGAACGGCTCGAAACGCCGCCACGGCAACTCGGCGAGTCGCTTCACTGCCGCTCCAGGAAGACGACGACGACGTCGGTAGTGGCGCGGCGCGCCTGCGCGACGTCCATGCCACTGGCGCGCAGGTGGTCCCAGGTCGAGCCGGCCGTCATGGCGTCGAGCATCGTGAGACGGTGCTCATACGAAGTCGTGTCGGCCGGCCCGAGTTCGGTCGCGAACACGCGCGCGAGTTCGTCGCGGGTGGCGCGGCGCACGGCGCGCATCGTGCGGGCGAGCGTGGGGGAGAACGGCTCCTGGCGTTCGGCGGCGCGTCGTACCGGTCCGACCTTCTCGTAGATGCGGCCGCGCACGCGCATGAGGGTCGACACCCGGTCCGCGAGGGGGCCGGTGGACGGGACCTCGACCACCATGCCGAGGACGACGTGGAGTTGGCGCTCGGCCGCGGCCACGAAGAGGTCGTCCAAGTCGTCGAAGTGGACGTAGACCGAACGGAGGGAGACGCCGGCCTTTTCGGCGATCTCCCGGGCGGTCGGACGGGGGTTGCCGTCGCCCAGCAGCGCGAGCAGGGCGTCGACCACTGCGGTGCGGGTCCGCTGCGAGCGTGCGGTGCGCCCGTCGGTCACTGCAGCGGTCGGCATCCGGGAACCCTAGAAATTGTTCACACGGTGTGCAACTGAGCCACTACCTTCACCCCAGCCGTGAGGCCTCCTGCGGGAGGCGAGGGAGCCATGTAATGCCTCACCCTGACGTCGAACAGGAGCGCGCGCGCCTGCTGTTCGCGCAGGAGTGCCTGGCGGCGATGCGGGAACGGACCGAGTCCCGTATTGAGGCCGAGCACGTGCTCGCCGCGAACGAGGCCGACGCCGAAGCCGTGCGCTGGCAGTTGCAACGCCGCCTCGCCTCGCTCGACGAGGACGGCAGCGCTTTGTGTTTCGGCCGGATCGACGAGGAGCGGGGCGACCGCTGGTACATCGGCCGGCGCCACGTCGAGGACGGCAAGGGTGGCCCGGTTGTCGTCGACTGGAGGGCCGGGGTCGCCACGCCGTTCTACCGGGCGACCCTCGCCGACCCCCTCGGTCTTGCCTTGCGGCGCCGGTTCGTGTTCTCGGGCCGCGATCTCTCCGATGTTTTCGACGAGGACTTCGCCGACCCCGATTCGCGGGCCGGATCGGGCGGGGTGCCCGACCCTCTGCTCGCCGAACTCGGCCGGGCCCGCACCGGCCAGATGCGCGACATCGTCGCGACGATCCAGGGCGAGCAGGACGCGATCATCCGGGCCCCGCTCGAGAGTTGTCTTGTCGTGCAGGGCGGGCCCGGCACCGGCAAGACCGCCGTCGGGCTGCACCGGGCCGCGTTCCTGCTGTACGAGCACCGGACCCAGCTGCAGCGCGAGGGCGTGCTCGTCGTCGGGCCGAACCCCGTGTTCCTGCGCTACATCAGCCAGGTGCTCCCGTCGCTCGGCGAGACGACGGCGACGCAGACGACGGTCGAGCAGCTCCTGAGCCTGCGGTTCCGCGTCGTCGCGTTCGACACCGACGCCGCGGCCGCGGTCAAGGGCGACGCGCGGATGGCGGCAGTCGTGCATGCGGGGGCGGTCGAAGCGATCCGCATTCCGGCCGACGGACTCGCATTGCGGTGCCGCGCCCGCACGATCGCGTTCAGCGAGTCCGAGTTACGCGCCATGGTCGACGAGATCCGCGCGCGGTCGGTTCCGTTGGGCGGGCAGCGCACCCGCTTCCGCGAGGCGGTGTTGCGCGAGACGTACGCGCGGTACACGCGCGGCGACCTGCTCGGTATCGACGAGCGCGAACTCGGTGCCGAGGTGATGGCCGACGCCGCCAACCGCAAGGCGGTCGACGGGTGCTGGCGGCCGGTGAGTCCGCTCACGCTCGTGAAGTCACTGCTGACGCAGCCCGCCGCGCTGGCGCGGGTCGCGGCCGACATCCTCACCGCCGACGAGCAGGCCGCGATCATCCGCAAGCGCGCCGTCGCCGACCACTGGACCGCGCACGACCTCCCGCTGCTCGACGAAGCCGAGGCGCTGGTGAAGGGCGCGCCCCGCGCGTTCGGCCACGTGGTGGTCGACGAGGCGCAGGACCTGTCGCCGATGCAGTTGCGGATGCTCGCCCGGCGCGCCCGCCGGCACTCGATGACGGTGCTCGGCGACCTCGCGCAAGCCACCGGCCCCGCGTCGCCGGGCACGTGGGAAGAGACGCTCGAACACCTCGGCAATCCGCCCGGCGCGCAACCGGCCGAGCTGACGATCGGCTACCGGCTGCCGGGCGCGATTCTCGACCTCGCCAACCGGCTCCTCCCGTACGCGGCGCCGAACGTAGCGCCCGCGCAGTCGGTACGCGCGTTTGGCGACCCGCCGGATCTGCATCGCCTCGAACCGGATGAACTGGTGAGCACCGTCACGCAGCACGCGCTCACGCTCGCCGACGCGTTCGCGACGGTCGCGGTGATCTGTGCCGACGCGCGCGTCGAGGATTTCAATGCCGCGATCACCGCGGCCGGCGGTGCCCTCGCCGAACCGGGCGAGGTGTCGCCCGACCGCCCGCTGGTCGTCGTGGCGGCCGCGCTGGCCAAGGGCTTGGAGTTCGACGCCGTCATCGTCGTGGAACCGGCCGAGATCGCCGCGCCGCAACCGCACGGCATCCGCCTCCTGTTCGTCGCACTGACAAGAGCCGTCCAACACCTCGCCGTCGCCCACGCCCAGCCGTTACCCGAACAACTCACCGTGCGTCGTTAGCGGTACCTCCAGTGGCCTCTAACGACGCACCGGTGGTTAGGGGACGATGCGGTAGACGAGCGTGCCGGTGGCCACCAACGTGCCGTTCGGGTCGTGGACTTGGATCTCGGAGAAGTTCGTGTCGCGGCCGCGTTTGACGCAGCGGGCGTCTGCGATGAGATCGCCCTGGGCGCGGCCCGTGTAGTTGACCGTCATCGAGACGGTCGACGCCTTGATGCCGCGGTCGAAGTCGTGGCCCGCCCACACTGCGGCCGCGCCGGTCGTATCCATGAGCGCCGCGATGACGCCGCCGTGGTACTCCTTGCCGTCGTTGGTCAGATGGTCGGCGAACGGCACGCGCAGCGTCACCCCCTCGGGCCCCCATTCGTCCACCACGGTGCCGAGGGTCTTGATGAAGCGCGTGCCCACCATCAGCTTGCGCATCCGGGCCCGCCACTCCTGTTGTTCCTCGTCGGTGAGCGCCATAGGCGCATGAGCGTACGCTTGCCTCCCGATGGCTCGCCTCCACATCTCCAACAAGAGCGGCCGGGTGCGCGTCAACGCCGCGTCGGGCGCTGATCTCACCGTTGACGGTGCCGAGTTGCGCGTCGATGCCGACGGCACCGCCCACGTGAAGGGCAAGAGCAAGACCATCGACATCCGTTGCTCACCCGGCACCGACCTCGTCATCGGCACCGCGAGCGGTTCGGTCGAAGTCATCGGTCAGGTCGGCGCGGTCAAGGTGTCATGCGCGAGCGGTTCGATCGAGATCGAGCACGCCGACGAGGTCGACGCGCGCACCGCGTCGGGCAGTGTCAAGGTCGGCATGTGCGAGGGCGAGTGTCGCGTCGTGTGCGCGAGTGGCAGCGTGCGCGTCGGCGGCGCGGGCCGCGCCGCGATCTCCGCGGTCTCCGGTTCGATCAGTGCCGACGACGTCGGGTCGGGCGAACTCAAGTCGGTCTCGGGAACGATCGAGGTCGGCGCGAACGGCGAAGGTCGCATCGGCGTCAAGACGGTGTCGGGCACGGTGCGCATCACCGTGCCGCGCTCGACCGCGCCGACACTCAACTTGAAATCGATGAGCGGCCGCATTCGCCGTGACGTCACCGAAGGCGGCGACTACGAGATCAGCGTCGGTACGGTGAGCGGCACCATCGAGGTCACGTGTCGGTGACGGCAACCACGACCAGTGGGGCAATCGTGTTTACCGACATCGTCGGTTTCACGGAACTGACCGACGCGCACGGCGACGATGTCGCGCTCGCTCTGCTCGAACGCCAGGAAGCACTGGTGCGCGATGCGCTCCCCGCTTCGGGGCGGGTCGTGAAGGAGTTGGGCGACGGGTTGCTGCTGTGGTTCGAGGATCCTCGTCACGGCTTGGAGACCTGCCTCGGGTTGCAGCGCAGCTTCGAGGCCGAACCCGACGAGCCGATGCCGTTGTGGGTGCGCATGGGGCTGCATTGGGGCTGCCCGCGCCGGCGCGGCGACGACATCATCGGGCGTGATGTCAACCTCGCGGCGCGCATCGTCGACCTGGCGGGTCCGGGCGAGGTGCTGTGTTCCGAAGCGGCGTGCCAGGCGATCGGCCCGATGCCCGGCGTCGAATTCGAGGCACTCGGGCCGGTGATCGTGCGCGGCTTCGCGGAGCCGGTCGCGTTGTTCCGCGCGTTCGAGCCGACGCGGCAGATCGAGCTTCAGCAACCGTGACAGCCCGGGCGGCAACGTCGACTCAGTGCGTGGGCCTGACCCTGGGTCAACGACGCGTACGCGGGCCCCGATGAGGAAGGAACGCATGAAGACCTCCTCGTCCGGACGGTCACCGCGACCGTACCCTTGTGGGCATGCGCGTGCTCTCGTTCTTGGTCGTTTCCGCGCTGCTCCTCGGGGCGTGCTCCGGCGACGACGACGCGTCTCGCGCGCCGACCACGACGACGACGGCTGCGCCGTCGACCACCCCACCCTCGACCACGACGACCACGCGCGCGACCACGACGACCACGCGCGCGACCACGACGACCACGCGCGCGACCACGACGACCACGCGCGCGACCACGACGACCA
>JAWXCJ010000364.1:0-10699 GCA_034408875.1 Actinomycetota bacterium
ACCTCGCTAGGAGTTACTCCTCGACGAGGGCGCGGTCATCCACCCGTCGGGCACGATCGTCGCCGAGGCAACGCGCCCAGCTTTGGCGACGCCCACGACGAACGTGCCGTTCTGGTACGCACCGGCTTGCATCACCAGGTGGTTGTGGAAGTCGCCGTACTGGTCGTGCTCAGGCGCGGGCGGGTTGTGCACGGGCGTGTTGTAGCCGACGCAGATCAGCTCGACGCCCTTCAGACCGAGCACGCGGTACGCCTCGGGCCACCGCCGGTCGTTGCAGATGAGCATGCCGACCCTGCCGCCGAACGCGTCGAAGGTCGGGAAGCCGAGATCGCCCACGTCGAAGTAGCGCTTCTCGAGATGTTGGAACGCGCGCCACGGTTCGTGTTCCTCGTGCCCGGGCAGGTGGATCTTTCGGTAGCGACCGATCTCGGTGCCGTCGGGCCCGACGAGCAGCGCGGGGTTGAACCGTTTCCCGTCGGGAGTCAGCTCTGCGAATCCGAACGAGAACCCGACGCCGAGCCGCACCGCTTCGTCCCACAGCGGCTTCGTCGCGGGCCCAGGCATCTCCGTCTCGTACCACGCGTCGAGCGCGGGGTCGCCGTCCTCGTACATCCAGCGCGGGAAGAACGTCGTCAGCGCCAGCTCAGGAAACACGACGAGTTCCGCTCCGCCGGCGGCCGCGGTCATCAGCGCAACCATCCGTTCGACGGCATCGGCGCGTGAGTCCTCGCGTTGCAACGGGCCGAGCTGCGCGGCCGCGACCGTGACGACCCGGCTCACGATGCAACCCGGCGAGCGAGATGACGTCGTCGTAGGGCAAGCCGGGAACGTTGAGATTGAGGACCGTGCGCGCCGGAGCGATGCCCGATGGGTTCTGGCGCCACTCGGTCGAGCCCACGACCAAATCTCGGCCACCCGCGTCGTCGTCGGTGAGCGCGAGCCGGCAATTGCCACCGTCGCCGGTGTCACCGATCGCGGCGAGCGCATCAAGGTCGGCGAGCAGGCGGGGGAGTTGGATCTTCATGGGCAGAGCTCAGATTCTCGCACCCGGCGCCGGCGAAGGGAGGCTGTTGACGGTCGGCGAGCCGGGAGCGCTCGTCGCGGTCGCGTGAGCTGCGCGTCAGGTCTGGCTCTGGCGAATGTTCCGCTCTACGTATCGGAAGCGAGGATCGGCGAGCGCAGGAGCCGAGTCGAGCGCAGTCGTCCACGAGCCGAACCAGTCGCTCACCAGTTGGGCCTGCTGTTCGAGGTTGTAGCTGCTGAACGCACGGCCCGGGTCGCCGTAGTCGTAGGGATCGCCACCCGTCAGCTCGCACAGCTTGCTGGACAGAGCGTCGGCGAGCAGGGCGAGATCGAACGGGGTGTGATCGATCTGCCAGGCGTGCACCAACTCGTGCACGAACACCTCGCCGTACACGATCTTCCGCTTCATACGCGTGTTCCAGGAGCCCTCCTGATACTTCCGAGGGTCGAGAAACGCGGCGGGACCCATGTTGAGCGTGATCTTCTTGTCCCAGCGCGGGAACGCGAACGCGCGTGACTCGGCGCCGATCGTGTCGGTCAGCCGGATGTCTTCGCGCGGGGGAAGTGTCCTGGCGAACACCCGCTCGTTCGCCCAGTTGTATTCGTCCTCGTGCAGTTCGCGCGACTCCTCGTTGGATGCGATGCCCTCGGCGACGATGGCGTAGATCGTCCCACTCGGCCCCACCAACCACAGAATGTTCCCCGCGATCCGGGCGCCGGGCTCGAGCGACCCCGTCGTCATCAGAGAGCCCAACTCGAGGCCCAGGAACACCGACGTGGCCATGCCCGCCGTCACGAGCAGGGTGCCGGCCACGACGCGCGTGACGACGCCGGCGATCTCCTCGAAGGCGGAGCCGATGTCGCTTTCGTAGTCGACGATGAGTTCAAGGCGGCTCGTCCGAAACTCTTCGAAGCGAGCCGCGACGATCGGGTGCGTAATCGGTGGTTCGTTCCAGTACTCGTCGCGTTCGTCGGTGCTTAAGTCGCCGCCGACGTGTCCGGACCAGCGGGCGGCGAGCGTCGGGCCCGTCTCGGGCCGCAGTATGGCCAGGATCCGGAAGCTGTAGGAGTCGAGGCCGCTGTCGTGCGCGTGTCCGCCGAACTGCACGGTGCCGTCGTGGTGCACAGTGGCCGACACATGGCCGCCCAGCGCAGCCAGTCCACCCGAGACGATGAGTTCCTTGCGCTCGATCACATCAGTGGTGTTGACGACCGCGCGCAGCGAACACGGGCGGGTCATTCCCGCCGCCGCCCGGGCCGTTTCCGCACTCCCGCCGAACTGCTCGAGCGCGGGTCGGAGTTTCATTGCAGCGTCACGAGGATGGGGATCAGTGCGGTTCCGTGGGCCAGCGGCCGCAACGCCTTCCCGATCACAGAACCGAACGCACGGAGCGGATCTGCTGCCTTCATCGCGTGCCCCGGCGTCGCCGACGTCGTGAGCAGGTCGCCGACCTCGATCGGTGTTGCGGTCGCGTCGACTTTGCAGAACACCTTGCCCATCAGAGCGACGGAAATGCGTTCGCCGTCGGCTTGCTTGTCGAGAATGAGGGCCGGTTGGAAACCGCCCGCACCCGAGACCACTCCGGCGACGCGCCGGTCGTATGGAACGCAGCTTTGGCCGAGCGTTTCGTTCTCGTGGATCACCACGACCGTGCCGGGTTCGGGCTTTCCGGCACCGGCCTCGGTATCGAACTCTTCCGCGCAGTCGGCATGACCGGGGCCCGTGAGTTGGATGTCTCCGGTGACCTCGACGTTGCCCTCGAAGACACCGGCCCTTCCGCCCGCTCCGAAGATGGCCGGACCGCTCACGCTGTAACCGGCAACGCCCTTCCCCGCGCCCTCGTTGCGACCGAAGACGCCGCTACCCTTGTCGTTCCAGCTGAGGCCGAACACGCCGTTCTCGCCGCCCTCGCCGCACACCCCGGCGAACCCGTTGGAAGAGTGTCCGCGCACCGCATAGCCCGGGCCCTTCACCCGATTGACGTCGAACTCGGGATTGAAGTCGTTCTCGCCGTTCACCCCGGGAACTTGCGAGTCGCTGGATCCTCCGGCAACAACGGCCATGGTTATCCTTCCGACGTGGCCGCCGGTCACGTCCGGAGGCGTGGAGTTCGGGGACGGCGACCATGTCAACCTCGTGGTGTTCTAACCGAGTTCGCTGTGAAGTGCACGGGTGGGGCGCTCGTTCACTGAATCCGAGAATCGGCGTACGCTTGCCCTACGGTCTCGCGGCCGCGGCCGACTGCGCTCACGCACTCCGTGACCCGGCGCGTGCGCTCGGCGCCGAATACGACATCGCACTCGACGTCGGCGCGAACGTGCACCTTGCGACTGTGGTTGAAGGTGTCTTCGGCCGTGGCCCGAGCGCGGCGCAAGATGTCGTCGGCGCGGGCGTGATCCACACGTACCGAATGGGTGCGGGCGCCGGCATCCGTATCAGCGAGCCGGTGTACCGCAAGCTCCCAAACGACGCGCGCGCCGGATGGAACAAGCACCAACCGCCCGCGACGTACACGGCGAGCGAATGACTGCGCGACCTGCTCGGAGTCGAAGTCGATGCGCGATCGCTCGGCCGACGACCACTTGCCGTATCGGGCATCGAGACCGAGCTCTTCGTCGCTACGGAAGATTTTGCCGCGGGCTAACCCGGCAACACCGAGCCCTTACCGACCGATCTTCAGGATCGGGACACGATGAGAACCGCAACCATTCCGCCCGTGACCGCGAGGGACATGCTCAACAAGGTCCCCGAAGTCACCATCTTCTTCTGGATCATCAAGATCATGGCGACGACGGTGGGTGAGACCGCGGCGGACTACCTCTCGGCGACGCTCGCGCTCGGCCTGGCGGTCGCCATGGGCTTGGTGACCGCCTTCCTCGTCGTCGTGCTCGCCCTGCAGTTCCGCGCGAGGGGTTACGTGGCCGGCCTGTACTGGCTGGCGGTCGTGTTGATCAGCATCGCGGGCACGCTGATCACCGACTACCTCGTCGACGAGCGCGGCGTGACGCTGTGGACCACCACGATCCTGTTCGCGATCGCGCTCGGCGCGACGTTCGCCATCTGGTTCGCCGGTGAACGGACGTTGTCCATCCACACGATCAACACCACCAAACGGGAGACCTTCTACTGGTCGGCGATCTTGTTCACCTTCGCCCTCGGCACCGCGGCCGGGGACCTGATCGCCGAGGAATTCAATCTCGGCTACTGGAAGTCGGCGATCCTGTTCGGCGTGCTGATCGGCGCCGTGACCGCGGCGTGGCGGTGGTTCGGCCTGAACCCGGTGCCGGCCTTCTGGCTCGCCTACATCCTGACCCGGCCGCTGGGTGCATCGCTCGGCGACTACTTCTCCCAGCCCACCGCTGACGGCGGGGTCGGGCTGGGGGCGGTGCTGACCACTGCGATCTTCCTCTCCACGATCCTGGGCGTGGTCGTCTACCTGATCCGGACCCGCAAGGACCAGCCGGCGTTGGCCGTGCCGCCGACCGGCTGAGGCGGATGCCCCCGGACTGTGGTGGGGCGCAATCGCGACCCACCACAGTCGCCGCCTGCTTTAGGGTCGAAATCGTGCCGCGCGACCGGATCCTTGTTGTCGAGGACGACCCGGCGATTGCTACCAACCTGCGCCGGGCCCTGGTGCATGCCGGATACGACGTGGAGACGGCCGCGACCGGGGCCGCTGCCATCGCGACGGCAGTTGCGTCGCCTCCGGCGCTCGTGCTGCTCGACCTCGGCTTGGCGGACCTGGACGGGCTCGAGGTGTGCCGGGAACTGCGCCGCCTCGACATCGGCACACCGATCATCATGCTCACCGCCCGCGACGAGGAGATCGACGTCGTCGTCGGGCTCGACGTCGGCGCCGTCGACTACGTGACCAAGCCGTTCCGGCTGTCGGAACTCCTGGCGCGGATCCGGGTGCAGCTCCGCCCGCCGACCGAGCATCGCGGAACCGTCACCGTCGGAGACGTCGAGCTCGATCTCGACGCGCGGCGGGCCCGGTCGAACGGCGTCGAACTCAGGCTCACCGCGAAGGAGTGGGAGCTGCTCGCGGCGCTCGTCACCCGGGCGGGGACCGTGGTGACTCGTGAACAGCTCATGGCCGACGTCTGGGACGCGAACTGGTTCGGTTCCACCAAGACCCTCGACGTGCACATCACGTCGCTGCGGCGCAAGCTCGGGGAGGACGCCGGTGCCCCCAGCCGGATCACGGCGCTGCGCGGAGTCGGGTACCGGTTCGACGTACCGGCGGGCGAGCGGTGAGATGGCGCATCGTCGCCGCGATCGTCGGCGTGACCACGATCGCGGTCGTGCTCTTCGCGATTCCGCTGGCAATCGCCGCGGCTCACAGTTCCCGCGACGAAGCCGTCCTCGAGCTACAGCGACAGGCGACACTTTCGAGCGCCGTCGTGCCGGCCGAAACCTGGGAGGACACCGCGGGGCTCCCGGTCAAGCTCCCGTCGGGCGAAGCGTCGATCAGCGTCTCCATCTACGGTCTCGACGGCAGACGGATCGCGGGCGTTGGACCGGATCGCGCCGACGCGCCGGTGCAAGCGGCGCTGAACGGCAACGACTCCGACGGGCATTCCGGCGACGACCTCGTCGTTGCCGTCCCGGTCGCGATCGACGGACAGCCGGTCGGTGCGGTGCGCGCGGCCGAGCCGTTGTCCCAGTCATGGGGAAGGACGCGTCAGTCGTTGCTCGTGATGGCGGGATTCGGGCTGGCCGTCATCGCCGCCGCCACAGGCGTTGCGATGTTCCTGGCGTCGCGTCTCGCCCGACCGGTCACGGAGCTTCGCGACGCGGCGTCGCGTCTCGGCGACGGCGACTTCGCGGCTCGGCTGCTCACGAGCGGCATCCGCGAGCTCGACGAGGTTGCGGACGCCCTGACCGCAGCCGGTCGCCGCATCGGCCGTCTCGTCGATCGCGAGCGCTCGTTCAGCACGGACGCTTCGCATCAGCTCCGAACCCCGCTCACGAGTCTTCGTCTCACCCTCGAAACCGAGCTGGCCTGCCCGCGGCCGGAGGCTTCGCTCGCCCTGGAGGAGGCCATGACCGACGTCGACCGTCTGGAGATCACGGTCGACACCCTGCTCCAGCTCGCGCGCGATCTCCCGGATCGGCGACCCCTCGACGTCCCCGGGATCCTCGAGACGGTCGAGCGGCAGTGGCGGCGGCGGCTCGAGCCGATCGGACGGCGACTGACGGTCGCGATCGAGGGCCGGCTTCCGTCGACGCGTGCGTCCACCCCCGCGGTCGGGCACATCATCGATGTACTGGTCGACAACGCCGCAGTCCACGGATCGGGCACGATTGATGTGACGGCACGACCCGGCCCCACCGGCGGCGTCACCATTGCCGTGGCCGATGACGGTGAAGGGATCATCGGGAACCCCGAACGGATCTTCGACCGGCGCGCGTCCGACACGGGCGGCACCGGTATCGGCCTCGCCCTCGCCAGGAGCCTGGCCGAAGCCGAAGGCGGTCGACTCCGGCTCGCCCGGCGCGGGCCTCGGCCGGTCTTCGAGCTCCTCGTGCCGGGAGCGCAGACCGAGCACGGCGGCGAAGGCGTAGGACCTGACTCGGCGACGCGCGCGTGAGTGGGAACGGGCGCCGCGATGCTCGATGTCAGTCGGCTTCTTCGGGTCCGGCTGCGTCCTTTTGGACCGTCGTGGTCTGGACGGCTGCGCCTTCGGCGCTCACGACGACGGTGACGTCGAGGGCGTTGGTAGACGTCGCGTACAAGCTGTACTTGTTGACCGGGAAGTGGTCGGCGGCGCCGGTGTCGTCGAAGTGCGCGACGCGGGTGGCGCCCGCGGCGATGGTGAAGGTGTCGGGAAGCTGCAGGTAATAGCTCTCCGTGGTATCCGTGGTGGGGTCGCCGAAGGTGTAGAAGACCTCGAAGTTCGACAGTGTTTGCGCGCCGGTGTTGGTGAGCGCGATCTCGAGATGGTCGTCGACCGCGGTTCCGGTCGCGGGGTCTTCGTTGTTCTCGACGAGTACCGAGTCGATGCTCAGTGTGTCGACGGTGGAGTCGTTCGTGATGGGGTTGTCGGTCACGGGCAGGATCTGCGCGGTGGTCGCGGTTCCGCTCGACGGGTTGGACGACCCGGTGGATGACGACCCGCAGGCGCCGAGCGCGACGGCGCCCGCGAGCATGATCGAAAGCGCCGATGCGCGGCGTGGTCGGTTGGTGCGGATCATGAATCGGCTCCTCGGGGATTGACGAGTTGGCGTCGGAAGCTGCGCACCAGGGCGACGCCGAGGGCGAAAGCGTAGAGGAGCATCCATTCGATGTCGCTTCGCTTCACGTGGAGGAGTTGTCCGAGCGTGAGACCTCGGTATTTCTCCTTGACGTCGGTCATGGCGAACGCGAACCGTTCGTAGTGTTTTGCGAGCGAGGCGGTTTCGATGTTCGTACGGATCGTCTCGTAGGTGGAGAAGTGCGACAGGACCAGGTCCTCTTGGGGCTTGTCGAGGGTGAGGGCGGAGAACAACCCGCCGGGAACCTGGTTGTCGGGGTCGAGCGTGTCACCGATCTGGGGGAGCACGAGCACGACGACGAGCCAGATGCCGAGGGCCAGCATGAGGCCGTTCGCGGCGACGCGTGATCGGGCGGTCAGGATGGCGCCGAGGCAATAGAAGGTGCCGAGGTACACGATCGACGCCACGTAGGCGAGTCCCAGTTTGAGCGCCTGCTCGCCGCTCACCCAGTCGTTGCCGATGATCCCGAGGCTCAGCACCGCGACGGCTGCCGTGACGGCGACGAGGGTGGTGATCAGCGCGAGGGCACCGAGTGCGCTGCCGGCCGCGAGTTCGGTGGAGCTGACCGGCCGTGACGCCAGCAGCGGGAGCGTTCCGCTGGATCGCTCTCGCGCGATGCTGAGGTAGCCGAGGGTAATCCCGATGATCGCGCCGATGATCTCGAGGTACTCCATCGCGCCCCGCAGCAGCGACAGGAGTTGCAGCGGTGAGGGGGCCACTTGCTGGATGCCGTTGGCGTTCGCGGCCGCCACGTACGCGCGGTAGTCGGCGAGTTGGCTCGCGTAGTCGACCGCGGCGACGTAGACCGACGCGGTCGTGGTGATCACGACGATGACGAGGAGCGCGAGAAGGACCCGGCTGCGGACCGCCGCTCGGTACTCGTGACGCGCGAGGGTCGCGACGCGGGCCGCGGCGCTAGCCACTCGAGGTGCTCCTCGAATAGTCGTGGCGTCCGACCAGCCAAAAAGCCGCCAACGCGAGCGAGACCGCGAGCCCCGCGATGGGAAGGATCCGCACGAGCGCGTTCGCGGCGCTTCCGCTCGCGGTGTCGAGGATTTGCGCGCTTGCGTGCTTGTACTGCTCACTGACCGAGAACGGTCGCGCGTGCGAAGTGATCCGGAAGAACGTCTGGGTTGTGCTCACCGGGTCCGTGACCGGGTTGAGCGACGCGGTAGGGCGCAGACCCGAAGTGAACTGCGGCACGGCGAAGGTGATGACGAGCCACACCCCGATCGCGGAGAGCAGCGCGAGTGATCGTCTCTCGGTGCACAGCACAGTCACCATGCCGATCAACACGAAGACCATGAGATAGAGCCACGAAACGGCATAGAACAAGACGAGCCGGCTCAGGTCTCCCACGTCCGGGGCGGTCTCGTTCGCCACGAGCAACGCCACGATGCTCACGAACAGACTGGCGGCGAGGACGACGGCGACGACTGCCGTAGTACCGAGCAGCTTGCCGAGGAAATAGCTCGATCGGGACACCTGCCGAGAGAAGATCAAGCGACCGATGCCGCTGGATTGGTCATCGGCGATGCTCAGGTTCCCGACGATCAAGGCGAGCAGGGCGCCGATGAGCGGCACGTAGATGGCCATGTTCGATAACAGCGAGAGCGTGGGCTTGAGTTCGAAGGGGTTGGGCGGGGCCGCCCCACCGTCGGCCCCCAGAAGCACGACGGCCTCGTTGTAGACCCGAGCGATCGTCCGGTGACTCGACCAGCCGATCACACCGGCCAGGACCGTCACCGCGATCATGATGGCGCCGAAGGCACTCAACACTCGCCGGCGCCGCAGCGACCGGAACTGATGCGCGGCGATGGTTGCGATCACGTCGGCGGGCTTTCCATCAGCACGTAGATGTCTTCGAGCGACGCCTCGTCGGGGAACCGGCGGATCGTTTCGGCGATCGAGTCCTTGTAGACGAGGGTTCCGTGGTTCAGCACACCGATGGTTGTGCAGACCTTCGCGACCTCGCTCAACAGGTGGGTGTTCATGAACACCGTGATCCCGAGCTCGCGGTTCAGCCGGAGCATCGTCTCGCGGAGCTGTCGCACCGCGAGAGGGTCGAGGCCGGCGGTCGGCTCGTCGAGGAACAGGACTCGGGGCCGGTGCACGACGGCCTGGGCGATGCCGATTCGCTGCCGCATGCCGGTCGAGAACGTGCCGACCCGGCGATCGGCGAGGTCGGCGCAGTCGAGGAAGGCGAGGGTTTCGGACACCGCTCCGCGGGGGTCCGCGACGCCGGAGAGCTTGGCGAAGAACTCGAGGTTCTCCGCGGCGGTCATGTGGCCGTACAGGCGGACGTCGGAGGGCAGGTAGCCGATGCAACCGGTCACCTCCCGGCGCTGTTCGACGACGTCATAGCCGCACACGCGCGCGAGACCCGACGTCGGGACGATGAGGGTGGTGAGGATATTGATCGCGGTGGTCTTGCCGGCACCGTTGTGGCCGAGGAACCCGAACACCTCACCGGGTTCAATCGTGAGGTCGATACCCCGCAAGATCTCGCAGGTGTCGTCGTAGCGGTGCCGAACACCTGTCATCTCGATCGCAGCCGCGTCCACCTTTCCACGATCCTTCGCGCCCCCCAAAGCGACGCTGAAGCCAGCTGAACTCGATTTCAGGAAACTTCAGGCGGACTTCAGGTTCACTGTCGAGCATGGACGCATCGAAGGAGGCAACGTCATGAGGCTGCTCGTCGTCGACGACGAGAAGAAGCTGGCCACCTCCCTCAAACGCGGCCTGGAGGCCGACGGGTTCGCCGTCGACGTCGCCCTCACCGGCACCGACGGGTTGTGGATGGCGCAGGAACACGACTACGACGCGATCGTCCTCGACCTGATGCTGCCCGGCGTGAACGGCTACAAGATCTGCGAGCAACTCCGCGACGCCGGGAACTGGACACCGATCCTGATCCTCACCGCCAAGGAGGGCGACTTCGACGAGACCGAGGCCCTCGACACGGGAGCCGACGACTTCCTGCGCAAGCCGTTCGCGCACATGGTCCTCGTCGCGCGCCTCCGCGCTCTCTTACGGCGCCAGAGTGATCGACCGGTTGTCATGTCGGCCGGAGACTTGCGTCTCGATCCGAATCAGCGGCGATGCTGGCGAGGCGACACCGAGTTGAGCCTGCGGGCCCGGGAGTTCTCCGTCCTCGAATACCTGGTCCGAAACGCCGGCACCGTGGTCTCGAAGCAAGACATCCTCGACCACGTCTGGAACTACGAGTACGACGGCGACCCGAGCCTCATCGAGGTGTACGTCCGCAACCTCCGCAAGAAGATCGACATCCCCTTCGACCGCGCCGCCATCCAGACCATCAGAGGCTCGGGCTACCGGCTCGCCGAAGACGGCGGATGACCGTGCGCGGGCGTCTGGCTTCGGTCCGGGTTCGCACCACGATCGGAGCCACCCTCG
>JAWXCJ010000365.1:0-4083 GCA_034408875.1 Actinomycetota bacterium
CCTCGACGCGGTCCTCGACGCCACGCTCGCCGCGATCGCAATCAGCAACGGGCCGGCGCTCTACACCTGCAACCCGACCGGCTTCGCGGGCATCAGCGAACTCACCGTCATCGCAGTCCCACACCCACCCCCAAAGACGTAAAGCCGCTCGGCCCGGCCGCGGGTAGCGACCACGCCATCGTGACAGCCGAGCGAGTTCTGACCTTCCCCTTCGAGCCATTGTCGGCCGGCCCGCGAGTTCGTGCGCTTCGGCCTTGTGACGGGGCGGTTGGGGCGCTCGACAGCACTGGCCGTTCTTGTCACGCTCGCGCTCGGCGCCTGCTCGGGAGACGACGACGACGCGTCCGCGGACGCGACTTCTCCCCGATCGTCGACTACGGCTCCGGCCGAGTCGACCACCACGCTTCCCCCACTGGGGCGGCGCAGGTCATCAAAGGGAGCAACCCATGAAGAAGGTCACAGTTCGCATCGCAGTCCTCGCGACCAGCGTGTTTCGCCAGACGTTCCAGCCGAGCCGTGACCTCGTCGCCGCGGCCTCGCTCTTCCTCGGGCTTCCCGGTCACGCGTAGCGGGCCAACAACTCCGTCGCCAGGTCGCGCCGACGTTGTGTGCACTCCTCGGGCCACACCACCTCGGCGTGGGGGCCGAGCGCGAGCAGCAAGTGGTCCATGCGGCGGGGGCCGATGACGGTGATCTCGGCTTCGACGCGGCCGGCGCCGAGGTCGCGGCAGACGACGCTGCGGTTGGGTTGCGGGACGCGGTCGAGATCGGCGACGGGGAGTTGGGCGAGGATCGTCTGTTCGTGCGCGGCGAGGTCCCACCACTCGGGCATGGCGACCGGTTCGGGTGCGAACATCCCGTCGCCCGGTTCGACATGCAACAGCCGGTCGATGCGGAACGGGACGACGTCGCGTTGGCCGCGGACCCGGGCGAGCACATACCAGTGCCCCCACCGTGACGCGACGAGGTGCGGTTCGATCTCGTACTCCCGCGGTTCGCCGTGCACCGCGGAGAGGTAGCGCACGTGCAGCGTCCTCGCGTCGTTCGTCGCCTGTTCGCACACGTCGGTGAACGGGGGCCGGTCGACGTGCACCACCACTTCGGCGTCGAGTACGTCGGCGAGCTTGTCGAGCGCCCGGTCGAGCGCCGGCAAAGGGTGTTGACTTGTCGCCGCCTGGAGCACGACCCCGGCCACGAACAGGCGCAGCGCGGTCGGCGGGTCGGGCGGGCGGGCCGCCAGCCCCCGCAGCCAATGCTCCTGGGTGACGACGAGATGCCCGTCCTCGGTGAGCAGAAACGCGCGCGACTCGCCGCGGAGTTCGCCGTCGCCGTCGCGCCATTCGAGGAACAGCACCGGGGCGAGGAGCTCGCGCAGTTCGTCGGGGTCGAATCCGACTTCGGCCGCGGCGTCGACGACCGCGATCGAGCGCCGTTCGTCGGCGAGCGCGAGGACGCGGGCGAGGGCAAGCAACCGTTCGGGGGCGTTGCGGGTCGTCATCGCGCCATCCCCGCGAGCCAGTCGCGCAGCCCGTCGACCAACGCGTCGGGTTCGAGCAACCGCGCGTGCACACCGAACGAGAGCAGCCGGTCGCGGAACGACTCGTAGTGCCGGACCGTGAGCACGACGACGCCACCGTCGTCGTTCTGGTCGTCGACCGTACCGCCGAACTCGGTGACGAACGGTTGCACCCAGTCGGTGTCGACGCGCACGCGCGCGACGACGGGCGGGTCGTGCCCCCACGCGTTCGGGTCGAGCAAGAGCGCAGACTCGGGGTCGAACTCGGCGGGCAGGTCGTAGCTCGCGTCGGCGCCCGCACCCGCGATGGCGGAACCGTCGTCGCGTTCCTCGATGCGGTCGAGCCGGTAGACGCGGCGCTCGGCCGGACCGTGCGCGTACCCCACCGCGTACCACCGATCGCGCCACAACCCCACCGCCCACGGGTCGAAGACACGTTCCTGACCGTGGTACCGGAATGTCACCGGCCGCCGGGCTGCGAGCGCGTCGCGGAGCACGAGCACGTGGCGATGCACCCGCATGACGACGCGGCGGCCCTCCTCGTCGACCGCGCTGCCCAACGCCGCGAGCTGGGTGTCGTCGATGCCGTCGACGCGCACAAGCGCGGACGCCGCGAGCAACACGTCGCGTTCGTCGGCCGTGAGAAACGACGGCTTCAACGCGTACGAATCGGCGCTCGCGTCGTAGTCGACCTCGATGCCGAACGAGTCTCCGAGCAGTGCGACGTCACGGCGGACCTTCTTGCGCACCGCCTCCCACTGGGCGTCGCGCACGAGCTCGCCGCCCGAGTCGTAGCCGGGGACGTCGCGGCAGATGTCGTCGAGCGCTACACGCGCGGCGCGGCGCGATTTCAGGTATGCGGCAAGGCGTAACACCCGGCCGATGACTTCGGTCCCGCTGTTCGCAGTCACGGCGGGTGCATCGTAGGTCGCCTCCTCTCTATACGTCTCCGAGCCCGATCGCGAGCCGGGCGATGCC
Organism: Actinomycetota bacterium; assembly: GCA_034408875.1. Taxonomy (GTDB): domain Bacteria; phylum Actinomycetota; class Acidimicrobiia; order IMCC26256; family PALSA-610; genus JANNHK01. The sequence continues at coordinate 2,495 of JAWXCJ010000365.1, forward strand.
GTCGGCGTCGAGCCCGGGCCAGCCGTGCAGCGGCGCCTGCCAGTCGCCCGGCACGGACGAGCGCCCCCATCGGGCCCCCAACAACGACCCTGCGATCGCGCCGACGGTGTCGGTATCGTGGCCGATCGCGATTGCGGCGACGAGCGCGTCGGCGAAGTGACCGGGCCCGACGGTCGGCGTCTGCACAACGACCGCGAGCGCAGCCTGGAGCGCGGTGACGACGTACCCGTTGGGCACGAACTCCGCGGGCGGCGTGCGGTAGGCGTCGCCGATCCACGCCGACCAGCGCCGCCGGGCGCTCGGGTCGAGCCGCGCGAGCCCGTCGTGCACGCCGTCGAGGCGCTCCTCGCGCACGGCCCGGTCGATGGCAATGCACCACAGGACACACGCGTCGCCGCACAACGGGTCGCCGTGCGTGAGTGCCGACACCGCCCGTGCGGTCCGAGCGATTGCGGCGTCGTCGCCGAGATGCACGAGCGCGACGGGCGCGGCGCGCATGAGGCTGCCGTTGCCGGCCGTGTTGTCGGGACGCGCGTCGTGCAGCGCGGCCGCGGTGGCGACCAGCTCCGACGCGTCGCGCGCCGGCGCGAGCACCTGGCGGGTCTGGTAACCGACGTCTTTCGGTCCTTGCGCGTACCACTCGAGCAGGCGGGCGCCGACCGCGGCCGGGTCGGCGCGACCCTGCGCGACGCAGATCGCCTGCTGCGTGTCGTCGGTCCACTCCCCCGGCGCCCACGGCCCGACGCCCCCGCCGCGCATCTCGGGCGAGGTCGGGCCGGGGATCGCGAACTCGTACGGCGCGCCCAGCGCATCGCCCACCGCCAGACCGACGAGCGCGCCCGCGACCCGATCGCCAACCCCTCGTATCACCATGACCCGAGCATCGGAGAGGCCTGGGACACGGGGCCGGGCACAGGCATGTCCCAGCCCCCTGGGAAGGTGGCGGCGCTACCGAGCACAAGGGTGGGGGCCATGAACATGAAGGCAGGAGCGGCCGCGGTGACACTCGTCGCGGCGTTGCTCACGACGGCGGCGCCGGCGACGGCCGCCGACGACGAACGGACGGTTGTCGAGGCGATGCAGGCCCTGTTGGCCACGCGGGACGACTCGCTCGTGGGGAACGAGTTCACCGCCTCGGCAACCGTCGCCGCGGGAACCGACGCGCGGTTCGACAACGGGTGGGGTTACGACGGCCGGGGCGACATCATCAACTACGGCATCGGCAACGACGCCGCCATGGTGGTCGGGCTCCAGACCGACATCTTCGAGAGCCCGACCGCGTACAACTGGCGGGCCTGGGATCTCGGTGACCCGGCATGGGTCGGGCCGACGGCGATTCTCTGGCAGATCGACACGAACGGTGACCTGACCGCCGACTACCTCGTGTTCTTCTTCAATGTCGGAGGAAGCGTCACGAGCGCCGTGACCCCCACGTCCGACCCGACGAACATTTTGTGCTTCGCCTCGCCGTCATGGGACGCAGCATCCGGCTACTTCTCGAGCTTCGCGCGTTCGTGCGTCGGCAACCCGGCGTCGGCGCGCGTCACCGCGTACATGTACTACGAGACGCGCTTCGATATCTCGGAGGA
>JAWXCJ010000366.1:0-6877 GCA_034408875.1 Actinomycetota bacterium
ATTGGCGGGGGAACTATTGGCGGGGGAACTATTGGCGGGGGAACTATTGGCGCTAGACGACGCCGCGCCGGTGCGCGGTCGAGACCGCTTCCGCTCGTGAGGACGCGTCGAGCTTGCGCAGAATGTTCGACACGTGAGCGCGAGCTGTGTGCCGGCTGACGCTCAGGATCTCGGCGATATCAGGGTTGCTCTTCCCGTCGACGATCAGACGAAGCACTTCGAGCTCGCGCAGCGACAGCGGCTCGTCGCCGTCGACGGTCGTGCGTTCGGCACCGAGTCGCAACTGGTGCGTGCGCGCCAGTGTCGCGATCGCAGACTCGAGCCCGGCGAAGCCGAACCGACGCGCCTGAACTCGACCTTGTTTCAGGAGCGCGGTACCGGTTCCCACGTCGTCGGCGTCGAGGGCCGCCTGCGCCTCACGCCAACGGAAGTACGTCTCCTCGTACGGCATCGAAATCGAGCTGAATGCCTCGGCTGCTTGTCGCGCGGCTTCGCGCGCGTCCTCGTTCTTGAGGCGCGCGAACTCACACTCGATGCCTCGGGTGTACGCGAGCACCATCGGGTGCGGTACCAGCTCCTGTTCTACCGCCTGATGCCACACGGCAACGATCGCCTCCGCCCGCGCCTGGGCAACTTCGATCGCCTTCAGCTGCCGCGTTGAGTGCGCGAGCGCGGCCGCGTCGGCTTCGATGCGTGTCGCCGCGAGCGCGAGCCAGCTGTGGGCATACGTCTCGGTGTAGCGGGCGACAGTTGCCGAACCCATGTCCGCTGCGTTTCGAGCGGCCTCGATGTCGCCTTTCCACGCGAACGCGTCGGCCCGCAGCGCCGCCAGTTGGATTCCGACCTCGAAGTCGGTCGGCTCGGGGCTCCCGACGATTTGGGCGTCGAGCGCGGCGATCGCGTCGTCGTAGCGACCCCGGGCCCGTTCGAGCAGCGCGCGGACAACGGCCCGGAACCACGCCTCGTACCCCTCGGCGGGAAGCTGGTCGAGCGCCGTGACGACACGCGCCGCCTCTTCCAGGCCACCGGTCTGACACGTTGCGAGCGCGCGTACGCAGCGGGCCGGTACGGCGTAGCGCTTGAGCCCGTACGTTTCGACGAGTTCGTCGACCTCGTCGAGGATCGAAAGCGTCGCCTGAAGATTCGGAATGGACTGATTGAACGCGGCCCGGTTGTAGAGCGCGAGGGCAAGGGCCGAGTGGACAGCGCCCCGGCGTGCAATTTCTGCCGCTTCGGAGTAGGCGGCGTCGGCGAGCGCGTATTCGCCGACGACTTCGTGGTAGCGAGCTTCGACCATGTGCGCCCGCGATTCGAGGGCCGGGTCGTCGATCTCGGCAACCGCAGTCATCATGCGGTCGGCCGCTTCTCGCGTTTCGTGCAGGGATTCCCGACCGATCAGATGCTCGACGTTGCTCACGAGAAACTGCGCCCGAGCGTGCGGGTCGACGTGATCGAGAGATGGAACGAGGTTCAGCGCGGCGAAGTCGAAGAGCTCCGTCGCCCGGTCCGCAGTCCACATCAGCGGAAACACGCGACCGGCCACGTCGACGCCACGTTTTGGATCGTCCGCACACGCTTCTTCCAGTGCCGCACGCCCGAGATCGGCGGCGCGCTCGACGACCCCGGCAGTGCCCGCGGCCTCTCCGGCCGCGAGGAGCAGGTCGACGTGATCGACGTCGACGAAATCGGCCGGAGTTGCAACCGCGTCCCACCAGAACAAGGCGCGCTCGTACGCGTCGGCGGCCGCGTCGAATGCGTAGCGCTCCTCCGCTTGTCTCGCGGCGGCGACGAGCCACGTGAGCGCGGGCCCCGCGTCCGCGGACGCGTTCCAGTGCCGCGCGAGTTCACCGATGTAGTCGATGCCGACGGCGCGTTCGGGATGGTCGGTCAGCGACTCCGCGATCGACCGGTGCAGCGCGACCCGTTCGTCGGGGACGATGTCGTCGAGGACGGCCTGACGCAGGAGGGCATGACGGAATGCGTAGCCGTCGATGTCGATGTCGACGAGCAGCACGCCGATGTCGGTCGCGGCCCGGGCGGCGTGCCGGGCCTGGTCGCTGTCCAAGCCGGTGGCGCCGGCGAGCCAGCCCCTCGATGCACGGGGTCCGATGAGCGCCGCGGTGCGCACGAGATGGCGGGCGCTCGCGTCGAGCGAATCGAACCGCACGAGCATGAGATCGCGCACGGTCTCGGGCACGCGGTCCTCGTCGAGCGCAGCGACCAGCTCTTCGACGTAGAGCGGGTTGCCGTCGGCGTTCTCTGCAATCCGTTGGATGTCGGCCGGCCGGGCGTTTTCGCCGAGCAGCAGCGCAGCCATTTCCGCGGACGCGTCGTCCGGGAGCGGCTGAAGGGTGATGCGGTGCCGGCCGAGGCGACCGAGCTGGGCGAGGAGCTCGCGCTCCGACGCGGAGTCTTCGGGCCGGTACGCGACGACGAGCAGGGCCGGCGCCCGCCGCAGGTTCGCGGCGACGTACCGCAGGAGTTCACGGCTGGCGGGGTCGATCCAGTGGACGTCGTCGATGAGCAGCACCAGCTTGGTGCGGGTCGCGACGTAGCGGAGCAGCTCGACGACCGCTTCGAAGAGCAGGTGTTGGCCCGTCTCCTCGGCGTCGTCGCCGGGCGTTCCGGTTCCGAGTTGGGGGAGCAGGCGGGCGAGCTGGTCGCGTACCCCTTCGGGGAGCTCGTCGAGCGGGATCGGGTCGTCGGTGCCGAGCAGCCACCAAAGGGCGGCGGTCCAGGGGGCGTAGGCGACGCCTTCGACGCAACCGCCCCGCACGACCCGGGCGTGGTCGGCCCGGGCCCCGAACTCGTCGAGGAGCCGGGTCTTGCCGATCCCGGCCTCGCCGCCGACCAGGACCAGCGCCCCGGCCATCTCGTTGACCTCGTCGAGGGCGTCGAAGAGCGCGTGCAGCGGTTTGTCTCGCCCGATCAGGTACGGCGTTCGCCCCCGCGTGCCCACAGGAGCTCATTGTGGGTGCTCCAGCCCCACTCCGCCATAGGCCCGACGGAATAATCTCACGCAGAGTGAGTAAATTGACATGTGTTGCGAGACAACGATCGAATCCTCACGGCGCTCCGGCGCGACCCGCGTCGGGTGGGAATGCTGCCGAATCGCCGAATTGGTGCTTTGTCACGGCGTAAGTGCCGCGTAGCATTTTGCGACGCGGCGGAATCGCCGGCGCACGCGGGGTGAAGCCAGTGATGAGCGAGTGGAGCGACCAGCTTCGTGACAAGGTCACGGCACCCGATGTCGTGTTCGACTTCGAGGGCAGCCTCGCCCAGGCGCGGCGGTTGTGGCGTCTGGCCGACGAACTCGAGCAGTACGGCGTCACGCGCTACCGCGGGGTCGAATCGATTCTCGAGTCTTGGCAGGGGCGGTATGCGTCCGTCTTCGCGCCGCGGATCTACACCGAGGGCCAGAACCTCATGGCCATCGTCGAGTTGTTGCGCGAGGAAGCGCGTTTGTGGTCGGCGGCATGGGAGGGCGCCCGCAGCGAGCAGAACCTTCGCCTCAGGGCGCGCGCAGTATTCGACGAGAAGGCCTCCCGCAGCACCGGCGAAGGTCTCTGGGACGACATCACCGGTAGCGAAGACAGCGACCGCGAAGTTGGTCCGCCCCCTCGTCTGACCCGGCCGCAACCCCCCGACTTCGTCGACGTCAACCCCGTGTACCGGCCGTGACCACGTCCGAGACGGGTCTCACGGCGGCCGACCCCGAAGCGCTCGCCGACTTCAGACGTGCGAACTTCATCGGTCGCATCGAGGTCGTGCTCGGCCACGACCTCGCGCACGTTGCCGCAAGCGGCTTGTGGATGACGTGCCAGGAGCAGTGGGTCGCGGCGGGCGCGTTGGTGTCGCTCACCAGGCTGCTCGAGGAGATACAGGGTAACGACGAGTACGTGCGTGTGGTGCAAGAAGCGGTCCTTGCCGCCGACGGTTATGCGGGTGGGGTCGGGGTGGTTAGCGACGCGACGGTACTCGGCGGCCTCTACGGCGCGGGGATCGCACAGCTGCCCGCCACAAAGCTCGAACTCCCGGTGCTGTTCGGACTGCCGCCGTCTGCCGGATGGATCGACGACCCGATCTGTGCGGCCAATGGCAACTTCTTTCACGGTGACGAGGACGCTCACCTTCCCGGCTTCGCGCGCGCGTTGTCGGTTGTGCGTTGTTACAACGCGATGTCCGCCGTCGTCGGCGCGTTCGGATCGGGCTGGACATCGATCCTCGATGTTCGCGTTGTGGTCGACTCCGACGCGCTCGCGCGCGTCTGGTTGGCCGACGGTGCGGTCATCCCGTTCGAGGTCAACGCCGACGGTTCGTGGACGGCGCAGGTCCGGCCTCGTCTCGCGCTGGAACGTATCGACACCGGTTGGCTGTTGCATGACGGCCCGTACGACCGCTGGACGTTCGACGCCGATGGCGTGCTCACCGGCTCGACCGGCCGCGGTTACGCCGTTGGCGTCGAGCGCGACGAGGACGTCACCCTGCGCGAATCGTGCTCCGGCCGCTGGGTCACCTACGAGCGGGCCGATGGCCGCGTGCGCGGGGTCGAGACGAGTGACGGCCGCCGATGCACATACTCGTACGACGGCGACGGCCATCTCGTGCGGGTCGATCGGGCGATCGGCGCGCTCGCCTACGAGGTCATCGGCGGACTTGTCGTCGCCATCACCGATGCCGACGGCGTCGAGACGTTCCGCAACACCTATGACGACCGGCGCCGCGTCGTACGGCAGCGGAGCCCACACGGGCGCGAGAGCACGTACGGGTACACCGATCACGGGACGACGATCGTCGGCGACACCGACGACGGGCCGAAGAACATCTTCGTGCACGACGGCCGCGGCAACGTCACCGCCGTTGTCGACGGAAACGGCCGGGCGATGCGGTTCACGTACGACGCGCACGACCGCATGCGGGCTCGGGTCGACCGGATGGGTGCGCGGTGGGCGTACGACTACGACGACGCGGGAAACCTGATCGAACAGCACGATCCCGATGGCCTCGCGCAACGGTGGGAGTACGACGATTTACAGCGAACGGTCAGCGAGACCGACCGCGCGGGGAACACGACCCTCTTCGAATACGGCGACGGCCGCACGCCGAGCGTCATCACCGGACCGGACGGCGCTGTCATCCGGACAGTGACCGACAATCGCGACCGGCCGGTGTCGATCACCGACCCCGACGGTTTCACAACGCGCTACGAATGGAACGCCGACGGCCTCGCGTCGGCGATCGTCAACGCGCTCGATCACCGCAGCAGCTTCGACTACGACAGCGCCGGACGCCTGGTCGCCGTCGTCGACTCGGCCGGCCGGCGCACCGACTTCGTGCTCGACGGCACGGGTCTGCCGGTCACCGTCGAGACGCCAATCGGTGTCGAGCGCTATAGCTACAGTCCTGCCGGCCGAGCGAACACCGGCGTCGACGCCGGTGGCGTGTCGTGGTCGGCTACTTACGACCGAGCCGGTGCGCTGCACACGTTCGTCGACGCCGCCGGCTCCACGGTGCGGTTCGAACGCGACACGCACGGCAACGTCGCGACCGTTGTTGCACCCGACGGCGCGCAGTACACGCACGAGTACGACGCGGTCTGCCGCCTGGTCGCGGCAAGCGATCCGACCGGCCGCCGCACCGAGCGCGGCTACGACGCCGAGGGCCGATCGATTGCAGTGACGTGGGCCGACGGCAGCTCGTGGCACCGCACCGTTGACGAGTTCGGCCTTTCGCTCACGATCACCGGGCCCGACGGTGCGCAGACAACCCGCGAGTACCACCCCAACATGGAACTCGCGTCCGTCGTCGACGCGGCCGGGAACCGGTTCGGGTACGAGATCGACGCGTATGGTCGTGTCACCGCCGCCGCCGACCCCGACGGTGGCCGGACCGAAGTGACGTACTCGCCCGCGGGTCGCGTGCGCCAAGTGCGATCGCCGATGGGCCGTACGCAAACGTACGAGTACGACGCGGCGGGGCGCCTCATCGCCACTCTCGGCCCGGACGGCATCCGGACCGACTTCGAACTCGGCCCCGACGGCAGGCTCGGCGCCGTGCGGCACGGTGACGACGAGGTGCGGGTCGAGTACGACGCGGCCGGACGCCCGGTCAACTGGAGCAGCGACCGCTCGCAGCTCGGGTTCGAATGGGATGCGGGGCGGTTGGCCGGCATCGCATCGCCGGGGACGAACCCGGCCCGGTTCTCGTGGGATCCGCGCGGACTGCTCGAACGGGCGGTCGACCCGGCGGGCGTCGCCACCGAGTTCGGCTACGACGTGCGTGGCCGCGTCACTGCATCGGTAACGGGAGAGCACCGAGAGCTGATTTCCTACGATGCCACCGGTCTGGTCGACGCGGTTGTCGACGGGCTCGGCCGCGCCGTCGCCGTGACTCGCGATCGAGGTGGCCGGCCGATCGAGACGCGCTGGGCCGACGGATCCGCGGTACACGTCGCGTACGACGCGGCCGGGCGTGCGGAGCGCATCACGAATGCGTCGGCAACCGAACTGGCTCGCTTCCGGTACGACCTGCTCGGCCGGGTTGTCGACGCGCAGGCCGGCGCCACCACTGTGGCGTTCTCCCGCGACCCGCTCGGCCGTGTCGTCAGCGCCGAGTCGCCCACGGGCACGATTGTCTACGAACGCGATGCCGACGGACTGATCGCGTCTCGAATCGATGGCGCGGCTGCGACCACATTCGTTCGGAACGACGGCGGCACGCTGACCGGTTTCGACGACACCGAGGCGGGCAGGGTCGACCTTCCTGATCTCGACCGCGCCGCAGATCGCGACGCTTCCGGTCGCGTTGTCGCCGATCGCGACGGTCGTCTCTACCGCTACGACGACGCGGGCCGGATCGCCGAGACCGTGACCGCGAC
>JAWXCJ010000367.1:0-14603 GCA_034408875.1 Actinomycetota bacterium
AGCCGCGGCCAGTTCGGTGGCGGCGACGCATTCGTCAGTGGCGCGTCCGGTGCCGCCGGGGAAGGCGGTCATGACGCCCACGCGCAGCGGCGGCGGGTCGTGCTGCACCAACTCCACGTAGGGACCGACCGGCACGGGTGCGACCACCGGGTCGCCGGGCTCCGGTCCGGCCGCGATGTCGAGCATCAACGCCGCGTCGCGAACGGTCCGCGTGACGGCGAACTGCACCGACAGGAACCGGGAGAGTTCACCGGCACCCGGGCCGAGCGAGACGCGGCCGCGTGAAGTCTTCAGCCCGACGAGGCCACAGCAACTCGCGGGGATCCGGATAGAACCGCCGCCGTCGCTCGCGTGCGCCACCGGCACAAGTCCGGCCGCGACCGCGGCGGCCGAACCGCCGCTCGACCCGCCCGCGGTCCGGCTCGGGTCCCACGGATTGCGGGTGGGACCGAACGCGACGGGTTCGGTGGTCGGCACCAGACCGAACTCCGGGCTATTGGTGCGACCCAACACGACGAGGCCGGCCCCGCGGTAGCGGCGCACGAGAAAACTGTCGACGTCGGAGACGAAGGCGGCGTCCTTCGCTGCCTTCATGCCGTCACTGATGCGCTCGCCGGCCATCGGACAGGCGAGATCCTTGAGCAGAAGCGGTACGCCTCGCAGCGGCCCGTCCGGCAACCCGTTCGCCGTTTCGGCGCGCGCTCGTTCGAACCGTTCGAAGACCACTGCGTTCAACTCAGGATTCAGTTTCTCGATGCGTGTGATCGCGTCGTCGACCAGTTCCGCGGGCGACGCCGCCCCGGTACGCACCAGCGCCGCCTGCGCGGTCGCGTCGAGAGAAGCGAGTTGTGTCATACCGTTATCCCATAGAGGTCGGCGCAGTTGTCGTCCAGGATGCGTCGGCGTTGGTGTTCGGTGAGATGCAGGCCGTCATGAGCCGATTCTCGCACGGCGCGCCGAGCCGCGCTCAGGCCCGTGCGTAGACGAACCGGTCACCGACGAGATCGGTGATCTTCGGGAGGACAATGTCATGCCGGAGCGGGCAGCGGCCCTCCTCGTGGGCGACGAAGTCCTCGGGGAACCCGCGCAGAATGCTCGACACCATCTGCTGCTCCTCGACGGCGAGGTAGCACCGGTTCCCGTCCGCAACCGTGAGCAACGCCCGCTGCATCTTCGGCAGTTCCTCCGGGTCACCGTTTTCCTGGAACGCGCCGAGCGCGTCGGTGATCACGCCCGAGCCAATCTTGCATGGTGGACACTGGCCGCAGCTCCCGGCGTAGAGGAACTGGGAAAAGACACGCGCGACCGCGACCGCGCACACCGTGTCGTCGTACACGATGAAGCCGGCCGAACCGAGTCCGCCGCCGGCGGCTCCGAGCGCCTCGTAGTCGGCCGGCGTGTCGAGTGCGGCGCCGCCGAGTACCGGGTTCGCGACCCCGGAACAGATCATCTTCACCGCGCGCCCGTCGCGCATTCCCCCCGCGTGCGCTTCGATGAGCACGCGCAGCGAGGTACCGAGCGGCAGCTCCCACACACCCTCGAGCGCGACGTCGCCGCACACGGTGTAGACCGTCGTGCCGGGCGACTTCGGCGTACCGATGGCGCGGAAGTTGTCGGCACCGTCCGCGACGATCGCCGGAACGTGCATCAGCGTCTCGACGTTGTTGACCAGTGTGGGATTTGCCGCGCCGAAGAGACCGTGCTGGTAGGGCGGGAGGATGCGGGGCAGCGGGTCGTTCCCTTCGACCACTTCGAGCAGCGCGGTCTCCTCGCCGTAGAGATAGTCGTCGGGACCGGCGACGATGCTCACCTCGAGCTCGTCGAGCCACCCGGCGGCGACAGCCGCCGCGAGCGCGCCAGTGACGCGGTCGATTTCGGTCTCGAACTGCGCCTTGAGGCCGATGAACGCTTCGCGCGCACCGATCGCGCCCGCCGCGATCGCGAGACCTTCGACGAGCGCGTACGGATTCGCTCGTAACAGCGCGCGGTCCTTGAACGTACCCGGCTCGCCTTCCGCGCCATTCACCACGACGAACCGGCGGTCGCCCGCCATCGCGCGCAACGACTGCCACTTGCGGCCCGTCGGGAATCCGCCGCCGCCCCGACCGCGTAGGCCCGACGCGGCGACCGCCTGGATCGTTGCTTCTGCGCCCGCCTTTCGGGCTGCCTCGATGCCTCGACCACCACCCGCAGCCTCGTACTCGGCCAACGTGGCGAACGGCTTGGTCGGAAGGATCGTCACAGATGTCTCGTCGCTCATGTGTCGAACGACGTGGCGAAGAGATTGTCGTAAGCCAGGCCCCATGGTGGCCGCAGGAACCCGAGCGCACGCACGTCTTCGAACCAGCTCGCGATCGGAGACCGCCGCGAGAACGTCCCACCGCCGAGCACCTGGGTCAGCCGGCGCAGCGTCTCTTCGGCCAGATCGGCGATCGCGGTCTTGGCCCGGAGTGCGGCGCGCAGCGACCGGTAGGTGTCGCCCTGCTCGATCGTGCGCAATGCGCCTTCGAGCGCCTGGGCCGCGAGCCAGTGGTCGCGGTCGGCGCGCGCCCACTCGACCTGTTCGAACGCCCGCATGCCTTCGCGCTTGGGCGAAAGTTGGGCTCGCGCGTAGTCCACCGCGGCGTCGAGCACGCCGAGCACGACCGAACTGAACGTCGCCATGATGAACGGTCCGGTGTTCATCGCGAGCGTGTCGATCGGTCCGTCCCATGCCAGGCGGACGGCGGGCACGTTGGTGAGTCGGGCCGCATGGCTCTGGGTCGCGGCCATGCCGGCACCGTCCCACTCGGCGATCACGGTCACCGTGTCGTCGGTGCGGTTCGCCATGTCGAGCGCGAACGCGGCCGGTGCATCCTCACCGTCGGCGAGAGCGGTCGTGAACATGTAGTGGCTGATGCCGAAGCCGCTGCCGAAGTGCTTGTCTCCCGAGAGCCGGTAGCACTGCCCCGGGAGTTCGGGGTGTGCGTCGCCCGTGGGTTCCGCTCGCGTCTTCGTCTTCATGATGTCACCGCCGCTGCCGGGCTCCGACGTGATGGTCCCCCACTGCCGGCCGGCGGCCGCGGTCGCGAACGCGGCCGTTCGTTGCGCTTCCCACGCGGGTTGCGCCGGATCACTCGTCGCGAGCCAGTAGCCGAGCACAGCCGGGTGCATCGACGCGACCAGCGTGACCGACGGATCGGCCGCGGCCAACACCCGCAAGGTCTCGCACAATGGGCGGGTCGACGTCTCGACGCGGTCCCACGTTCCACCTTGCGCAACCGGCACCGCCGTCAAGAGGAAGCCCGCGCGAGCGAGCGCGTCGAAGTCTTCGCGCTCGAGGTTTCGACGCGCCTGGCGCTCGGCGCGCTGCGCGGTCCACTGCGCCGCGATCTCGGCCACGGCTTCGTTCGTCACTGCGTGACCTCCGCTTCGGCGGTGTTGATGAAGTCGAGCACGAGCCGGTTGACGATGTGCGCCTGTTCCTGGTGTACGGGGTGACCGGCATTGTCGATCGTCTCGACGCGCGCCCCGGCGACCGCGGCGACAAGGTCTCCCGACTGGCGGTGTTTGAACTTCGGTTCGTCCGCGCCGTTGACGATCAGCACCGGACACGTCAGCGCGGCGAGCGCGGCTGCGCCCACTTCCTGTTCGCTCATCAAGTCGGTCGCCAGACTCGAGTACAGCGTGCGCCAATAGTCCTCACCCTTGTGTTGCTGCGCGCGGCGGAGCGCGACGGGCCAGTCGTCGGGCGGTTCGATCGGCGTGTCGGGCTTCGCCACCTCGGGCGGCCGCCCGGTCGAGAACCCGAGCAACGTCAACGACGCGGGGGCCTCGGGGCGCGCGAGCGCGGCGCGCAGCACCGTGTGACTGCCGATCGAGAAGCCGACAAGGTGCGGCCGCTTCACCTCGAGTTCCGCGCCCAGGGCATTGAAGTCGTCGACCAGCGTGGCGATGGTGAGCGGCGCGGTGCCCAGCTCGGATTGGCCGTGGCCCCGGAGGTCGAGGGTGATGCAGCGGTAGTCGTCGGCGAGCGTCCCGACGAGGCCACGCCACTCGAGCGCCCCGGTGCTCGTGACCCCGTGGAGGAAGACGATCGGGGGCCCCTCGCCGATGTCGTCGTAGTGCAGGTCGGCGTCGAGGTGCAGTGTCGGCACGGCCAGACCCTACGGGAACTGGGCCGTGGGAATTCCGTTAAGAATGTTCGATTTTGGTCGTACCATTAGTTCATGACTGGAACGCCGCCGGGCGGCAACCCGCCCGAATGGAATCGCCCCGAACCGCCGGACCAACCCGAGCAGCCGCCGCAGCCGCCGCCCGGGTGGCAGCAGCCGCCCCCGCCACCGGGATCGGGCGCGCCGCCGCCGGGACCGGGCGCGCCGCCGCCGGGATACCAGCAACCCGGATACCAGCCGCCGCCGAACTACGGGTATCAGCAACCGGGCTATGGCTATCCCGCGCCGGGCAACCGGGCGATGATGGGGCCGCCGCCGTCGTCGAACCTCGCGTTCGCGATCGTCACGACGTTGTTGTGTTGCCTGCCCACGGGCATCGTCGCCATCGTCTACGCCGCGCAGGTCAACTCGAAGTGGGCGATGGGCGACTACGACGGCGCCATGCGCGCGTCGAGCAACGCCAAGATGTGGAGCTGGATCTCAGTCGGCGTCGGCATCGTCAGCATCGTCGGCTGGTTCGCCATCGGCGCATCCATCGGCAACGACACCAACAGCTATAACAACTACTGACGTGATCGCGGCTGTCACACGCGCGTCGTCTCGCGTGCCGGTTGTCGCGACCGGCATCGGCGTTGCCGCGGCCGCAGTCGTCCTGCGTGTCGGCGACCCGGCCGCGGGCGGCTTCCCGCGCTGTCCGTTCCACGCCGCCACCGGGCTGTACTGCCCCGGCTGTGGATCGCAGCGGGGGTTGCACGCGCTCCTGACCGGCGACATCCCGGCCGCGTTCGGTTACAACGCGTTCATGGTGCTGGCCCTGCCGTTCCTGTTCTACGTGTACGTCTCGTGGGCCGCGCGTTCGTTCGACGGCCCGGCCCTGCCCACAATGCATCCCCCAGTGTGGTTCCTCAAGGTGTTGCCCCCGCTCGTCATGGCATTCTGGGTCACGCGCAATTTGCCCTTCGGGCACGCACTCGCGCCGTAACGACCCCCGCGTTCACGCGGCTAAACATCGTTCTTGACCACCGCTCGCGGTCCGGCGAGCAGGCGCAGCGTTCGCTGCGGTCCGCGACTACTCATTCTTCACGAGAAGCGAACAATTGTTCTGAACGCCCGGTACCGTGCGCCTATCACGAGGCTCTACGGAAGGAAACGCATTGCGTCAGAAACGTGCAGGAATTGTCCTGATCATCGCGGCTGCACTCGTTGCCGCGCTCGCCGCGCCGGCGAGTGCCGCGACACAAGTCGTCCGCTCCCAGTCGGTCACCGGTTGGTTCGGCGGCAACGAAGGACCGGGCGGTTCGGTTGGAACCGTCGAATTCGTTCCCGCGGCGGGCGCACCGGTCGGTGACGGCGCCGCCTTGCTGTCCGTCGACGCGAACGGTCGTGCATCGTTCGGCACCAACCTCTACAAAGGCACGCGGGTCGACCAGATCCTGCAGCTGAAGTTCAACGCGTTCAATATTGGTGGAACGACGGACAACAACGTCGTGCTCCAGTTCGACTTCGATGCCGACGGCACCGACGCGAACACCACGTTCCAAGGTCGGTTGACGTTCCAGCCGCTGGTCGAGTTGCCGGCGGATTCGTGGACGACGCTCGACACGCAGAACGCGACACAGGGTCTGTGGTGGAGGAGCCAGCCCGGCGCCGGTCCGTGCACCCAAGCCGTGCAGTGCACCTGGGCACAAGTGCTCGCCAACTTCCCGGACGGTGCCGTCCGCAACGACGTCAACGCCGGTGGCGCGCTCCTCGCCCGCCTCGGTGGCCCGATCGGCCACAACGCGTCGGCGTACGTCGACGGCATCATCGTGCAGACCAACACCGGCACGACGACATGGGACTTCGAGGAGGGCGTGTCGATCACGCCGACCCTCGGCCCGCCCGGAACGGCGGTCACCGTGAAGGCCTTCGGCTTCAAGCCCGGCATCAAGGTCAGCCCGACCTACGACACGGGCAAGAGAAGGGTGAAGCTCTGCACCTTCACCGTGGCGCCGAACGGATCAGGTTCGTGCAACGGCACCATCCCGACCGTGACGCCCGGCAACGTGGGCGTGCACAACATCCACATCCAGGGCCGTGCCCCGACTGGTGGGAAACTCGTCAAGTACGACATCCCGTACTTCCTGTCGGCGTAACGCTCAGACGCAGTGTTCTCCGGCGTGCGCCCGTGTGGCGTACGCCGGAGATCGAGCGGCTAGTGCGGCGACTCGTCGTTCCATCCGGGCGAGGTTGCCCACGCCGCACGCACGCGCTCGAGGGCAGTCTCGGCATCAACTGAAAGACGGCACTGGTGCGCGAGCTGGGTTTGCCAGCCGAGTTGCGATGGGACTGCGCCAAGATCGGCGGACACGCGCCACGAGTAGGAACTCGAAGCTCGACCGAAACTGCGTCACGGTATCTCGGCGCGATGCTCGTGACCTGCGTCGGCCACCGTAGGTAACCCGCGTCCGCTTGGATGAGCTGCACCCGAACGGCAACGGCGTCGTCGGGTGAACGCAACAGAGCAGGTTCAACGTCCACTACCGAGGCAAGGCGCGGTTCCCAACTCAACCGCGGGTATTCCCGGCGCACAGTGGTCGGCCAACGGTTCGTCAAGACGGGCGCGATCGCAGCACGGTCAGCTGTGTAGAGGTCGATGTCTTCGGAGAGCCGACCTTCGAGCAGATGCGTACGTGCGAGCGCAGTGATCCACGCGCGGTCGTCGGTGTGCAGCCTCGGCTAGCTCGCGAGTTGCTCGATGCGAGCAAGCACACTCACCTTGCGTTGTTCGTGTGCAAGTTGTTCGAGAAGATCATCCTGAAGACGGGGCCGCGCCGCGCGCACTGCGTCATGGAGATCCGAGTCGGGCAGTTCCCACCGATTCGGTCGTGTCGCCAGGTCGAGCACGGTCTGTTCCAGCGTGGTGACCCATCCCGCCCCGAGATCCCCGGCCCATCGTTCGAGGTCGAGCCGCGTCACGTCGCGCCGCACGTAACACGCTTCGCCTCCCGCCAACTTCAGGCGCGGCCGTTGCTTTGGCACCGCGACGAACGCGGTCGCCAGCTCCCTGGGGATCAGGCCGTGGTGTCGCGCCGCCGACGGCCCGCACACCGCAACCGCATCGACGCCGTAGTCGATCGCGGCCACCGCCCATGCCGTCGCCACCAAGGGCGGCCGCCAGTTCGGGTCGCCGATGCGGTCGGGCGCCACGATGACGAAGTAGCCCGTGGCCACCCGTTGGAGCAGCCCGAGCCGGTGCAGGCGAGCAAACTCGTGTCGCGGATCGGCGTAGACGTCGAGGGCGTCGCGCGGCCGCAGAAGACGGATCGGTCGGCGGAGCAGCGCGGGTGGAACGCCGGCGGCGGTGCGCTGGTTCACGCAAGTAGTATAACAGACATGGTCTCTCAGACCATGTTCATGATATTACTCGCCCGTTGCAGTCATGCTGCCTCCGCTCGCCGCCGGACTTCGCCAACGACCTCGAGGAGGCGGTCGACGTCGGACGATTCGAACAACGCGTCGGGGCCTTGGGGGCTGAGGTCGGTGAAGGGTGATTCGTAGAAGCGCCGGGGTTCAATCGTGCCGTTCTCGGTGAGGTAGTCGATCGCGAGGTTCACGAACTCGATCTGGTTCGCGTTGAACCGGGTTTCGTCGAGGAACTCGACCGCGGCCTCGCCGGTGTGCTCGCGGAGGAACGCGCGTGCCTTGCGCCGGAACCGTTCGGAGTCTTCCGCGGTGGCGAGCTCACGGAACTCGACGTCGACCTCGACACCGATCTCGTCTTCGAAGTCGGTGTAGATGATCTTGCGCTTGTGCCTCTCGATGAACTGCACCAGCAGACGCAACCGCCGCCGTACGGTCTCGAGCATCGGGAGCGTGACGTCGGTCCACCACTCGTCGGTCTGTACCTCGGCGATCAACGCGAGTTCCTTCGCAATCGCGGGGATACTCGGGTACTCCTCGAGCAGCCCCGCGATCTGACGGACCTGCTGTTGCAGGCGCACGAACCCGGGCTCGACGCGCACCAGCGCCAGCTCGAGGTGGTTCCTATCCCCCGGGGGCTTGACCATCTTCATGTCGCCCGCCTCGTCGGTCTGCCGGCACGGTCGGCGAGTTGAACACGAAGTCGGGCCTCAGCCACTTGTCCTATGAGGCGACGAGCCCGTGCATTCGCAATCGCTTGCTCGATCAGCTCGCCCGCGATGCCTGCCTTGATCGCATCGGCTATTGCGAGCTGGGGAGTGAGGGTCGGAATGTTGTCCACCGTGTCGATGTCGGCCGGGTCAAGGTTCCGGCGCACGAACTTGTAGCGCTCGTGCCCCCGTCGTCGAGGTGTGTACGTCCGGGGAACAACCAACTCGATCTGACGTGGGTTCACGTCTGCTAGCTCCCACAGCGCGAGGGCAGCCTCACCGGCGATGACCCCGACACCGTTCGCAGCAAGCACCGCCTCGTGGAATTCGTCGTGTGCGGTCGCCGGGAACGCGTTGAACCGATACAGGCCGTGCCCGCGGCGGTCGAGACGACCGGCAGCAGCCAGTTTCCGAAGCCGGGTCGGATCGATACCGAGTTCGGTCGCATCCGCCGCACGGACGAAACCGTGCTGCTCAGCGGCCCGCGCCACCAGCCGCTCCAACGTCGTCACTCTCGTCATGCGCAATATCGTACCGTCCAGGAACGTTCCTGCACACCAAATCTATTATTAGTGCGCAGAATCGTACCGAACTGGTACGGTTACGAGCAGCCGCTGGTGCTGCCGCAACTTGGGCAGGCGTAGCAGCTGCCAGCCCGTTGCATCATGTCGCCGCAGACGTGACACAGCACGACTTCACGCTGCTTCGACGACGACGCTTCGCGGATCGGCTCCGAGCGACGGTTCGTCTCGACCGTTGCTGCCGACGCGGTCGGGGCGCGGTCCTCGGGCGGCAGGTCGATCGACGTCGCGATCGGCGTGGTCGCCTCGTCGACACCGGGCAACGTCGGCTGCGAACGCTCGCCCACCGTGAGAATGCCCATCGCGGCCCGCTTCTCGTACGGGAGGTACTCGACCGCGAGCCGCCGGAAGATGTAGTCGGTGAGGCTCGTCGCGAACCGCAGGTCGGGGTCGTCGGTCATGCCCGCCGGTTCGAAGCGCATGTTCGTGTACATGTCGACGAACGCTTCGAGGGGCACGCCGTACTGCAAGCCGTGACTCACCGAGATTGCGAACGCGTCCATGATGCCGGCGAGGGTCGAACCCTGCTTGGCGACCTGGAGCCAGATCTCACCCGGCCGGCCGTCTTCGTACTCGCCCACCGTCACGTAGCCGTGGCAGTCGGCCACCCGGAACGAGAACGTCTTCGCCGTGCGCTTGCGGGGCAGCCGCTGGCGCACCGGCTCCTGCACGATGATGGTCTCGACGATGCGTTCGACCTCGGCCGGAGCCGCGTCGCCCGCCTTCTTCTGCGTCGACAGCGGCTGGCCGACCTTGCAGTTGTCGCGGTAGATCGCGACTGCCTTCAGACCGAGCCGCCACGCCTCCATGTGAAGGTCTTCGATATCTGCGACCGTGGCCTCTTCGGGCAGGTTCACGGTCTTCGAGATTGCGCCACTGATGAACGGTTGTACTGCGCTCATCATGTTGACGTGACCCATGTACTGGATCGTGTTGTCGCCCATCGAGCACGCGAACACCGGGAGATGCTCGAGGTGGAAACCGGGCGCGCCGATGATCGTCTTGTTCTCGTCGATGTAGTTGACGATCTTCTCGGTCTCGTCGTCCGAGTATCCGAGCTTGCGCAACGCGCGCGGGATCGTCTGGTTGACGATGAACATCGTTCCGCCGCCGACGAGCTTCTTCGCCTTTGTCAACGCGAGGTCGGGCTCGATTCCGGTGGTGTCACAATCCATCATCAACGCGATAGTTCCTGTGGGCGCAATGACTGTTGACTGCGAGTTGCGCACGCCGTACTGCTCGCCCAGCTCGACGGCCTGGTCCCACGCCTGCTGGGCCGCGCCGAGAAGTTCGGGCGGGACGATGTCCTCGTCGATGTTCGCCGCTTCGGCCCGGTGCATGCGCAACACGTTGAGCGTCGGCTCGGCGTTGACCGAGTAACCGGCGAACGGGCCCATGCGCGACGCCGTGCGGGCGCTCGTCGCGTACGCGTGTCCGGTCATCAGTGACGTGATCGCACCCGCCCACGCCCGACCCTCGTCGGAGTCATACGGCATGCCCTGCGCCATGAGCAGCGCGCCGAGGTTGGCGTAGCCGAGTCCGAGCTGACGGAACGACCGGCTGTTCTCGGCGATCTTCTCGGTCGGGTAGTCGGCGTTGCCGACGAGGATCTCCTGCGCGGTGAACATCACCTCGATCGTGTGCGTGAACGCGTCGACGTCGAACGCACCGTCGTCGCCGAGGTACTTCATGAGGTTGATGCTGGCGAGGTTGCACGCCGAGTTGTCGATGTGCATGTACTCGCTGCAGTTGCGCACCACGACACCATTCACCACGTACGAGTGGTTACGGGGCTCGCTCAGGTTGAACGTGAGTTCGACACCGTCGTCGCTACGGTCGACCAGCCGCACGTTCTCGTTCGTCTCGTACAGTCGATGCGTCGCGAGGAGATGATCGAGCTTCGCGCTCTTCGACGGGAGCCCGAACCCGACGTGCTCGGCAAAGCCGGCAATCGAGCGGCCGGCGATCCGCAGGTCGAACATGGGCCGACCTTCATACGTGACGGTCGTTCCGTCCTTAGGTGTGTGCTCGAAGCCGCTGCGACCGGATTGGCGCGTCGGATAGATACGACTGAACACGCCGAACGTCGTGAGCAACCGCTGCACGCCCTGAAGCATTTCGCGCGACGCCGAGCCGAGGCCGACGTAACGCGACTTCTCGCCGTCGTAGACACAGCCGTCCGCGTCGAAGAGCCCACGAAGAAACGCGCTTACGATCTCCGGTGGGGCTTCGTACACCGCAGCCGGTACGACTTTCTCAGCCGCGTTCTTGGGCGACACGCCCAGCGCTTCGAAGAATCGGGCGATCACGCGCCGGCTCTGGCGAAGCTGCACCGTGCCGTTCGCCTGCACCGACGGCGTGGAGACGGCACCGTCGTTCATCTCCGCGGCAAGAGCACGGTGCGCCGGAAGGAGGTGCTCCTGCTCCTCGGCCGAGCCGTACACCGTCGAGATCACATCGCCCGAGATGCGACCATCGCCGACAAGCCACCCGAGGTAATGACCGAGTTCCGGTGTCCACTTCTCGGGAAGCACGAACGTACGCGAAATCTTGTCTCCCTTTCCTGCGAGCGCGTAGAGCTGCGCCGAAGCGGGGAGTTGCCACTCGGCTGCGAGCGCCGGCGCCGGAAGCGTCAACACCTTGACATCGTCGGCCGCGTTCAGATCCTTCGCCTCGACGTACCCGCGGTTGGTCGTGAAGATCCGGTGCGCGGGAGTGCAACGCAACTCCATGCCATTCGAGAACCGGAGCTTCACGATCTCGTTGTAACCCGTGACCATGATCGCTTCCGGCCGCGTGATCTCGAGCCGTTCGGCAGGCGCATCCGGATTCGTCGCGTCGTGCGTGTAGACACCGAAGCTCTCACCGCGCCGCGCGCGGTCGAGTAGCGCGTCGAACCGCACGAGACCCTTGTCGGTGTGGACGAGCGAATCGCCGGTGAAGCACGGGTTGCTCGCGTTGATGCGGCTCGTGTTCGGTGCGGTGTGCCAGCGGTTGATGGTCGTGTCGAACTGCATGCCCGGGTCGGCGCACTCCCACGTCGACTCCGAGATCTGGCGCATCAGGTCGCGCGCCCGGATCGTCTTGACCGTCTCACCGGTCGTGACCGACTTGAGGTCCCAGTCGCGGTCGTCGACGACGGCCCGCATGAACTCGTCGGTGACACGCACCGAGTTGTTCGCGTTCTGGTACTGGATCGAGTGGCTGTCGCGGCCGTCGAGGTCCATGTCGAAGCCCGCGTCGCGCAACGCTCGCGCCTTGCGCTCCTCGATCGACTTGCACCAGATGAACTCTTCGATGTCGGGGTGGTCGACGTTGAGGATGACCATCTTCGCGGCGCGCCGGGTCTTGCCGCCCGACTTGATCGTGCCGGCCGACGCGTCGGCGCCGCGCATGAAGCTCACCGGCCCCGATGCCGTGCCGCCGCCCTTCAAGTGTTCCTTCGACGACCGCAGGTTCGAGAGGTTGATGCCCGAACCCGAACCGCCCTTGAAGATCGTTCCCTCTTCGCGGTACCAGTTGAGGATGCCGTCCATCGTGTCTTCGACCGCGAGGATGAAGCAGTTGTGAACACGCAGGTGATTGCTGAGGTACTCGCCGCTTTCCGTTTGGATGTCATAGACGTCCATCTCGCCGAGTGACTCGATGCGCTCGATTTCGAGGCGCTTCGATTCTCGAGCAGCCAATCCCGGCGTGTCGAACGATCGCTCGAGCTTTGTCGCTTTTCGTTCGCAAACAAACCCGATCTCGTCCGCGAAACGGCGACGGTCGCCTGCGACCTGGATTGAAAGCGACCAAGTTCCGAGACGGTTGGCGCGCCGATCCTCCTTGCGTCGGACTCGCGAGAAGATGCCGAAACGCATCAGCAGCTGCTGGATGCCGCGCACGAGTTCCTCGGACACCATGTCGAGGCCAACCTTTGCCGAGCGCTCGCGTTGCGAGACGTATCCCTGCGCCTGAAAGAGGCTGCGGAGGTACGCGGCAACAACGGGGAGTGGCGCTTTGAACAGCGCGTCCGGAACGCTCATGTCGACGCCACGATCGATCAGGCTCCACTTGTCGAGGAACCCGCGCATGTGCTCGCCGTAGAGTCGGATACGGCGACAGTCGAGTTCCTTGTCCTGGGTCTCGACCAGCCGTTCTTTGCGATGGGTCTCGGGGAAAACGACATCCAGAGCGCGATGAACCCATTCGCGTTCGGAGTCGGTCACAACAATCGCTTCTATCGTCAACGATCGGTTCGTTCCCGAGTACTGGCCGACGAACCCGTCGGACTGAAGCCAGCCCGCGAGTGCCGCCTCGGCGACTTCGCGGGTTTCGATTTCGCCGGAGCCCCAAGATTCGGCGCGGTGCCATTCGAGCTGATCGCCGGCGCGCAGCTCGCCGGCAGGTACCCAACCGGCCCCCGAACCGGTGCAATGCCGCCAAACAACGTGATCGGGTGTCACGTCGAGCGCGATTCCGGCCTTCGTGTGGACACGCAGTACCGACTTGCGCCCGTTCTCCTTCACCGCGACGACGCGCGTGAAGCCATTCGCGTCAAACACCTTCGTACCGATCGCGTTGTCTTCGACCAACTTGCCGATCGGTACGAGACCGTCGGGAGTCGCCACGAGCGCGCCGTACGGCTGGCACGCGCTCGCCTGCTGCGGCACGCCCTTCACCCCGATGTTGAACCACACCGGCGAGTTGAAGGCTGCGTGCTGGTGCACGAGGATGTACTTGAGTTCGTCGCGGAACGCCTCGGCTTCGGCGTCGTCGACGAAGTAGCCGTCGCGCACACCCCAGTCGGTGACGGTGTCGGCGACGCGGTCGATGACCTGGCGCAGCGACCATTCCCGCTCGGGTGTACCGAGCGTGCCGCGGAAGTACTTCTGGGCGACGATGTTCGTGGCGTTCTGCGACCAGGCGGCCGGGAACTCGACGTCGGGCTGGAAGAAGGCGTCGCCACCGTCTTTGAAGTTGGGTATGCGCGAATCTCGTCGCTCCCATTCGACGGTGTCGTAGGGATCGGTACCGGCTTCGGTGAAGTGCCGGTGAATCCCGATCCCCAGTTGCTGCGGCGCCATCGCCATACGTCGTTTCCCCCTACTTCCAGAGCCCAATAACCGGTTCAACACGGAATTCCAAGTACCTCTGCCTGCAATTCCACCCCAACCACAAGATGTTGTGGTGTCTGCGATCGCCGACCGCGAGATGGAGGTGCATTACAGCACTGTAGTTTCACCCGTGTCAACGGTATCCACCCTCCCCAGGCGCCCCATCGCGCCTGGTCAGAGAGTGCTCGCGAAATCTCGCATTCGTGCGTCGCCGCACAAGCCAAAAGGGCCCGACTAGCGCTGTTTCGGGGCCGTGGTCTTCTGGAGTTCGCCGACCTCCCGCTGGAAATCTTCGAGGTCCTCGAAGCCCTTGTAGACCGACGCGAACCGCAAGTACGCCACCGCGTCGAGGGCCCGCAGTCGCTCCAAGACGGCCACGCCGACCCGGTCGCTGGCCACTTCTCCCCCCTGCTCGCGGAACTCCTCGTCGATGGCGGCGACGATCTCGTCGATCGTGGCGTCGTCGAGGCGGCCGGTCGCGGCGCGTTCGAGGCCGGCCCGCAACTTGGCCCGATCGAACGGCTCCACGACACCCGAGCGCTTGCGGACATCGAGTGGAACCTCTTCGAGCCGCTCGTACGTGGTGTAGCGCCGGCTACAGGCGAGGCACTCCCGCCGCCGCCGGATGGCCGCGCCCTCGTCGGCCACGCGCGAGTC
>JAWXCJ010000368.1:0-4404 GCA_034408875.1 Actinomycetota bacterium
CCCATGGAAGGGACGAGATGCGACGGCGCGCGCTCCTGGCGACAGCAGTACTGGTGGTCCTTGCTGCCGCGTGCGACGACGGCGGGCAACGCTCCGCCGCCTCCGGAGAGGCCGACGCGTCGACGACGACGATCACGCGGCCACGGTTACCCGGCGTGCGGACGACCTCGACGGTAGTGACGGTTCCGCCGACGACCGTGGCACCCGCGCCTCCCCCCGCGCCGGCGCCCGTGCCGCTGCCTCCCGCCGGTGGAACGGGACCGACGATCGAGTCCTGCGGCGTGTTCCCGGCCGACAACGCGTGGAACCAGGACGTGTCGGGGTTGCCCGTGCACCCGAACTCGGCGAACTATGTCGCGAGCATCAACTCGTCGCGCGCCACGCTGCACCCCGACTTCGGTGGCGACGGCGAATACGGGATCCCGTTCATCACGGTCGGCGAGACCGAGCTGCTGCGACCCGTCAACTGGACCGCGTACGGCGACGAGAGCGACGCGGGGCCGTACCCGATCCCACCCGAAGCACCGGTCGAGGGTGGCGCCGATTCCGACGGCGACCGGCACGTGCTCGCGGTGCAGGCCGGCACGTGCAAGTTGTTCGAGCTGTACCGCGCCTTCTGGCGAGGTGACCACTGGGACGCCGACTCGGGCGCGGTGTGGGATCTGCGTTCGAATGCACTGCGGCCACTCGGGTGGACGTCGGCCGACGCCGCGGGCCTGCCGATCTTCGCCGGGCTCGTGCGCTACGACGAGGTCGCGGCCGGTTCGGTGAACCACGCGTTGCGTTTCACCGTGCAGCGCACACAACGCGGGTACGTCCTGCCCGCGACCCACTACGCGTCGTCGAACACCGATCCCGCGTTGCCGCCGATGGGACTGCGACTCCGTCTGCGCGCCGACTTCGACCTCTCGGGGTACTCCGGTCAGGCGCGGGTGATCCTCGAAGGCTTGAAGCGCTACGGCATGATCGTCGCCGACAACGGCTCGTCGTGGTTCATTACCGGTGCGGCCGACCCCCGATGGAACGACGACGATCTCGGCCAACTGAAGGGCGTTCCCGGCCGCGCGTTCGAAGCCGTCGACACCGGCCCGATCCAGGGGTGATCGCCCGGAGCGCCCGAGGTCAGGCGACCTCGTGCAGCTCGACCACGAACCACAGCGGTTCGTTCGGAGCGATGACCGGGGGAGAACCGGCTTCGCCGTACGCGAGGTCTGACGGAATGCCGAGGAGGCGCCGGCCGCCGACTTTCATGCCGACCAGACCTTCGGACCAGCCGGGGATCACCTGGTTGAGACCGAACGAGATCGGCTCGCCGCGTGAGTACGAGTCGTCGAAGATCACACCGGTTGAGCACGCAACGCCGATGTAGTCGACGGTGACCGTCGCCCCGGGTGTCACTTCGGTCCCGTCACCGGCAACGAGGTCCTCGATCACGAGTTCCGTCGGCGCCGGACCTTCCTGCACCGGAACTTCGGGTGCACCTTCGGGCAGCGGGTCGGCGAGGGCGACGCACGTTCCGACATCACCTGCGGCGCCGTCGTCGGCTGTGGTGCCGTCTGTCGCCGCGACCGTCGTGGTCGGAGATTCGTCGCCCACCTCGTCGTCGTCGTCACCGCCGCACGCGCCGAGAACGAGCGCGAAAGCCGCCAGGACCGCTACCAAGGATTTGCGCATGGGCAGACGGTAGCGACCCTGGCGCCGTCGCAACGGTCAGGCCCCGGCGGGTGGGAACGCCTCCACGCTGCGGTGCACGTCGAGGAGCACGATGCGGCCGGTAGCGGCGTCGACCTGGACCCGTTCGCCGTCGGCGATGTTTCGTGTCGCGTTGCGTACGCCGACGATCGCGGGGATGCCGTACTCCCGGGCGACGAGGGCGGCGTGGCTCATCACGCCCCCGTGTTCGACGACGAGCGCGGCCGCGAGCGGCAGCACGGCGTTGAACGCGGGCGACGTCACCTTGGCCACGAGGATGTCGCCGGGCTCGATGCGGTTGATGGCGTCGGTGGCGTCGGTGACGACGCGTGCGATTCCTGTGGCGGACTGCATCCCGATGCCGGTGCCCTCGAGGTCGCTCACCGTGGCCCGTTCACTGAGGTCTCGGAGCAGGAGTTGTGCTTCGAGCACGGTGCGCAGTGCTTCGGGAAAGGCGCCGAACGGCGGGAGGCTGTCGGGTCCGAGCCGGAGCGGAACGTCGACGCTCGCCCAGTGGTTGCGTTCGTCGGCGCGGCGCGAGAGTTCGTCGAGGTCGAGTGCGGAACGGTCGGTCAGCGCCGCGACCAGCTCCGGCACCGTGGCTTCGACCACCAGATCCGTGTCGAGTCGCGCGCCGGCTTCGAGATACGCGCGCCGCAGGAGTCCGATGCGCCACGCACCGAAGACCAACCCGTTGTCGTCGCGTACCGGGTGTACCGCCCGCGCGTCGGCGAGCAAGATGTCGAAGTGCTCGCGCTCCGCGTCGGGTACGAGGTCGTCGACGCGCGCGTGCCGCGATGCGAACTCCCCGGCCATGAGCGGTGCCATGCCCGCGATGTTCGACGCGGTCTGACCGCATTCGCTCAGCCGGGGCCGATCGAGGTCGTAGCCACCGACAATGCACTGATCGAACCCGGACGCGTGCTCCATCGCGGCCCGTACGTCGGCGATGCCGTCGACGACGAGATCGAGCGCGACCGCGACATCGATCCCGAAGCGTTGGCACGCGGCGAGGTAGACGCCGACGGGGAACATGTCGGTGGCGTGCAGCTCGAAGTGCCGGCGGTAACCGGCCATGGCGAGTGCTTCGCAGTCGTCGAGATGGTGCGCGAGCTCAGCGTCGGTCATGCCCGCGGGGTCGCGCGCTGTCAGCGCTTCGTTCTCCGCGATCGCAGCCGGCCGATCGACCTCGAAGTACGTGCGCGCGATGTCGCGCCACGGCCGCTCGCGCAGCGCACGTTCGGCGAGACGGTTGCGGCGGCGGTACGCCGGCGTGAGCCGGGCGAACAGCCATACCAGCGCGTGGGGCGGCATGCGCGAGACATCCGGGCCGGTCAACGGCGCGGGGTGCAAGAACGGATAGCCGTGCACGGTGCGCAGTGCGACCGTGCGGACGGGGAGCCCGACCAGCGTGGCGTACGCCTCCATGCCCGGCTCGAAGCTCGCGGCAAAGATGCGTTCGTACTCGGCGGTGAACGGCCGGTCGAAGTGGTCGGCGAGGCGCGTCCATTCGCCCGGTCCGGGCGCGGTCCAGGCGGTGTCGTTCACGATGCTCCCTTGGCGGTTGCGGCGGAGAGGGCTTCGACGGCCCACGTGACGTCGGCGACGGCCGTGCCCGGGTCGACGCCTTGGCGGTCGTGCAGGTCGACGAACGCGAGCGACGACGACAGCAGCAGCGCGAGCCGCACCAACCGTTCGCCGGCAACCGATTCGGGATCGATGCCTCGCCGCGCGATCGCGGTGGCGAACCATTCACGCGACGTCTCGTAGCGGGCGGCGCGCATGTCGCGCCCGGCGTCGGACGCGAGCTGGTGGCGGAGCAGGTCCATGTTCTGCGCGAACGCGGTCCACAGTTGTCGCAGGTAGTCGGGGCCGTCGCTGATCCCGCCCTCGGGGAGGCCCCCCGCGGCGCGGGCCGCGGGCTCGTCCGCGGCGGCTTCGAACAGCAGGTCCTTGGTGGGGAAGTAACGGTAGATCGTGGCCACCGACGCGCCGCTGCGGCGGGCCACGTCGGGGACCGTCACCTCGGCCAGTTGCCCCTCGGCGACGAGGTCGAGGACGGCATCGAGGATCCGCTGTCGGGTGACCTCCTTCTGCGCCGTTCTGATCGTCATGAGATGAGCCTCTCATATTGAGAGGCTCATCTCAAGAGATTGTTCCCGGCGCCGTAGACGATGGTGAATTGGCTGTCGACCTCGTCGAATCCGCAGCCCAGCGCCGTGACGAGGATCCGCTCGCCGCCGCGCGATGCGCCGCCGGGGATCACGCGAGTGACGCCCCACGTGTCGGCGCCGGTCCGCTCGAGCGCGACGCCGCCGACGATGTCGCCCGTCAACAGCGAAACGCTCTCGACCGTTCCGCTCGTCACAACCGAGGCAACGAGCGTTCCCTCGGTGGCGTCGGGCCCGGCCAGCTCGACGTCGGCGACGACCGACACGATGGCGGCGTCGAGCGCCGCGCACCCGCCCGGTCCGGACGGCGGCCCGCTCGTCGTGCTCGCCACGACTGTCGTGGTCGTGGTCGCAATCGTGGTCGTCGGACTTGTGGTGCTCGTCGTTGTGCTGGTCGTGGAGCTCGTCGTGCTCGTAGTGGCGACCCCCGACGATGGGGGCGCGTCGGGTGCGCTCGCTTCGTCGCCACCCGGCAGATTGATACCGATGCCGTCGGCAGCGTTGGCGGCAACCTCCTGCAACCCCGCCGGCAGGTTGCCGG
>JAWXCJ010000369.1:0-12437 GCA_034408875.1 Actinomycetota bacterium
CCGCGAAGACCGCGGCGTCGTCGCCGTCTTCGACAAACGCCTCGCCACCGCCGGCTACCGCCGCGCGATCCTCGACTCCCTACCCCCGTTCAAACGAACCGTCAACGGCGAAGAAGTACGCCGGTTCCTCGCCGAGATCACGAGCACGTAAGGCAAGGCTGCTTCTGGACGCGCGTATGTGTTTTCAGCGACATATACGCGCGTCCAGAACGGTCAGGGGACCAGTTCGGCCTCGTGGGGGGCCGCGAGCGCCGCGAGCACGGCTCCGGCGAGCACCGCCGCTCCCCCGATCGCCACGAGAAGGCGCACCGACTCGTCGAGGAAGATCGCCGCCAGCACGACCCCGGTCACCGCTTCGAGCGCCATCACGATCGCGGTCCTCGTGGGGCCGATGCGGCCGAGGACGACGAAGAACAATGTGAACGCGATCGCCGTCGCGATGCCGTTGGCCACGAGCGCGGCGAACGCCTCGCCTCCCGGCGTCTCGAGCTCGCCGCGGACGAGCCCGATCGTCAGCACCCCGGCCGACGCGCCGAGCGCGGTCCACGTGGCCGCGGTGAGCGAGTCGGTGTGTACGAGAAAACGATCGCTCACCAGCACGTACGTCGAGAACAGCACGATCGACACACACACGCACAGCACACCGAACGGCGTGATCGTCACCCGGCCCCCGCCGATCGCCACGGTCACCGCGCCGCCGACCGCGAGCACCAGCGCAAGGGCGATGCGCCGGCTGGGCCGGGCGTTCCCGAGGAGCGCCTCGACCACCGCAATGACGGCGGGGTACGCGTAGAAGATCAGCGCGACCGCCGCCGCAGTGCCGCGTTCGAGGCCCATATAGAAGAACGTCGACTCGGCCGCGTAGAGCACGAACCCGAGCCCGATCGCGATCGCCCGCTCCCCCGGCGGCGGCAGACGCGGCCGGCGCGTGACGGCGAGCACTGCGATCAGCAGCGCGCCGGCAACGGCAAACCGGATACTCAGCGCGACGCTCGGCGGCAACCCGTCGCGTGCGACGGCCCGATTGAACAGGATCGTGCACCCGAACGCGAACGCGGCGATCGCCGCCAGCGCGAGATCGCGAAACCCCGACCGGGGTCTCACCACCCGAGGATCGCGCCCGCAATCAGTCCCAGTACGAGCAAGCCACCCGCCCGGCGGGTGACCAGGAACGAGATGGCCGCGAACCACAGCGGCCACACCGGGTTCGGCATCGGCGACACGGCGGGCTTCGGTGCTGAATACGCCTTCCACACCTTGACCATCACCGGCAGCGACGCCAACACGAGCAGCGCGCCGACGGGCATGACCTGGGCGATGACGAGCGCGATCACGCCGAGGTAGAAGGCGACGAACATTCCCTTGGTCACGGCCCGGGCGCGCGCCTCGCCGAGGAGAACGGGCAGCGTGTTGGTGCCGTCGGGTTCATCCCACGGGATCTTGTCGATGTGCTTGCCCATCAACACGGTCGTGCACAGCACCGCGTACGGGAGCGACGCGAGGAGCACCGCGCCGGGGATCTCGCCGGTCGCCGCGTAGTAGCAGCCGCCGACCATCAACGGGCCCCATACGACGAGCACGGTCGGTTCGCCGAGTCCGCGCTTCTTGAGCCGCAGCGGCGGCGCGGTGTACGCGGCCGAGAGCAGGAAACCGCCGAGCGCGAACGCGGTGATCGGCCAGCCCTGCGCGGCCGTCAGCACGATCATGATCGCCAGGCACAGCACGTTCACGATGAGCACGTAGCGCTTCAGCTGACCGCGGGTCACGACACCCGAGAGCACCGGGTGCGGCGAGTAGAGATTGCGGGGGTAGTCCTCGCGGTCGGTGCCGACCTGGTGGTCGAACAGGTCGTTCATCAGGTTGTTCGACATGTGCGCCGCCACGATGCCGATCGCGGCGAGCGCGAACCAACCCCACGACACGTCGACGTCGCGGTAGATCGCGATCAGCCCGGCGAGTGCGGCCGAGACCAGCGTCATCGGCAGCACACCGGCGCGGGTCAGGTACAGCCACTTCGAGATGGGGTCCATGTGCCCGCGGGGCGGGTTGGTCGTCGCGAGCACGTACTTCCAGTTGTGCAGCAACCCGTGGTGCTCAGTGCCTTCGCGCGGCACTTCAACATCGGTCATGGCGGGAGCCTAGATCGACGGCTTCGAATCAGGCGACGTGACGACCGCGGCGCCTGTGCAGGAACTCCATAAGCGTGGCCTGGACGTCGGCCTGCAACTCGTCGAACCGCACGCCGATCGTACCGGGGACGCCTTCACCGCCTCCGGCTCGAATCACGCGGCCGGGCAAGGTGACCCGAAGCGGCAACTCGGCCTCGACCGTGACCGCGACCTTGGCCGGGACGACGACCTCGACGCGCACCGAGCAGCCGCCTTGCGAGAGGTCGACGATCTTGGCCGGGACCGAAAGGATTCGTCCGTCGTCACGCGTGATACGCAGCGTCGTCGCCTGGTTCACGCGCACCCGCGTGTAGCGGCGCCGGCGCGGCAACTCGCTCGGCTCACCGCTGATCGCGATCCGCACCGTGCTGCCTGTCCGGTTGCTCAACCGTCCCTCCAACGCGAGCACCGAGCGCTCGAGTTCGAGCGCCAACCTGAACCTCTCGCCGATCTGAAGGTCGGGCGGCAGGCGCTCACCCGGCGCGCACCGCAGGTCGACGATCCCGCGCGACTCGCCGTCGAAGATGACTCGAAAGACCCGACGTGCCGTTGTCGAGCCGCGCGTCAACGTGCCCTCGGTATGGGCGGGACAACGCAGCGTCGACTCCGACCCGCGGCGGTTCACCCGCTTTATGTCGTGACGAAACCGCTCCGCCTGAAGCGGGCCGGGCTGTCGTGACCAAGATCACTGACAAACACCTGAAAAGACCGTGCGTCGCTTGGGGTACCTGTAGTGGCCCCAAGCGACGCACCGGTCGTTACGCCGTCGGGGCGCCGTGGAAGGCGGCGGTGCCGAAGCTGAAGATGCCGCCGTCGGTCGCGGCGAGCCAGTAGCCGGCGCCGCCGGGTGTCACGGCGATCGAGTCGACCGGCGAGTTGAGTGAGATCGCACCGGTCGAGCCGTGGAACGTGGCGTTGCCGAACGTGAAGACGCCACCGTCGTCGGCCACGAACCAGTAGCCGGCGCCAGTCGAGGTCGCCGCCATCGCGACGACGGGCCGGTTCAGACGGATCGCGCCCGTCGAACCGTGGAAGGCCGCGTCACCGAACGAGAACACGCCCCCGTCGGATGCGACCATCCAGTACCCGGCGCCACTCGGGGTCGGGGCCATGCCGACCACCGGCTGGTTCAGGCGGATCGCGCCCGTCGAACCGTAGAAGGCCGCGTCGCCGAACGAGAACACGCCACCGTCGTCGGCCACCAACCAGTAACCGTTGCCCGACGGTGTCGATGCCATGCCGACGATCGGGCGGTTCAGACGGATCGCACCCGTCGAACCCTTGAAGCTCGCGTCACCGAACGAGAACACGCCCCCGTCGTCGGCCACCAACCAGTAACCGTTGCCTGTGGGCGTCGCCGCCATGTCGACGATGGGCCGGTTCAACGTCGTGCCGCTCATCGAGCCGCGGTACAGGGCATCGCCGTACGAGTACACACCGCCGTCGGCCGCCGCGACCAGGTAGCCGAGACCCGTGGCCGACGACACCATGTCGACGCGCTTCGGCACCGCCGGGTCGGTTGTGCCGGAACCTTTGACGATGGAGTACACCGGCGTGGAGAACGTGATGTCGCGCATCGAGACCTTGAGCCCACCCGTGACCCGCGTTGTCGTGAACGCGGGCGAAGAACTCACGCCGCCTTCGCTACGCGTCACGACCAGGCGATCGGCGAGCGTCGTGTCGGTGGTACCGAACATCGCCAGCAGCACCGAATCGGGAAGGAACGCTTCGAGCTTGCCCACGTTGATCGTGCCGTCGAGCTTGCGGGTCGGGCCGCCGAGCGTGACGGACAGGCCGGGTTCCTCGTCGTCCTGCACCGCCTGCGCGAATCCGGCGATCGCGTTCTCGAACGCGAAGTACGCACCTGTGAAGGTCGAGAACGATCCGGCCGTGTCGAGGTCGAGGTCGAGGTACACGCCGATACCGTCGTAGATCGATGCCGGCGCCCGGCAGTCGGGCGGCGTCGCCGAGCACTGGTTGTATTCGTTCGCGACCGTCACGAAGTCGACCGGCTTCACCGTGACATCGAGCGACGCGGAGGCTGCGCCGAGGTTGGCAGTTGTCCAGTTGGTGACGGTGCCCTGCACGAGTGCGAACGAGAAGTAGCGCGCCAGGTCGCCCATGTTGCTCAGCACAATTCGGATCGACGAGTTCTTCGTGACCGCATTGCCGAGCGGCGTCACCGCGCCGGTGAGGTTGCGGCTGTAGTCGCTGCCCGACCGGCGGATGATCGTGATGCCGGTCTTGCGGGCGCCGGTGGTGTTGGCACAGACGGCGACGCCCAGACCGCCGTCGGCCGGGTTGGCCGGGTCGGCGATGGTCTCACCGTCGACGGTCATCGACGCGACGACCGGCCGGTTGATGCCGAGACCCGTCCACGTGTACGTGGTGCTGCCGTTGTCGCACTGCGACTGGTTGGGCATGGAGTCGACGGCGGCGTCTGCGGCTTGGGGAACGACCGTCAGACCGGTGACGACGAGAGAGCCGACACTGACCATGGCTACGAAGCGGTGGCGAAAGGACATGCGACCCGATCGGCCACCCTCCGGCACAGATGAGTAAATGGAACCTCACCCTCCGTAGTTCATGCGCGTGTCTTCCATGCGCAGCACCTCGGTTTCCTCGTCCTTGAGAAACGCCGCGTTGACGACTTCGCCCAGGAACAGCGTGTGATTGCCCACCTCGACGGGTTGGCGCACGACGCATTCGATGTAGGCCACACTCTGCGCAAGGACAGGTGCGCCCGTTTCGGGGCCGTCGACGTACGGGAAGCCGTTGAGGGTGCGCGCCGCAAGGTCGACCTCGACCGGCTTGGTGAACTTGCGGACGATGGCGCGGTCCTCGCGGTCGATGACGCACAGCGCGAACACGCCACTTGCCGCGATCAGCTCGTGCGTGAACGCGTCCTTTTCGACTCCGATCCCGAGCAGCTTCGGGTCGAACGACACCTGCGTCGCCCAGTTGAGGGTCATGCCGTTGCGGCGCTCGCCCTTGTCGGTCGTGCCGACGACGTAGAGCCCCGACGGCATCTTCCACAACACCCGCCGCCGCAACCGGTCGAACTCGTCGTGCGCCTCGGGCGAGTCGGCACCTTGAGGAAACGGCGGGACGGGGCCTTCCTTCACGGGCATGAGGTCGAGGTTAGGTTCTGGCCGTGACCGACCGCTACGCCGCGTTCCCCAGCTTGACGTTTGAGCACCCGGAGCCCGGCATCCTGCGCGTCGTCCTCGACGCACCGAACCTCAACGCAGTCACCGCCGACATGCACCGCGATCTCGCCGACGTGTGGCTCGCGGTCGACCGCGACCCCGACGTGCGGGTCGCGATCGTGCAGGGCGCGGGCCGCGCGTTCTCGGCCGGCGGCAGCTTCGACCTCCTGCGCGACATGACCGACGAGTACGCGGCCCGAACGCGGGTGATGCGCGAGGCACGCGACATTGTGCTGAACGTCGTCAACTGCTCGAAGCCGATCGTGTCGGCGATCCACGGTCCCGCGGTCGGCGCCGGTCTCGTCGTCGCCCTCCTCGCCGACATCTCGATCGCGGGGCGCAGCGCGCGCATCATCGACGGGCACACGCGCCTCGGTGTCGCGGCAGGCGACCACGCCGCGATCTGCTGGCCGTTGCTGTGCGGCATGGCGAAGGCGAAGTACTACCTCCTCACGTGCGAGACGCTGACAGGCGAGGAAGCCGAACGCATCGGCCTGGTGTCGCTCGTGGTCGACGACGGCGAGGAACAGGCGCGTGCACTCGAAGTCGCACGCACGCTCGCGGCCGGCGCGCAGAGCGCCATCCGCTGGACGAAGCACACGCTGAACCACTGGTATCGCGCCCAAGGCCCCGCGTTCGACGCTTCGCTCGCGTACGAGTTCTACGGCTTCGGCGGGCCCGACGCGACCGAAGGCCTCGCCGCCCACCTCGAAAAGCGCCCGCCGAATTTCACCGGCCCCACCAGCGAGTAGCCGTGCGTCGCTAGGGGGTGAGAATTCCCCTCTAGCGACGCACGACTACTGGTCCCCTGACATCGCACCACCTCCCCCCTCGTCACGGCCCCGGATTCGCCCGGGGCCGCGGCGCGCGATCAGACCGCGAGGAGCGCGGCGTAGTTGTCGCGCGAAACCGGGCCGGCCGCGATGGTGCCGTCGGCACTCGGGACGATGATCGGCTGACCATCGAGCGTGAACTGCACCTGCCCGACACCCGCTTGGGCGGTAAGCGTGAGCACGATCTCGCCGAGGCCGAGCACCTGGTCACCGGGGGGAATCTGCGTGTACGCAGGGGTCAGGTCGACCCTCGCGACACCGGCCGACAGGGAAACGTCGCGCACGACGTCGGCGCCGCCAAGCGCGGACCGGAAACCGACGTTCGCAAGTTCATCCACCGGCCCGCTCGTCAGGGCCGCCATGATCTCGTTGAGTGACGCGTTGACCGACACTTCGTCGATGGTCGGCACCAGCGAACCCTGACGCACGTAAAACAGCTGCACGATCTGCGTCGACTCGGGCGCCGGTATCGTCGTCGTGCTTTCGGGCGCGCCGAGTCCTTCGGGCAATTGGTCGGGCGCGATCGGGCGGGCATCACCATCGGACGGCACGCCGCACCCGGCCGCGACGGCCAGCGCGCACGCGACAACCCCGAGCACCACGGAGCGGCGCGTCACAGCGGAGGCTCCGCGATTTCGACCACGAAGCGCGCGCCGGTGGGCACGCGGGCTTCGACCCACGCGCGCCCGCCGTGCAGCGCCGCGTGTTCGGTGACCAGCGCCAACCCGAGGCCCGTGCCGCGCTCCGAGTCGCTGCTCACCGCAGTCGACCGATGGAACCGCTCGAAGACCGCGTCGACCTCGTCGGGCGGGATCCCCGGTCCTTCGTCCTCGACCACGATCCGCAGCACCCCGTCGGCGCCGCTGACCTGAACGCTCGTCGGGCCACCGGCGTACCGGTCGGCGTTCTCCACCAGGTTCGCGACGACGCGCTCGACCCGGCGCTTGTCGAGCCGGAACGTGGCCGGCGCGTCGTCGGAAATTTCGAGCGGCACCGACTCCTTCTGCAAACCGCGCAACACGGACGCGAAGAACTCGGTCGTCGAAACCTGCTCGGCAGTGAGATCGACGGCGCCCGCATCGAAACGCGAGATCTCGAGCAAGTCGAGCACCAGCTGTTGGAAGTGCCGCACCTGCGTGCGCAATACGTCGACCACGGGCCTCGAGCGTTCGTCGGCGCGCCGGTCGAGCACCTCGACCGCGGCGGACAGCGCGGTGAGCGGCGTGCGCAGCTCGTGGGTGACGTCGGACGCGAAGCGCGCCTCGCGTTCGAGCCGCTTCTGCAGTGCCTCGGCCATCTCGTTGAACGACGTGGCGATCGGCGCGAGGTCCTTGTCGCCCGGTGCGGTGAGACGCGTCGCGAAGTTGCCGCGCGCGAGTTCGGCGGCGCCGACGGTGAACCCGCGCAACGGCCGCAACACCCGCCGGCTCGCGTACGAGCCGACGAGCGCCCCGAGAATCGTCGTGATCGTTGCGGCCGCGAGCAGCGAGTAGCCGAGCGTGGCGAGCGTCTTCTCCAACTCGTCGTACGGGAACACCTCGAAGTACGCGGCGTCGGCCGCGGGAAGCGGGATGCCCACGGCCAGCGCGGGGTCGCCGCCGATGACGGCCCGCTGGCGCGCGGCCGCGCCGTCGTCGGTTGCGGCAATGAGCGACTCGGGAAGCACCGCGCGTCCCGTACCGACCGACAGCGCGAACCATTCGTCGTCGGCGCGCAGCACGACGAAGCTGCCGCTGCTGCTCGGCAGCGCGGCAAGCAGGTCGGGGACGTCGGGGTCGTCCGCCCGCAAGAACTCGTTCGTGGCGCGGGCGTTGATAAACGCCTGACGCAGTGCGAGTGACTCGCGCTGGTCGAGGAGGTACGAACGGGCGATCGAGTACGTCAGGACCGCGAGTGAGGCCGACAGCACGAGAGCGAGCAGGGCGAAGGCAACGGTTCCTCGGGCCCGCAGCCCGAGCCCGCCCCGCCCTTTACGCCCCGTCGTCGCCATCGTCACCCGGGCGCGTCATCTTGTAACCGAACCCGCGTACCGTGCGCAGCAGCCTCGGGTTCGCGGGATCGTCTTCGATCTTCGTGCGGAGGCGCCGCACGTGGGCGTCGACCAGCCGGCTGTCGCCCAGGTAGTCGTACCCCCACACCCGTTCGAGCAATTGCTCACGCGAGAGCACGAGCCCCGCGTGATCAGCGAACTCGCACAACAGCCGGAACTCGGTCTTGGTGAGGTGCAACACGGTGCCGTCCTTGCGCACCACGCCGGCCTCTTCGCGAATCTCGATGCTGCCGATCAGGTGCACCGCGGGCGAGTCGCCGCCCACGACGGCAGTCGAGCGGCGCAGCGCGGCACGGATACGGGCCGCGAGTTCTTTGGCGACAAACGGCTTCGTCACGTAGTCGTCGGCGCCCGCTTCGAGGCCGGCGACGACGTCGTGGCTGTCGACCTGGGCCGTGAGAATGATGATGGGAACGTCGCTCGACGCACGCAGCGCCCGGCACACCTCGAACCCGTGCGTGCCCGGCAGGCGCAGGTCGACGAGGACCAGATCGGGCGATTCGCTCGCGAACCGTTCGAGGCCTTCTTCGCCGTCGGCGGCTTCGATGACCTCGAAACCCTCGTCTTCCAGGATCAACCGGACCATGGCTCGGACGGGAGCCTCGTCCTCGATGACGAGCACGCGGGAAGCCATAAGCGACCATGATGCCCCGCCCGGCGCCCCCGGGCGGTCCGGGGGCATTCCGGTTCCTGACGACTTTGTCGCGAAACCGCAACAGTCCTGCGCCATGGCCGTCGTTCGGGCGGGGCACGCTTCACCCGATGGTTTCCCCCGCCTCAATCCGGAGCACGGCCAGGCCGGCCCCTCTCGAGCAACTGCATACGTTCGGACGAGAGCTCGAGGGGGGCATCCTGGCGATCGACTCAGATGGGTCTCGTTGGCTCATCGATGTCGATCGGTGCCGTTTCCAGCGCATCGCCCGCGAAATGGACGTTAGGCGCGCAATCGCGTTCGGAAGCTGGGAGCCGTACGAGGAACTTTCGTGGCACGAGCACGACACGCTGGTTATCGTTCCCAGTGGCCCTCGTGTCCAGATTCGAGTGCACGTGCAAGGAGCCTGATGCGCGGACCCGTCGTGGTCACCGTGGAACGGGTAGTCGCAGTTCCCAGCCCCACCTTGTGGGCTCGCCAAGCCGCGGTCGAGCAGTGGACGACGTGGCATCCCGACGTTTCCTGGGTCGCCCCGGGTGCGAAGGTCGGGCCGGGATGCGATTTCGAATGGGTGTGGCGCGGCACGCGTGCCCGTTCGGAGATCACCGCGTTCAGGGTCGGGTCGCAGCTCGCGTGGTCGACCGATACGGCGTCGGGTCCGAGCACGATGCGGTGGACGTTCGTCGCCGACGGCGACAAGACCATCGTGACGGTGCGGTGCACGCTCACCGCGGGTCACGTCCTCGCCCGCCGCCCCGCCGCGGCACGCGCGGGATTGGAACGCGCGCTCGCGCGCTGGATCGACGCGCTCGCCGCCGTGCCGCGCTACGCGATCACGGCCTGAGCGAACTTCATGCCGCCGGTTCTAGCCGGTGGGTAGCGGTGGCTCCACGGGTGGTTCGGGTGGAGGCGGCAGCGTCTTGGCGAACTCCACGATCGTGCTGTAGAGCGCGTACACGCGGATGCCGTAGTCGTACGCCGTCGCCCACGTACCGGTGAGGTCCCACCACGACTGCACCTCGCCACGGAAGCCGAGCCGCAGCGTTCCGGGAAGCAGGAGCGGGTCGGGTAGTGAGTCGACCGTGACGTCCGCGTCCGTGTAGACGCGGAGCAGTTGCATCTGCGCGCGCACGCCGTGGCGGGCGTCCTCGAAGCGGAAGCCGCGGCTGCACGAGTCGCACGCGCCGATGCCGGCAAAGTTGTTGTCTTCGGGTTCGACCATGCTGCCGGCGAAGCCGAAGTGCCCAGTCTCGAGGATCGACTGCGCGAACGCGACGTCGCCGCGGATGCCGACCTTGGCGCTTTCCTCGATGTAGAACTGCGCGAGTTCCTCGATCGACACCGTGATGTTCTGCGTCGTCCCCGACGCCTTCACGAACTCGGCCAGGTGGTACGCCGTGAGGTAGTTCGGGCCCTGGATCGGACTACTCGCCCACGTCGCGAGCTCGTGGAACTTCGTCAGGCCCTCTTCGGCGTCGGCGAGGCTCACCCGGGCCATGTCGAGCGCGAACCGCACGCTGTCGGCGTACGCGACGGCCTCGTTCCACTCGGTTTCCTTGTCGTCGCGCCGAACGGTGACCCTCGCGATGTCGTCCTCGAGGTCGCCCTTCTCGTCGACGAGCGCGTCGTGCACGTCGATCTCGCGGCGCCCGTACGTCTCGATGAGGTGAATGTCGCGCTGGAGGTCGAGCGAATCTTGCGCTTTCGCCATCTGCTCGAGCACGTGCGCGCCGTTGCTGCCCGCGTGCACGTACGCGTCGGCGGCCGCCGCGGTGAGCCGGGCCTTCGACGCCGCGATCTCGCGCACAGTGCGCGAGTGGTCGGATTGCAGGACGGTGAGTCGCGTGTTCAGCCGGTCGACTTCGGTGCGGACGACATCGCGCGCGCTCTCGGCCTTCGGGAGTTCGTCCATGCCGTAGAGAATCGCGAGGTTCGCCCGATCGCGTTGTTCGAGGAGTTTCTGGCCCGCGTCCATCGGCATGTCGAACGGCGGCGGGGCCGGCACGGTGGCCGGCGGAGTCTCCGCGGGGGCCTCCTGGGCTCCTGCGGCCGTCGCGGACAGGCAAACGAGCGCGGCGAGAACGGCCACGACGCACCGGCCGCGTCGGAAAAAGAGCATCGCAGTGACCTTCGGCACAATGGGGGCCTTCCTGCAGGTCAGCTGCGAGGAACCTGGCTCCACGGCACGTCTTTGTCGGGCCGCGGCTCCCCGGGCAGGCCGAGGACCCGCTCGCCGAGGATGTTCTTCATGATGTTCGTCGTGCCGCCCTCGATGGAGTTGGCCTGCACCCGCAAAAAGGCCTTTTGGGGCTTCGTGAGATCCATGGCCGTTGTCGGGCGATCCATCGGGTAGCCGCCCGGGTACAGCATCGCTTCGGGACCCATGAGCTCCATGACGAAGCTCATCAGCCGCTGGTTCAGCCCCGCCATCGCCATCTTGCCGACCGACCCCTCGGGCCCGGGCGTGCCCTTCGCGCGTTTCTGTGAGGCGCGCAGGTTTGTCAGACGATTCACTTCGGCGTCGACCCACAGCCGGAGGAGCTGGTCGCGCGCCACCGGGTCGCCGTTCTTCGAGCTGCGCTTCCACGCGCCGAGCGCGATGGCGATCATGCCGCTGCCGCGCGGCGACACCTGGCCGCCGATCGACACCCGTTCGTTCATGAGCGTGGTGAGCGACACACCCCAGCCTTCGCCCACGTCACCGAGGCGCTCACTGTCGGGGATGCGCACGTCGGTCATGTAGACCTCGTTGAACTCCGCCTCACCCGTCGCCTGCACGAGCGGGCGCACTTCGACTCCCGGCGCCTGCATGTCCATGACGAACATCGTCATGCCCTTGTGTTTCACGGTTTCGGTGTCGCTGCGGGCAAGCACGATGCCGTACCGCGAGACATGAGCAAGAGTGGTCCACACCTTCTGGCCGTTCAGGATCCACTCGTCGCCGTCGCGCAATGCACGCGTCGAAAGGCTCGCGACGTCGGAGCCCGCGCCCGGCTCGGAGAACATCTGGCACCAGATCTCTTCGCCGGTGAACAGCTTCTTCAGGTAACGGGTCTTCTGCTCGTCGGTGGCGTGCACGACCAGCGTCGGCGCGCACATGCCGTAACCGATCGGATTGCGCGCGTACGGGAACGGCCCGCCCGCGGCCATGAGCTTGGCGTTGATCGTGTTCTGGAGCTTGGGTGACAGGCCGAGGCCGCCCGCGCCTTCGGGGAAGTGCACCCATCCGAGGCCGAGGTCGAACTGCGCCCCGAGGAATTCGGCGGCCGGCGTCGTCTTCGGGTCGTGTTCCGCGAGGAGCTGATCGCAGCGCTCGGTGACGCGCTGCTCGTCGGACTGCACATCTGTGTCCACCGTTGCCTGCACATCGGCCATGCGAGGGCCTCCCCCACGAGTTGACTCGCCCAACATCCCCAACGTCTTGACTGGGCGGTCAAGTGTACGAGCGGGCTTCCGGCCAATGCCAGGGCGCTGCAGTTCCATCCGCGATGATCAGGCGTGCGCCGCTCGCGAATTGCCCTGATC
>JAWXCJ010000370.1:0-3472 GCA_034408875.1 Actinomycetota bacterium
ATGCTGTACCAGCGGCAGATATCGGCCAGCGCGTCGGCACGACGTTGGGGCCGGGTGCGCTTCCGCTCACCGGGCAGATCGGGGTCTTGGGTCATGCGGTGCTCGAACGCAGTGATGACGTGCTCGGTCTGTTCGGGGTCGAGTTGCCCGTTCAGCACGCCCATGCCCCGAAACGCGGGCGAGAGGTACACGCCCCGCTTGTCGTGCAGCGCGTTCGCGGCACCCGACCCGTCGTCTCCATCCGCGGCGTCGCAGAGCCGGCCCACGCTCGTGCTCAAGTTCCGGGCACTGTGGGTCTTGGCGACCTGCACGAGTTCGTCTTCGTAGCGCTGCAACATCGCGACACGTTCCGGCGTGGTGGCGGCCTGGGTCAGGACTTGTACGTGGTCGCGGCGGACATCACCGGCGACGAACGCGCCGGCCAGTACGGGAAAATCATCGAGCCGACGCGCCGCGGAAAGATCGCGTGCGGCGGCGGTGGGGGTCATGCGGGCCCGGTCGGCCAGTTCCGCGGCGGGACCCCGCCGCGGACTCGTGTTCAACTCACCGGCCCGAGCCGCCGCACCGACTGCCCGTAGCCAGACGACTTCCCCGCGGTCGAGGATCTTCCGGAGCCGGGACAGGTCGTGGGTGTAGTCGGACGCGAGGACCTTCTCGAGTGCCGTTTCGAGCTCGTCGAGCGGGTCTTCGTAGGAGGGGTACATACGTTCGTATCATAGCGAATCCACCCCTATTTCGCAAGGGTTTTCGGTCTTTCAGTCCAAGAGATTTCGACCCCGCCGATCGCAGTGCGAGGCGTAGCGGTGGTGGGTGTGTCCTGCGGGCTCCCGACCTACGCTGACCCCGCGTGCAGGCCCGAGACTGGGACGAGCGGTACGCCGCCACCGAGATCGTGTGGGGCGTCGACCCCAATCAGTTCGTCGCGCGCGAGTGCGCCGCGCTGGCGCCCGGACGGGCCCTCGACCTCGCGTGCGGCGAGGGCCGCAACACGATCTGGCTCGCGGCGCGCGGCTGGCAGGCCACCGGAGTCGACTTCTCGGCCGTCGCGATCGAGAAGGCCGGAAGCCTCGCCGCTGCGCAAGAAGTTGCAGTCGAGTGGCAGGTTGGCGACTTGCTCGAGTGGGAACCGACCCCTCGCGCCTACGACCTCGTCGTGCTCGCGTACCTCCAGGTCGTCGCCGCTGATCGCGCCGTGATCTGGCCGCGCGCGGCCGGCGCCGTCGCGCCGGGCGGCACGTTTGTGCTCGTCGGCCACGACCGCCGCAACCTCACCGACGGGTACGGCGGTCCGTCGAACCCCGACGTGCTCTACACCGCCGCCGACGTCGTCCCCCACCTCGACGGGTTCGGCGTCAGGTACGCGGGCGAGGTCGAGCGAACCGTCGCGACGGGCGAAGTCGCCATCGATTGCCTGGTGCGAGCCGCGCGAGCGCCGGGATCGCACTGAGAATACGATCGCCCGATGCCGGCCGGAACCTGGGAGAGCCACCACGCGATCACCACGCTGCTGTTCCGCTACGCCGAGATGATGGACGCGGCCGACTACGACGGATTGCGCGTCCTGTTCGCCAACGCGGTCCTCACGAACGAGGGCTACCCCGGTGAGGTGGTCGGCGGCACCGCCATCGTCCGGCTCTACGAACGCACGAACCGCGTGCACGACGACGGCACGCTCCGCACGCGCCATCTCACCGACAACGTGCAGGTCGACATCGAGGAGTCGGCGGGTACCGCACAGGCCCGTTCTGCATTCGTCGTGTTCCAGGCCACGCCCCTGTTGCCGTTGCAGCCGGTCGTGACGGGCCGGTATCGCGACGACTTCGCGCGGGTGCGCGGAAAGTGGCAGTTCGCGCGTCGCCACATTTTCGTCGACCACGTGGGTGACGTAAGCCAGCACCTCAACATCGAGCTCACCCCGGCGGGAGGGCCGGAGGCCGGGTCTTCGCACGGAGAGAACCCGGGTGATCGAGGGCCGGAGGCCGGAGCCGCATCAGCATGAGCGTCGACCTCGCCGGTGCCGCCGACTTGCACTGCCACTTCGGACCCGACGCGCACCGCGAGCGTTCGGTCGACGCATTCGAAGCTGCACGCGAAGCCGCCGCGGCCGGTCACCGCGCCCTGGTGCTGAAGTCGCACGACTTCCCGACGGCGTCGCTCGCGTGGGCCGTGCAGCGCGAAACGCCGGACCTGGCCGTGTTCGGTGGCATCTGTTGCGACCGCGAGGTC
Organism: Actinomycetota bacterium; assembly: GCA_034408875.1. Taxonomy (GTDB): domain Bacteria; phylum Actinomycetota; class Acidimicrobiia; order IMCC26256; family PALSA-610; genus JANNHK01. The sequence goes on from JAWXCJ010000370.1 coordinate 2,227, forward strand.
GGCGGCGTGAACCCGGAAGCGGTCGACGTCGCGCTGCAGCTCGGGGCGAAGATCGTATGGCTCCCGACCCTGACGAGTAGGCAAGACGTCGTGAACGGCGTCGCCGCGCAACTTGGGCTCGAGGGCCCGGGCCTGGTCGTGGTCGACGACGACGGCCGGCTCCTCCCCGAGACCGAAGCAGTGCTCGCGCTCGTGCACGAACACGGCGCGGTGCTCGCGACGGGACACGTGAGCGCCGCCGAGCACTACACGGTGGTGAAGGAGTTCGCGCGCCGGGGCACTGTGCTCGTCACCCATGCGACCGAAGACCTCGCCGGCCCCAAACTCACCGCCGGGCAATGCGCCGAACTGGCCGATCTCGGCGCGTGGATCGAGCTGTGCGCCTTCACGTGCATCGGCGCGCTCGCCACCAAGACGGTCGCCGAAATGGTGCAGACGATCGGCGCGGTGGGGGTCGAGCGGGTCACGCTGGGCACCGACTTCGGCCAGAAGGTGAACCCGCATCCCGCCGCCGGGCTCCAGACCTACGCTGATGCCCTGTTCGCCTGCGGGCTGACCGAGACCGAGATCCGCACCATGGCCTGCACGAATCCGTGCGCGCTCCTCGACCTGGAGATTTCATGACCACCCCGCGCATCGACATTCCCGACGGTCCCGGCGACCCCGAAGTACGGGTGTGGGCGCTGCGGCCGGAGATGGGCATGGGCGCGGGCGCGCTCAGTCACGCGATCTACGACCAGAGCATCGTGCCGGTGCGCGAACGCGAACTGGCCCGCATGCGCATCGCGCAGATCAACGGCTGTCTGATCTGCCGGCAGTGGCGCAAGACCAAAGGCGCGGCCGACGCGCTCACCGAGGCCGACTACTCGCACGTCGAGGAGTGGGCGACGTACGCGGGGTACGACGAGCGCGATCGGCTTGCGGTCGAGTACGCGGAACGGTTCGCGCTCGACCACCAGAACCTCGACGACGCCTTCTGGACGCGCATGAAGGCGGCGTACTCCGACGCGGAGATCCTCGACCTCACCGTCTGCATCGGCGGCTGGATCGGCATGGGCCGCACGCTCCAGGTTCTCGGCATCGATTCCTACTGCGCGCTCCCCCACTAGTTCAGCCGCCCCCTGTCACGGTTGTTGGCGTAGCGTCGACCGCGGAACGGCTTGCGGCGAGGGGCGACGCCGAGTGGTACCCGTTCTGGCAGAACCTCGACGAACGCCAGCTCGACTGGAACGACGACCTCGACTGG
>JAWXCJ010000371.1:0-4554 GCA_034408875.1 Actinomycetota bacterium
AGAACCAGAACCAGAACCAGCCTGCGCCATCGACTCGCGATCTTCCTACCGCGATCATGACTGCGCTGGGCATCCTCGTGATCGCGCTCTTTTGCTTCAAGGCCGGCACCTTCTGGACCGCGCTGCTGTGTTCGGTCGTCGTCGGACTCGGAACGCTCGAACTCACGGGCGCGCTGCAGCACCGCGGCTTCCGGCCCGCGTCGGTCCTCGCGCTCATCGCCTCGTTCTGCCTGCCGATTGCCGCACGCGAATACGGCGCGAACGCATACCCCGTGTTCATCGGGGTGCTCGTGCTGTTCTCGATGCTGTGGTTCTTGTGGGAGGTCACACCGGGCCGGCCCCTGATCGGCGTGGCCACGACGGTCCTCGCGTTCGGGTACGTCGGCGGGCTGGGCGGATTCGCCGGACTCATCCTCGGCGCCAAGGACGGTGTCGGGCTCATCATCGGAACCGTCGCGTGCGTGGTCGCGTACGACGTCGTCGGCTTCTTCGTCGGATCGCAGTTCGGCAAGAGTCCGATCGCGCCGAGCATCTCGCCCAACAAGACCTTCGAAGGAACGGTTGCGGGCATGGTGGCCGCGGTTGTCGTCGGGTGGGTCATCGTCGGCGGGCTCGCCGGCCCCGGCCTGTATCCCTGGTCGCCGGGTTCGGGTGCGGTCCTCGGCCTGTTCGTCGCCGCCGGGGCGTTCCTGGGCGACCTGAGCGAGTCGATGCTCAAGCGCGACCTCGGCTTCAAGGACTTCGGGTCGTTGCTGCCCGGCCACGGCGGCGTGCTCGACCGCTTCGACGCCCTGCTGTTCTGCCTGCCGATCACCTACTACCTGGCGCTGCACCTGGACCTGATCCAGTTCTGAAGGGCCAACGGGCTTCGCTCGCTGGGTAGCCTGGAGCGGTGAGCAGGGGCGTTGTCATCCTCGGGTCGACGGGTTCGATCGGAACCCAGGCCCTCGACGTCATCGCCCGCCACCGCGACGAGTACCGGGTCGTCGCCCTGGCCGCCGGCCGCAACACCGAGCTGCTCGCGGAACAGGCCCAGACCTTCGGCGTGCCCGCCGACCTCGCCCGCTCCGGCCTCGACGATCCTCACGCGCTGGCCGAGCTCGCCGCGCACCCCGATGCCGACGTCGTCCTCAACGCGGTCGTCGGCTTCGCGGGACTCCCGGCCACCATCTCGGCCCTCGAGGCCGGCAAACGCCTCGCGCTCGCGAACAAGGAGAGCCTGATCGCGGCCGGACCGGTTGTCGCCAAGGCGCGGGCCTCGGGCGACGGCGAGATCATCCCGGTCGACTCCGAGCACTCCGCGATTTGGCAGTGCCTGCGATCGGGACGCCCGAGCGAAGTGCGCCGCATCCTGTTGACCGCGAGCGGCGGCCCGTTCCGCGGTCGCAGCGCTGCCGAACTCGCGACCGTCACGCGCGCCGACGCGCTCAAGCATCCGACGTGGACCATGGGTGCGAAGATCACCATCGACTCGTCGACGCTCATGAACAAAGGGCTCGAGGTGATCGAGGCCCACGAACTGTTCGGCATCGACTTCGACGACATCGACGTCGTGGTGCACCCGCAGTCGATCATCCACGGCATGGTCGAGTTCGTCGACGGCGCGACCATCGCGCAGATGTCGATGCCCGACATGCGCCTTCCCATCGGGTTGGCGCTCGGTGCCCCGGAACGGTTCCCCGAGCCGTTCGGTGCCATCGACTGGCAGACGCTGGGTGCGCTGACGTTCGAGCCCCCCGACCTGGCCACGTTCCGGTGCCTGGCCCTGGCCTACGCCGCCGGTCGCGCCGGGGGCACCGCGCCGGCCGTGCTCAGCGCCGCCAATGAGGTGGCAGTGTCGGCATTCCTCGACGAGCGCATCGGGTGGACAACAATCGCCGAGGTCGTGGCCGAAGTACTCGATCAGGGCACCGGGAACGCCGATGAGATCGCCGACGTTCTGGATGCGGACCGGGTCGCGCGCGGGCGCGCCGCCGTGGCAATCGACCGGAGGAGTAGCACGTGAGGGATCTGTTGGAGGACTCGGACATTCGCGTCGTCCGGCCGGGCGTCTGGATCTTCGGGTTCCTCGGTCTGCTCGTACTGCTCGGCGTGCTGTTCCCCACCCAGACCGCGCTTCTCGTCGCGTTCGTCTCCCTGCCCGTCATCATCTTCTTCCACGAACTTGCCCACTTCGTCACCGCCAAGCGCGCGGGCATGCTCGTCACCGAGTTCTTCGTCGGGTTCGGTCCGCGCGTCTGGTCGTTCACCCGCGGCGAGACCGAGTACGGCCTCAAGGCAATCCCGCTCGGCGGCTACTGCCGCATCATCGGCATGACCAACCTCGAGGAAGTTGCCCCCGAGGACGAACCGCGCGCGTACCGCAACAAGAAATTCCTCCCGAAGGTCATCGTCTCGGGTGCCGGTCCCGCGATGCACTTCCTCATCGCGTTCGTCCTCGCGACCGGTTTGCTGTGGGTCCACGGCGACCGCGAGGGTGAAACCCTCACGACACTCGAGGAGATCTCCGCCGACTCGCCCGCGGAGGCAGCCGGGCTGCAGGCCGGTGACCGCATCGTCGCGGTGGACGGGGTGGTCATCGAAGAGTGGAACGACCTCTACGAGAACATCGGGGCCCGTGAGAACGGCGAAGTGGTCGTGTTCACCTACGAGCGCGACGGTGTGGTCCGCGACACCAACGTGACGTTGGAGACCATGGAAGACCGGGGCATCACGCGGGTGCGCGCCGGGGTCGCCCCCGCCTTCAACGAATGGACGGTCGACTACTCGCTTCGTGAGGCAGTCGTCCAGGCGCCGCAAGAGGTGTGGCGCATCGGCGCCGCTTCGGTCGGCGCGCTCACCGACATGTTCTCGCTGTCGGGAATCGAGAACTACTTCGGGATTCTCGGCGGCGACGAAGACGCCGACGAGAACAAGCGGTTCCTCTCGCCCGTCGGGTTCGCCCGTACCGGCGGGCAGGCCATCGCCGAGGGCTGGGCCGAAGCGGTGATGCTGCTCATCCTCGTCAACGTGTTCATCGGCTTGTTCAACCTGTTCCCGCTCCTGCCGTTCGACGGTGGTCACATCGCGATCGCCACGTACGAGAAGGTGGCGTCGACGATTCGCCGGCGCCCGGTACGGGCCGACGCGGCGAAACTGCTCCCGCTCACGGGAGTCGTGGTCGCGATCATGGCGTTCATCTTCATGTCGAGTTTGTTCCTCGACATTGTGAATCCCGTCGACAACCCGTTCTAACCTGCATTCGTGATCGAACGGCGGCGTACGCGACAGGTCCAGGTCGGGGCCGTCGCGGTCGGCGGAACTGCTCCCATCTCGATCCAGTCGATGACGACCACGAAGACGGCCGACGTCGAGGGCACGCTCGCCCAGATCTACGCGCTCGCCGCGACCGGCTGCGACATCGTGCGCTGCACCTGCAACGAGGCGGAAGCGGCCGAAGGTCTGGCGCAGATCGTCCCCCGCTCGCCCGTTCCGATCATTGCCGACATCCACTTCCAGTACCGGCTCGCGCTCGCCGCCATCGAGGCGGGTGTGCACGGGTTGCGCCTCAACCCCGGCAATATCCGCAAGCCCGAGCACATCAAGGCCGTCGCGCGCGAGGCGAAGGATCGCGGACTTTCAATTCGCATCGGTGTGAACGCGGGGTCGCTCGACCCGGCCATGGCCGAACAACACGGCGGCATCACCCCCGAAGCGCTGGTCGCGTCGGCGATGCACGAACTCGACCTGTTTCGCGAGGTCGACTTCGACGACGTGAAGATCTCGGTGAAGGCATCGAACGTGCCGTTGATGATCGACGCGTACCGGTTGCTCGCCGACACGACCGACCATCCGCTGCACCTCGGTGTCACCGAGGCGGGTCCGCCCCCGGCCGGTCTCGTGAAGTCGACCGCCGGAATCGCGACGTTGCTCGCCGAAGGCATCGGCGACACCATCCGGTTCTCGCTGACGGCCGACCCGGTCGAGGAAGCGAAGGCGGGGCGCACATTGCTCGAAGCGTTGGGTCTGCGCGAACGCAAGGGCCTCGACCTCATCGCGTGCCCGTCGTGCGGGCGGGCCGAAGTCGACGTCATCCGCGTCGCCTCCGAAGCGCAGGCCGCGCTCGAATCCCGCAATATCCCGCTCCAGGTCGCGGTGATGGGCTGCGTGGTGAACGGCCCCGGCGAGGCGCGTGAAGCCGACCTCGGTATCGCGGCCGGGCGGGGCAAGGGCCATCTGTTCGTGAAGGGTCACGTCGTGCGCGTGGTGCCCGAAGCCGACATGGTCGCGGCGCTTGTCGACGAAGCCGAGAAAATCATGGCCGAGGGCATCGAAGCCCGCATTGCCGCCGCCGACGAGAACGCCGAGGCGATCGCGGCCGCGACGCGAGAAGAACTGCTGCAGATTCAGGGGCCCGACGCGAACCACACGTCGGAGAAGATCGCCCGTATCCGCGAACTCGGCGCTACCGACTAACGGGCGCGGCCGAGCGGTCGGCGCGGCGGGCGACGCTGAGGCACGCCTCGACGAGCACCGGCGCCCACGACGGCCGGGCGCACGCCAGGTGGCCGTCGG
>JAWXCJ010000372.1:0-10031 GCA_034408875.1 Actinomycetota bacterium
ACGCGGAACTCCGCTGCGTCCGCACCATCACATGGCTCCCTTCGCTCCCGTCCGAAGCAGCCTCCGGCACGCGGAACTCCGCTGCGTCCGCACCATCACGACACGATGCCGTGCTCACGCAGGAGCGCGTTGAGCTTGAGCTTGTCGTGGTGCTCGTCTTCGAGGTAGCGCAGGATCAGCGCGCACGGCAGGCCGAACGTGCCACCCGCGAACTCCTTCATACGCGTGCCTTGCACGACGACCGCGCGGTCGGGGATGCGACCGCGTGCGACTTCGTTGCCGGTTTCGGCTTCGATCACCGGCGTGCTCGACGTAAGGATCACGCCCGCGCCGAGCTTGGCGCCTTTCCCCACCCGGGCGCCGTCGACGATCATGCAGCGCGACCCGATGAACGCGTCGTCTTCGACGACGACGGGTACCGCCTGCGGAGGTTCGAGCACGCCGCCGATGCCGACGCCCCCCGAAAGGTGCACGCGTTTGCCGATCTGGGCGCACGACGCGACCGTCGCCCACGTGTCGACCATGGTGCCCTCGTCGACGTACGCACCGATGTTCACGTAGCACGGCATCATCACGACCGTCGGCGCGAGGTAGGCGCCGAACCGCGCCGACGCGCCCGGGACGACCCGCACGCCCGCTTCCCGGTACCCGCGCTTCAACGGCAGCTTGTCGACGTACTCGAACGGGCCCGCCTCGATGACGCTCATGTCGTTGACGCGGAACCACATGAGGATGGCGTGCTTCGCCGCCTCGTTCACGACGACGTCGCCGTCGACGATCTCGGCGACGCGGATCTCGCCCCGGTCGAGCGCGGCGATGACGGACCGCACGGCCTCAAACGCCTCGGCGGGCGCGAGGACGTCGCGCCACGCGTCGCCTGCTTCCCAGAGTTGTGTGGCCTGCTTCAGCGCGTCGTTCACGGGCTTCCTTTCGCGGCGAGGCGGTCGAGCGCGAGTTCCAACCGGTCGAGGGGCTGTACCAACGCGAGGCGGACGTGGTCGGCGCCCGCGACACCGTAGAGATCGCCGGGTGACGCGAGCAGACCGGCTTCGTGCGCGAGGCGGCCCGCGATCTCCCAGCCGTCGTCGGTGCCGGACTCGGAACGCAGCCACAGGTAGAACGCTGCGGGTCCGCCGCCGTGCACGAGGCCCGCGGCCGCGAGACCCTCGGCCATGAGCGCGCCGCGTTCGGCGTAGCGCGCCCGTTGCGCCTCGACGTGGGCGTCGTCGTCGAGCGCGGCAATCGCCGCGGCCTGGACCGGGGTCGGCACCATGAGCCCGGTGTGCTTGCGGGTTTCGACGAGGTAGTGCACGAGATCGGGGTCGCCGGTGTAGAACCCGACGCGCATGCCCGCCATGTTGGAGCGCTTCGACAGGCTGTGGACGGCGAGCACGCCTTCGCGACCCGCGCGCAGGATGGTGGTGACGTCGGGCGCGAACTCGACGTAACACTCGTCGCTCGCGACGGTGATCCCGCGCTCGCGGGCCCAACTCGCGATCCGCTCGAAATAGATGTCGTCGGCAACCGACCCGGTCGGGTTCCCCGGCTCGTTGCACCACAGCACCAGCGCCCGTTCGGCGTCACCGTCGGCGACCGCGTCGAGATCGAGACGCCAGTCCGCGTCGACGGGAACGGGTACCGCGCGACAACCCGCGAGCACCGCGCCCATTTCGTAACTCGGGTACGCCACGGCGGGGTACAAGACGGTGTCGCGCCCCGGCGTGCGCAACCGGAGAAGGTGCGGCAGGGTGGTCACGAATTCCTTGGTCCCGACGCACGCGCCCACCTCGGAGGCGTCGACGGTGACACCGAGTCGGCGCCGAATCCACCCGGCGGCGGCCTCGCGCAGCGCCGGACTTCCGGCCGATGCGGGGTACCCCATCGACGCGTCGAGCACCCCGGCCGCGGCCGCGGTCGCGACATCGGGGACGGGGTCGCACGGCGTGCCGATCGAGCAGTCGACGACCCCACCCGGCAACGCATCGGCCAGACGCTTCAACGCGTCGAGGCGCTCGTACGGGTACGGCGGCGGAACAAACCCCGCGGTCGTCGTCACACGCCCATCCTGCATCGAGGCGACACTAGACGCCGAACTCCGCGAACCGGCCCGCTGCCGCCTCGGTAAGGCGGGCCCGGACCCGGGTTCCGCTCTCGTTGTGCACCTCGACGAGCACTTCACCGGCGCGGTGCAGCGCGGCGAGCACATCACCGCGGTCGTAGGGCACCACGAACTCGGTGACGCGCGCCAGCGCCCGCAGCCGCGCGCCGATCGTGGTCAGCAAATCGCTCACCCCGCTGCCCGATGTGGCCGAGATGGCAACCGAGCCGGGATGCGACGCGAGGAGCTGCTTCACGTCGTCGGGGTCGGCCTGGTCGGTCTTGTTCCACACGAGCAGGCGGGGTACCTGGCCCGCGTCGATCTCGCGGAGCACTTCGTCGACCGCGTCGATGCGCACATCGGCCTCGGGTGCACTCGCGTCGATGATGTGCACGAGGAGGTCGGCTTCGACGACCTCTTCGAGGGTCGAGCGGAACGCCTCGACGAGTTGGTGCGGGAGCCGGCGGACGAACCCGACCGTGTCGGAGAACAGCACCGTCTCGCCGCCCGGCAGATACAACCGGCGGGTCGTGGGATCAAGCGTGGAGAACAACTGGTCCTCGACGAGGACGCCCGCACCCGTCAGCTTGTTCAGGAGCGTCGACTTGCCTGCGTTCGTGTACCCCACGAGCGCGACGCTCGGGAGGTCGCGGCGGCGGCGAGCCTTACGCTGCGTTTCACGCGTGGCCGCGAGCTGCTTGAGGTCGCGTTCGAGCTTCTGCACCCGGCGCACCAGGCGGCGCCGGTCGACTTCGAGTTGCGTCTCACCGGGGCCGCGCCGCCCGGCGCCGATACCGCCGGCCTGCTGGCTCAGCTGCATGCCCTTGCCCCGCAGGCGCGGCAACCGATAGCGCAACTGCGCGAGCTCGACTTGGATCATGCCCTCTTGGCTCGTCGCGTGCTGGGCGAAGATGTCGAGGATCAGCGCGACGCGGTCGACGACGTCGACTTCGAAGATCTTCTCGAGGTTGCGTTGTTGCGCCGGTGTCAGTTCGTCGTCGAAGACGACGAGGTCGATGTCGAGCATGACGCCGAGCTCCTTGATCTCCTTCGCCTTGCCCTTGCCTATGTAGGTCGCGGCATCGGGGACCGACCGGCGTTGCAACACGACGTCGACCGGTTCGACACCGGCGGTCTCGGACAGTTGGGCGAGCTCGTCGAGTGACGCTTCGGCGTCTTCGACCGACGTCGTGCCGTACCCGGTGCCGACGAGCAGGCCGCGCTGGCGGACGCGACCGAGCTCGACCTCGGTCGCGGTGAGGCGCCGGCGATGGCGGCCCTGATGCGACCGAGAATCGGTCATGTCGTTCTGGCGAGGGCGCGCAGCAGACGCTCGTGCGGGATGTCGACGTCGAAAACGTGCACGACGGGCCCGCCGAGACGGATCGTCTCCCCCAGCGCGACGGTGAGGCTGCCGCCCCGCACGTCGACGTGGACGCGTTCGCCGACGAGGGCGCGCCGGTGCGCGACCGCGGCGGCCGCGCACGCGCCGGTGCCGCACGACTGGGTTTCGCCCGCGCCGCGCTCCCATACCCGCATCGTGAGCCGGTCGGGACCGGCGACGGCGACGAACTCGACGTTCACGCGCCGGGGAAAGCGAGCGTCGCGTTCGATGACCGGACCGTGCCGGGTGACGGGCGTGACGGCCGGGTCGGCGACGAACACGACGAAGTGCGGATTCCCCATGCCCGCGGCGTCGCCTGCGTATACGACATCGTCGACGGTCGCCTCCAGGTGCAAGGCGGACGGCGCGTCGATCGGGATGCGCCCGGGTTCGAAGGTGACCGGGCCCATGTCGACGTCGGCGGCGACGACCTCGCCGTCGCTGTCGCGTTCGAGTACGACGACCCGGCGGCCCGCGGCGGTGTCGACGACGATCTCGTCGGGCGTTCCCAGCCCGGCGCGGGCCGCGACCCACGCGAGGCACCGAATGCCGTTGCCGCTCATCTCGGCCAGGCCGCCATCGGCGTTGCGCAGCGTCATCGTGCAGTCGGCACCGTCGCCGCCCGGCCCGATCGTGATGAGGCCGTCGGCGCCGATTCCCCGGTTGCGGTCGCACAGCGCGGCGATCGTGACCGCGTCGAGCTGCGGCGCGCCCGCGTCGACGGCGAGGTGCACGAGGAAGTCGTTGCCGGTCGCGTGGAGCTTCGAGAGGTGGAGGGTCATCGTGCGCTCGTGCCTACCGGTGTCGAGGGGACTTCCCAGGTTGCCAGGACCGCGTCGATGCTCGCTTCGATATTCCGCGCCGCACCCATCCAGACGATGCGGGGGTCGCGCCGGAACCAGACCCGCTGGCGCCGGGCGAACTGGCGGGTGCGGCTCACCGCGAGCGCGAGCGCCTCGTCGAGCGTGCATTCGCCCTGCAGGTGGGCAAGCAACTCCTTGTAGCCGATCGCCTGCGCGGCGGTGCGGGACAGCCCCCCCGGGCGCGTCGTGAGCGCGGCGACTTCGTCGAGCAGGCCGGCGGCGGCCATCTGTGTGAACCGCAGGTCGATACGGCGCGCCAGCTCGGCGCGCGGCAACCAGCAGCCGACGATACGAACGTCGATGGCGGGCGCACCGTACGTGTCGAGGCCCGGGCCGAACGACGAGAACGGCCGGCCGGTCGACTCGATGACTTCGAGCGCACGCACGATGCGGCGCCGGTTACCCGGTTCGATGCGGGCCGCCGCGGGCGCGTCGAGTTCGTACAGCCGCTCATACGCGTCGGCCAGTCCCTCGTCGGTGTTGGTCTCGATGACAAGGCGGTCGCGAATGTCGTCGTCGTTGCCGGGAACGGTGAAGGCGTCGATGACCGACTGCACGTACAGCCCCGTCCCGCCGACGAGCAGGGCGCGGCGGCCGCGCCCTTCGATGTCGGCGATCGCGGTGTTTGCCAGCTCCTGCGTGCGCGTCACCGACCAGTCCTCGTGCGGGTCGGCGACGTCGACGAGGTGGTGCGGTACTTCGGCCTGCTCGGCGGGCGTCGGCTTGGCCGTGCCGATGTCCATGCCGCGGTACACCTGCATGGAGTCGAGCGACACGATCTCGACGTCGTTGCGGCACCGCGCGATCGCCAGCGCAAGTGCCGACTTGCCCGCCGCGGTCGGTCCGACCAGCGCGAGGTGACGATTCATGGCGCTCCGACCGATGACCCTCGATCGCCCGTGCGCCCCGTCGAGGCCGACCGGGCCATCGGATCTCCCGCCTGGAAGCTCACACCACCTCGACGGGAATGCGAACGCGGCGGCGCGGGGCCGCCTGGGTGCGGGCGATGTACTCACCGCGCAGGAAGTGCGACGCGGCCGAGGTGATGCGCACGTCGGCGCAGTCGCCGGGGAAGAGTCCCTCGGCGCGGAAGTGCACGAGCTTGTGACCGCGCGTGCGGCCCGAGAGCACGTCGGGGTCCTTCTTCGACGGTCCCTCGACGAGCACGTTCTCGACGCGCCCGATGCGGGCCTGGTGCTTCGCGAACCCGATCCGTTCGACGAGTTCGGTCAGCCGGCTCATGCGCTCCTTCACCACGTCGGCGGGAACGAAGTCGTCGAACATCTCGGCCGCTTCGGTGCCCGGACGGGGCGAGAACACGAACGTGTACGCGGCGTCGTACTCGGCGGCGGTGACGACGTCGAGCGTGCGTTCGAAGTCGTCGTCGGTCTCGCCCGGGAATCCGACGATGATGTCGGTCGTGACGGCGAGGTCGGGTATCGCGGCGCGTGCGGCGGCCAGGCGTTCGAGGTAGCGCTCGGCGGTGTAGCCCCGGTGCATGCGCGCCAGCGTGCGGTCGCTACCCGACTGCAACGGCAGGTGCAGGTGCTCGCACACGGTGCGGCACTCGGCCATCGCCGCGATCGTCTCGGCCCGCAGGTCTTTCGGGTGCGGCGAGGTGAACCGGATGCGTTCGATGCCGTCGACCGCGTCGACTGCGCGCAGCAAGTCGCCGAACTGCGGCCGGTACTGGCCCGCGCCGAGGTCGCGGCCGTAGGAGTTGACGTTCTGGCCGAGGAGCGTGATCTCCACCACGCCGTCGGCGGCGAGCGTCTCGATCTCGTGGATGATGTCGCCCATGCGGCGGCTGACTTCTTTGCCCCGCACCGACGGCACGATGCAGAACGCACACGAGTTGTCGCACCCGATCTGGATCGTGATCCACGCGCTGTGGTCGACCTCGCGCCGCGCCGGCAACGCCGACGGGTACGCCTCGTGCTCGTCGAGGATCTCGACAATCGGGCCCTCGAGCGCGGCGCGGGTGAGCAGCTCGGGCGCATGCGCGAGGTTGTGCGTGCCGAACACGACGTCGACGTGCGGGGCCCGCTCGCGCACGAGGTCGCGATCCTTCTGGGCCAGGCAGCCGCCGACCGCGATCTGCACCTCGGGCCGATCGTCCTTCAATGTCTTGAGCCGCTGGAGGTGTCCGTAGAGCTTGTTGTCGGCGTTCTCGCGGATGCAGCACGTGTTGAGCACGACGACGTCGGCCGACTCGAGGTCGTCGGTCGGCTCCATGCCCTCCTCGACAAGGAGGCCCGCGATGCGTTCCGAGTCGTGTTCGTTCATCTGACACCCGTAGGTACGCACGAAGAAGCGGCGGGTCACGGGCCCAGTGTAAAGCCCGGTCGGGTCGGCGCCTCCCCGTAGGCTCCGCCGACCCATCGTGCGGACGCAGTGGCGAGTCTGCACGGCCGAACGCCCGATCAGTCGCCGCGAGGGAGCCATAGGCATGGACCTGTCGACGGCCGATATCTGCATCGCGATGGCGGCGGCGTTTGCCGGGGCCACGATTCAGGGGGCGATCGGGTTCGGTATCAACCTCGTCACCGTCCCCGTCATCGCGATCGTCGCGCCCGAGGCGCTGCCCGCGACCGTCGTGATCCTCGGGCTCCCGATCTCGATCGCGATGATGCGCCACGACTTCCACGCGATCGAACGGCGCGCGGTCGTGTGGGTGATGGTCGGCCGGACCCCGTTCTCGATCGTCGGCGCGTGGATCGTGACCCAACTCGCCACCGAGTCACTCGCGGTGCTCGTCGGCCTGTTCGTGCTGTTCGCGGTGCTGATCAGCATCGCCGCGCCACCAATACCCGTGAACCCCGGCACCCAGATGGCGGCGGGCGCGGTCTCGGGTATCACCGGCACCGCGGCCGGCATCGGCGGCCCGCCGATCGCACTGCTGTACCAACACCATCCCGGCCCGACGATGCGCGGCACGCTCGCGGCGACGTTCTTCTTCGGGACGCTGCTCTCGATCGCGACGCTTTCGATCGCGGGCGAGATGCACCGCGACGACATCGTGCTCGCGCTCTACATGTTCCCGTTTGTCTTGGCGGGCACCCTGCTCGCCCGCCGCTTCCTCGCCGTGCTCGACCGCGGCTGGTTGCGCCCCGCGGTCCTCGCGTTCGCGACGGTGTCGGCGTTGGTCGCCATCATCGACGCCCTCTAGGTTCCGGTCGCGCGTATCTGTTGTGGGCAACAGAGGGGCGCTCAGTCGATTTCGATGTCCTCGGACTCTTCGGCTTCGACCTCTTCGATGACCAGGTCGCCGATGCCCGATGCGGTGAGCACCTTGTCGCTGATCTCGACCATGAGGTCGACGTTGTCCTTCAGGAACTGCTTCACCTTCTCGCGGCCCTGACCGAGTTGCTCGCCCTCGTACGTGAACCACGCGCCCGACTTCTTCACGATGCCCAAGTCGACACCGATGTCGAGGACGGAGCCCTCACGGCTGATCCCGTGGCCATACATGATGTCAAACTCGGCTTGTTTGAAGGGCGGACTGCACTTGTTCTTCGCCACCTTCACCCGCACGCGGTTGCCGACCATTTCGGCACCGTCCTTGATGGTCTCCACGCGCCGGATGTCGAGTCTTACCGACGAGTAGAACTTCAGCGCGCGGCCGCCGGGGGTCGTTTCCGGTGAGTTGTGCACCATGACACCGTCGGCGAAGTAGTTGTGACTTCCTTCGACTTCGATGTCGAACCGGTGCATCGACCGCGTCTTCGGCTTGATGTTGATCGACGTGATCGGGAGCGGCACCAATTCGTAGCGCATCTCACCGAACACCGGCTCGACCGCGAACCGCCCCCGGTACTTCGGCAGCAACTTGTAGTCCATCGACGGGTGTACGAACGGCGCGATGAGCGCGTGGAGCTTCGCCGTCTCGTCCTTCGGGAAGACGAGGAAAGAGATCTGGCGAGCGCCCCGTTTCATGAGCCTCGGCCGAATACCCCATGTGTCGGCGAGGTACTCGGCCAACCGGACCCGAGTTGTCGGCTCCATGGCCTCGACACAGATCTCGCTGCGGCCGCTGCCTTCGCGGGTGCGTTCCTGTAGTCCTTTCGCCCGGCGCGTGAACCCGCCGTCGTCCATGTACCAGACGGCGAGCGACAACGGCGTCAGCCGTTTCAGGTAGTCGTGACCGAGCACCTTCTTGCCGCCGACGTACACGGCCTCGCGGAGCGGTGCGAGCTCAGGCAAGGGCTGCGCGTCGTGGAACACCGCCCCCTTCATGTTCGTCGAGCGGCTGACGCCGACGTTGGCGAACAGAGACGCCTTCCAGTCCGCGTACTCCGCCTGCTTCGCACCGTGACCCCACCGGAACCGGGCACCGTGACCGGAGCGCGTCGGCGACAGCGAACCGTCGCCCATGAGCCCGCCGAGCAGCACCTGCCACTGGAAGTCGGAGAGGTAGTGCGGCACCGACTGGAGCACGCGATCGCCCTCGAGCAGCTCGCCGGCTTCGCGCCAGCCGCCCGGCGTGCGGATGAGGTGGTTCGCCGTCACGCCGAACTGCGCACGACCGTTCCCACCCGGCTTCGCCACCGTGAACTGGAGGAACTCGTCGGTCACGCCGTTGTCGAACCAGTTCACGACCTGGCGCGGGACGACCTTGCCCAACTCGGAGTCGTACGAGAGCACCTCGACCGGCATCCGCTGGTTGACAATCTTGCCGATCTTCTCCTGCGTGCCGTCGGCCAGCGTGATGCGAGTGCCATACGAGAAGCACCCAAACATGACCCCTATTTTTTCGCGCAACTGGTTGATGAAGATCGCAACGGTCTGCGACTTGGCCAGGTTGCCGGTGAGCTTGCGCAGCGCCTGGCTCATGAGCCGGGCCTGCAAGCCGACGTGGGTATCGCCCATCTCGCCTTCGATTTCGGCCCGGGGCACGAGCGCGGCGACCGAGTCGATCACCAGCACGTCGAGCGCGCCCGAACGGATGAGGATGTCGGCGATTTCGAGCGCCTGCTCCCCCGTATCGGGCTGGCTGATGAGTAGCTCGTCGACGTTCACGCCGATGGCCGACGCGTAGATCGGGTCCATCGCGTGCTCGGCGTCGATGTACGCGCACACGCCGCCGTTGCGTTGCGCCTCCGCGACCACGTGCGTGGCCAGTGTCGACTTACCCGACGACTCCGGCCCGAAGATCTCGATGATCCTTCCCCGAGGCAAACCGCCGATGCCCAAAGCGATGTCGAGCGCAAGCGCGCCGGTCGGGATCGCTGCGACCCCGACCCCGGTCTTCTCGCCGAGCTTCATGATCGAGCCCTTGCCGAACTGCTTGTCGATCTGGCCGAGTGCCATATCGAGCGCCTTATCCCGGTCCACTGGGACCCCTCTCTGCCGTGCGTTTGTGCTGTGGGGGAAGAACTCTGCGCAACCTAACGACGGGGTGAGACAACTACGTCCGGCGATCTCCTCGGAGCCCCCGGACGTCGAATCACACGCTTGTCAGTACCCTACAGACGAACACCCGTTCGGGCAAGGACCCCCGGTCGAAGACCGCCGACCGGGAACGCCGGGCGGGTAAGAAGCGTTACACAAGGGACACCCCAAGGAACGGAAAGCCTCATGCGCTCGACATTGCGCTTCGGACGGATCAAGGGCATCGAGATCGGTGCCCACTGGAGCCTGCTCGTCATCGGCGCGCTGGTCACCATGTCGCTCGCCACCGACACCC
>JAWXCJ010000373.1:0-2943 GCA_034408875.1 Actinomycetota bacterium
CCAAGAAGGCGCCGGCCAAGAAGGCGACCAAGACGGCGAAGAAGCCGGCCAAGAAGGCCGTCAAGAAGGCCGTCAAGAAGAAGCCGTCCGCCTGAGTCCCGTGTCGGCGACTCTAGGCTGACCGCCGCGTGAGCGAGCAGGCGCCGTTCATCCCGGCGAATCCCAACGAACAGCCGGCCCCGCCGGCAAAATCTGTCTTCAAGGTCCCCGGCTTCACGCGCCTGTGGTTCGCGCAGGTCGTCTCGAGCCTGGGCGACTGGATCGGCCTCGTCGCCGTGCTCGCGATCGCGGCGCGGGTGTCGCCATCCGGGACGGGCGTCGGGCTCGTCATGGTTGCGCGCATGCTGCCGGGCTTCGTGCTCGCGCCGCTCGGCGGCGTGCTCGTCGACCGGTGGAACCGCAAGGTCGTGATGGTGAGCTGCGACATCGGCCGAGCCGGTCTGCTCGCGTTGTTGCCCTTCTTCGACAACCTCGCGGGGCTCATCGTTCTCTCGTTCCTCATCGAGGTCCTCACGTTGTTGTGGGGACCGGCCAAGGACGCGACCGTCCCGAACATCGTGAAGGACCCCCAACAGCTTCCGCAGGCGAACTCGCTGTCGCTCGTCGCGGCGTACGCCACGTTTCCCATCGGTGCGGTGATCTTTGCCGCGCTCGCGGGTGTCGCAGCCTGGTTGGCCGATGTCGACGTGCTGAGCCGGGTCGACGTCGACCGCGAGTGGCTCGCAATCTGGTTCGACAGTCTCACCTTCCTGCTTTCCGCCCTGCTCATCTCCGGCCTGAAGCTGCGAGAGGAAGGACGCGAGAAGCCCGTCCGCCCCGATCTCAAACAAACCTTCCGTGATATCGGCGACGGGTTGCAGTACGTACGGGGGAACCCACTCGTGCGCGGGGTCATGCTCGGCCTCGCGGGCGGGCTCATCGGTGGTGGCCTGATCATTCCGCTCGGGCCCGTGTTCAACCTCGAAGTGCTCGGTGGCGGATCCGCGGGATACGGGCTCCTCATGACGGCGCTCGGTGTCGGAGCCGCGCTCGGAGTCGTGACGTTGCTGTTCGTGCAGGGCCGGTGGCAGTTCCCGCGCGCCACGGTCTTTACCGGCGCGGTCGTAGCGGCGGGGGGTTCGATCGTCGCGCTCGGATGGGTGTCGACATTGACTCCGGCGATCCTGTTCGTCGGTCTCATCGGCGCCACCGCGGGCTGCGCGTACGTCACCGGGTTCACGTTGCTCCAGGAGACGGTGGCCGACGAGTTGCGGGGCCGGACGTTCGCGACGCTGTACACGATCGTGCGTTTGTGCCTGCTGCTGTCGTTGACGCTCGGGCCGTTCACCGCGAGCTTGCTCGGCGCGATCTCCGACAACACCGTCGACGGCATCGTCGACTTCGGATCGTTCACCGTTTCGCTGCCGGGGGTCCGTCTTGCCCTGTGGCTCGGCGGTGTCGTCTGTATCCTGTCGGGCCTGTTCGCCCGGCGCCGGATGCGCCGTTCGTATGAAGACGTGGAGCCATGACCGACACTGATGGAGCCGAACCACGAGCGGGTTGCTTCGTTGTCATCGAGGGCGGCGAAGGCAGCGGGAAGAGCACGCAAGTCGGGCTCCTTGGTGAGCGCTTCCGCGCGTTTGGCCGCGAGACTGTCGTCACCCGCGAACCGGGTGGGACCGATCGCGGTGCGCAGATACGGAAACTGTTGCTGCACGACCACGCGCGCGTCGACGCCCGGGCCGAGTTGCTCCTCATGTTGGCCGACCGGGCGCAGCATGTCGCCGAGGTCATCCGGCCCGCGCTGGAGCGGGGCGCCGTCGTCGTGAGCGACCGGTTCGCGCCGTCGACGCTCACGTACCAAGGCATCGGTCGCGAACTCGGTGTCGAACAGGTCGAACGGATGAGCCACTGGGCCACCGGTGGGCTTGAACCCGACCTCGTCGTGGTGCTCGATCTCGCCGACGAGGCCGCCGCACTGCGCATGACTGCTGCTCCAGACCGCCTCGAGCAGGCCGGCCCCGAGTTTCACGCCACTGTGCGCGAGGCGTACCGGCTGCTGGCGCCGATGTACGGATGGGTCGTCGTCGACGGCGGCGGCCTGATCAACGACGTGGCCGAAGAAGTTTGGGCCGCGATACGCACGGCGCTTCCGTAGGCTGCGAGCGATGGCTACTGAGGTTGTCGGGCAGGAGCGCGCCGTCGCGACGTTGGAGCGCGCGGCGGAACGGCCTGCTCACGCGTACCTGCTCGTCGGACCGCGAGGTTCGGGAGTCGAGGAAGCGGCGCGCGGCTTTGCCGCGCGGCTGATCGGCGCCGCCGACGAGCGCGCCGAGAGTCTCGTGCAGCGCGGTCTCCATGCCGACGTCATCGAGTTCGAGCCGGGTGGACCCACGTACAAGGTCGACGACGTGCGCGAGCGCATGCTCCCCGCCGCCCACCGCGCTCCGGTCGAAGGCGCCCGCAAGGTGCTGCTGATCTTCGAGGCCGAGAAGCTGTGCCTGCCGCCGGCCATCGCCGCGAACGCGCTCCTCAAGACACTCGAGGAACCACCTCCCAGTACGGTCGTGATCCTCGTCACGGCCAACGCCGACGAACTCATCGCGACGATCCGGTCGCGTTGCCAACGCGTCGACTTCGAGCCGGTCGACGACGCGGCGTTGCGGGCAGCGCTCGAGCGGGCCGGTGTCGCACCCGAGGCGGCCGCACTGGCCGCCACGCTCTCCGGGGGACAGTTGGCGCGTGCCCGCGCACTTGCGGGTCCGTTGGCAGCTCTGCGCGCGACGTTTGCCGGTGTGCCGGCGCAGATCAACGGGACCGGCGCCCGTGCGATCGCGCTGGCCGAAGAACTCGACGCGGCCGTCGCCGCGGCCGCGGCCGCGGTCGCGCAACGGCACACGGCCGAACTCGAGTCGTTCGACGCCGAGATGGAGCGCTACGGCTATTCCGATCGAGACGCACAGC
>JAWXCJ010000374.1:0-9210 GCA_034408875.1 Actinomycetota bacterium
AGGCTTCGATGCCGCGCTTGCACGAGTGGCGCTTCGACATGTTGACGGGCAGCGTGTCCGAGCAGTACCTCGACGACGTCGGTTCCGAGTTCCCGCGCGTCGCCGCGCGTGACGCCGGCCTCCCGGCTCGGTACGGCTTCTCGATGGGCCTCGGGTTCATCGGTGGCGAGCCGCAGATCCTCAAGTACGACCTCGACCGCGGCGCGGAGAAGTCGGTGCACACGTTCCCGCAGGGTCACACGCCGGGCGAGCCGACCTTCGTACCGGCGTCCGACGCGACGCAAGGCGACGACGGCTGGGTGACCACGTTCGTCCACGACGCGGGCACCGACACGAGCTACATGGTGATCCTCGACGCGACGGACATGGCGGCCGACCCGGTGGCCGAGGTGCAGCTTCCCCGCCGGATCCCGACGGGCTTCCACGGGAGCTGGATCCCCGACCCGGCCTGAGACGCGAAACGTAACGCAGGTCGGCAGAAGGAACGGCCAGAAGAACCAATGGAGACCGCCCGTTCCTTCTGTCGTGTCTGCCATGCGGCGTGCCCGATCGACGTCGACATCGAGGCCGGCCGCGTCGTCGCCATTCGTGGCGTGCGCGAGGACCCGCTGTTCGAGGGCTACACGTGCATCAAAGGCCGCCAACTGCCCGACCAGATGCATCACCCGGACCGGCTTCGCTTCGCGCTGCGGCGTGTGCAGGGCGCGCAGTTCGAGCCCGTCGCGTCCGCCACCGCGCTGGACGAGATCGCCGATCGGTTGCGGGCAACCATCGAGCGCCACGGCCCCGGTTCGGTCGCGGTGTACACCGGCACCGGCGCATACCAGAACTCGACTTCGGTGCCGACCGCGCGCGCGTTCCTGCGGGGCGTCGGTTCGCGCTCGTTCTACACGTCGCTGACCATCGACCAACCGGCCAAGGCAACGGCACCCGCCCGCGCCGGCGACTGGGAGGCGGGCTTCCACGAGTTCACGGGCGCCGATGTGCTGATGGCTGTCGGCTACAACCCGATGGTCTCCGGCTACGGACCCGCGACAGGACTCCAGGGCACCAACCCGTTCACCGTGATGCGGCGCGCGAAACAACGCGGGATGCACCTCGTGGTGATCGATCCGCGCCGCACCGAACTGGCCGAGTTCGCCGACGTGTTCCTCCAGCTGCGCCCCGGCGAAGACCCGACCCTGCTCGCCGGCATCATCAACGTGATCCTGTCGGAAGGTCTGCACGACGCGGAGTTCTGTGCGCGCTGGGTCGCGAACCTCGATGCCCTCGCCGACGGGGTGCGCCCGTTCGAAATCGGCTACGTCGCCGACCGGTGCGGGGTTGACGCCGACGACATCGTGGCCGCCGCGCGTTTGTTCGCGGCCGGTCCGCGCGGCTGTGCGGGTACCGGTACCGGGCCGAGCATGGCGCCGCATTCGAGCCTCACCGAGCACCTGGTGATCGCGCTCAACGTCGTGTGCGCACGCGTGAACCAGCCCGGCGACACGATCGGCACGCCGCGGTTCCTGTTGCCCGAGAACCCGCGACGCGCGCAGGTGGTCGCACCGCGCGACGCTCGCACGGGCCGCCCGCACCGCGTGCGCGGCCTGCGTGGCTACGCCGGGGAGATGGTGACGAGCGCGCTCGCCGACGAGATCCTGATGCCCGGCGAAGGCCAGGTGCGCGCGTTGATCGTCAGCGGCGGGAACCCCGCGCTCGCCTGGCCCGACCAAGCACACACGATGCGCGCCTTGCGCGACCTCGAACTGCTCGTCGTCCTCGACCATCGCATGACCCCCACCGCGGAGGCGGCCGACTACGTGATCGCGCCGCGGCTGTCGCTCGAACGCGCCGATGTTCCCCACCTCATGGACATGTGGTTCTCGGCGCCGTACAGCAACTACACGGACGCCGTGATCGCCGCTTCGGGCGACGTTCTCACCGAGTGGGAGGTTTTCGCCGGGCTCGCCCGCCGTCTGTCAACGCCGATGCACCTCCCGGGTGGCGACCTCATGGAGATTCCCGAACCCGACGACCACGACGTCATCGGTCTCGCCTACGCGCACGCGCGCATGCCGATATCGGCGATGAGAGAAGCCCGCGGTGTCGTCCACGCGGACCGGGCCGCGGTCGCGGCTCCCGCCGACCCCGGCTGCGACGCGCGGTTCGCCCTCGGCGACGACGACGTGATCGCGGAGATCGCCGACGTGCGCGCCGAGACAACGGCCGGGCAGGTGCTGACGGGCGCCGACGCCGACGCGTACCCGTTCCGGCTCGTGTCGCGCCGCCTGAAGACTGCGCTCAACTCCCTCGGACGCGAACTTCCCGGCCTCGCCAAAGCCACGACCAACGCCGCGTACATGCATCCCGACGACCTGCACGAGATCGGCGTCGCCGCCGAAGACCTGATCGAGATCAGCTCGCCCCACGCGTCGCTGATCGCCGTCGCGGCAGCGGCGCCCGACGTGCGGCGCGGGGTCGTGTCGATGGCGCACGGTTGGGGCGACGCGACGGGCGAAGACGCCAAAGTCCGAGACATCGGCGCGCCGACGAACCGGCTCGTCACCACCGCGCACGGCTACGACGCGATCACCGGCATGGCAGTGCAGAGTGCGATTCCGGTCTCGGTCACCGCCTACGTTGCCGACCGGGCATAACCAGGGGGGTCACAACCCGCGGCGGCCTGCCTCACGCAGCATGCCCGCCTCGCCCTGGGAGAACATCGACGGGGCCGGCCCGGTGGTCTGCGCCGCGTCGACCATGAGGCAGTGACCGGAGACGTACAAGGAATCGTCACTCGCGAGGTAGACCGCCGCGGCCGCGATGTCGGCGGGCACGCCCGCACGCCGCAGCGGCGACATCGCCTCGATCATGGTGTGCGTCGTATCGGTCGCGCCCGGATCGCCGGTGATGACCGCCGCGGTCATCGGCGTGACGATGTTTCCCGCGCCGATGGCGTTGACGCGGATGCCGAACTGCGCCAACTCCGACGCGGCCGACCGCGTGAGGCCGATCACCGCGTGCTTGGCCGCCGTATACGCGTGCGGCCCGAGGCCGCCCATGACGCCCGCGGTGCTCGACATCGACAGAATCACGCCGCTGCCCTGCGGGACCATCACCCGCGCCGCGTGTTTCGTGCCGAGGAACACGCCGCGCAACAACACGGCGATCGTGGCGTCCCATGCCTCCACTGTCGTATCCACGAGCGTCCCGGTCGCGCCCACGATCCCGGCGTTGTTGAACATCACGTCGAGGTGCCCGAACGCCGCGACGGCGAGATCCACCGCAGCAGCGATATCGGCCTCGACCGTCACATCGGCGCCGGCGATCCGCACGGCGTCGCCCAACTCGGCGGCCAGCGCCGCGAGCGGATCGGGCTGAATGTCGGCGATCACGCACCGGGCGCCTTCGGCGACGAACCGTCGCACTGTCCCCTCGCCGATCCCGCTCGCGCCGCCCGTGATGAGCGCGACCTTGCCGTCGAGCCGTCCCGCCATGACTCCCTCACTTTCGGACAGCACTGATTCGATGCACCGTAGCGCCGCGTGCGGTTACTGGCCGCCGCTCACGGTCAGGATCTGGCCTGTGATCCAGGCGGCGGCAGGCGCGGCGAGGTACAGCGCCGTCGCGCCGATGTCTTGCGGGGTGCCGAGGCGCTCGAGCGGGATGCGCGAACGCTGCCGGTACCGCTCGAGATCGGCGTCGGAGAGGTCGAGCGCCTGCATCATGATCTCGGTCGGCACCGAGCCCGGCGCGATGCAGTTGACGCGAATACGCGGTGCAAGTTCACGGGCGAGCGTCTGGGTGAGCGAATGCACGCCCGCCTTTGCCGCGGCGTAATGACCGCTGCCGGGCACCGGCCCGAAGCCGGCCAACGACGACACGTTGATAATGCATCCCTCCTCGATCACCCGCGCCGCCGTGACGCAGCCCGACCAGACCGCCGTGAGGTTGAGCGCAATCGTCTGGTCCCAGGTGGCGCGGTCGAGTTCGCACAGTGGTGCGCGCACGGGCGAACCGCCCGCGTTGTTGACCCAGATGCTGACGCGGCCGAACCGGGCGATCGTCGCTGCCGCGAGCGCATCGAGCGCGTCGGCGTCGGTGACGTCGCACACGACGGCGAGTGCGACGCCGCCCTCGGCCTCGATCTCCTTCGCTACCCGCTCGATCTCCGCCTGGCGGCGCGCGGCCACAACAACCGCTGCGCCCGCCCCCGCGAAGGTGCGCGCGATCCCCTCGCCGATACCGCGCCCGCCGCCGGTCACGACGGCTACCTCACCGGTCAGGTCGAACAACTCTGCTGTCATCGCAGCACTCCTTGGGTCATTGCAGTCTCACGGTCATCGAGACGGGCGAACTCGAGGTGCAGTTCGCGCAGTGCGCGCAGCACGAAGCCAGGGTGATGGGCGAAGTCGTTCTCGGGCGCCAGGCGCAGACCCGGGAGTCGATCGAGGATCGCGTTGAACGCGAGCTGCTGTTCGAGCCGCGACAGGCCCGCGCCCGGGCAGTGGTGTTCGCCGAGCGAGAAGGCCATGTGGCGTCCGAGATTGGGCCGGTCCAGTCGAACGGTCGCCGGATCGGTGAACATCGCCGGATCGCGGTTGGCGGCGGCGTAGCGCAGGTGCACGACAGCGCCCGCGGGGATCGGCACGCCCGCGACCTCGGTGTCGTGCGCAACAACACGGTAGAGACCCTGGGTCGGCGACTCGAGGCGCAGGATCTCTTCCACGAATGCGGGAACCAGCGCGCGGTCGTCACGCACCCGTTCGTAGAGACCCGGCTCCCGCAGCAAGATCCACAGACCGGAGGTCAAGGCAAAGGTCGTCGTCTCGTTGCCGCCGATGTACAGGTGGTCGACGATCGTGACGATCTCGGCGTCGGAGAGTGCACGGTCCCCGGCGTAGCGCGCATGCACGAGCGCGGAGAGCACGTCGTCGTCCGGGTTTGTGCGCTTGTCCTGGGCATGCGCATGGATGTAACGCTGGAACTCGACGCCTTGTTCGGCCACAAAGACTTCTTGGTCCTCGGTGAGCGGGCCCGAAAAGGGAAGCACCCACGCTTCCGACCACCGCTTGAGCTGCGGAATGTCGGCAGCCGGGAACCCGAGCACAGCCGTGATCACGGCGACCGGCAACGGAAGCGCGAACTCGGTCACGAACTCGCTCCGGCCGCGGGCCACGATGTGATCCAGCAGCTCGGCGATCGTGCGCGTGAGGAGTGGCTCGTAGCGCCTCGCGCCGTTCGCGTCGAAGAACTCGTCGACGAGCGCGCGGTACTGACGATGCTCCGGCGGGTTCACCGACAGCGGCGTGACGCGCGGCCACCCGCGCTCCTCGTACACGCGGCGCGCGGCCTCGTGGCGGAAGGTGAGCGATCCGGTCGTGAAGACTTCCTGGTGGCGCAGCGCGTGCAGCACGTCGTCGTAGCGCGTGAGCACGAACATGCGGGACCCCGGAATCCGATACGCGGGCGCTTCGATGCGCAGCCGGTCGTAGACCGGATACCAGTCCTCCTGCGTCGCCGTCGAGTACAGGTCGACACCGGGGCACTGGGAGCCGGCAGGGCCTTCGGGCACGGGCACCGGATCGACGCTAGCTTAACTAACCGATCAGTTAGGAGTGGGGTCTCGGCAGGAAGGGTGGCCCGGGTGACGACGATCCTCGCGCATATCCGTGTGCATCCCGGCACTGAAGTGCGCTTCGAGGAACTGGCCCGCGAGCTCTACGCCGCGACCCACGGTCGCGAGTCCGAGGTGCGTAGGTACGAGTATTGGCGCGGCGCGGAGCCCGGCAGCTACTACACGCTCCTCGCCTTCTCGGACTACCCGGCGTTCCTTGCGCACCAGACGAGCACCCATCATGAGGACGCCGGTCCCGAACTGTCACGCATCATCGAATCGATACGGCTCGAATGGGTCGACCCAATCCAGGGCGCGTCCGTGCTGCCGGCGAGCGAGTCGGCCCCGCTTCCCGACGACGCCGACGAACGGACGGTGCGCTACGCGAAGGCGATTCCCCCGGCCATCGCGTCCTGGTGGCAACATCCACGATCGGAAAGAGCCCTCCGCCGATGAACGACCTCGACGCCGTACGCGATCTCGTGCATCGCTACTCGGACGCGGTGTGTCGACGTGACGCCGAGCAGTGGGCCGCGTGTTGGGCCAAGGACGCTGTCTGGGATCTCTTCGGCTCTCCGATCGAGGGCTACGACGCGATCGTCGACCTCTGGGTGAACGCAATGGCCGCCTTCGACGCGGTCGTGCAAACGGTCCAGAACGGGTCTGCAACGATCACGGGTCTTGTCGGCAACGGGCGCTGGTACGTGCAGGAGCACTACCGCCTGGCGACGGGAGAGAACGGGATCATGCTCGCGGCGTACGACGACAATTACGTACGAGAGGCCGGCGAATGGCGCTTCGGCCGGCGTGCCCTCGAACGCTTCTACCAGGGGCCCGCCGACCTGTCCGCACCCTTCTCGACGCGCGAGGCCACCGCATGACCGCGACCCCACGACCGTTCCGCTTCCTCGTGCAGTCGTACGCGGCGACATCGCCCGACGATTGGCGCGAGCAAGCGCGGCGCGCGGAGGCGCACGGTTACGAGTCGTTCCACCTCGCCGATCACTACATCGGACCTGGACCGGCGCTCGCCTCGACGGGCCACCCCGTGCAGGTCCTCGCGGCGATTCCCGCGATGGCGGTCGCGGCCGAGGCAACCTCGACCATCCGCATCGGGTGTCGGGTGTTGTGTATCGACTACCACCAGCCGGTCGTGCTCGCCAAGGAACTTGCAACTATCGGGTGGTTCGCGGGCGGGCGGCTCGACATCGGCCTCGGAGCCGGATGGCTCGGCGCCGAATACGAGGCGATGGGTATTCCGTTCGACCGAGCGGGCATCCGCATCGATCGACTCGCGGAGACCATCGAACTCGTGCGCGCGTTCTGCGCAGGCGGGGCGCTCGACATCCAGGGCAAGCACGTGTACGCAACGGGCTTCGACGCCATCCCCGTGCCGCCTGAGGCGCCGCGCATCATGGTCGGCGGCGGCGCACCGCGCGTGTTGCGACTCGCCGGATCCACCGCCGACACCGTGAGCATCAACTTCGACAACCGCGCCGGCCGGATCGGCCCTGAAGGCCTCGCGTCGGGGACGGCGGAGGGCACGGCCGAGAAGATCGGTTGGATCCGTGAGGGCGCGGGCGATCGTTTCGACGAGGTCGAACTCGAGATCGCCGCGTACTTCACGTTCGTCACCGACGACCGCGACGGAACCCTGAACGCGATGGCGCCGATGTTCGGCCTCAGCCCGGACCAATTCGCCGAACACCCCCACGCCCTCGTGGGCGGTATCGACGAGATCGTCGACATTCTCGTCGAACGACGGGAGCGCTACGGGATCAGCTCGGTGACCGTCGGCGGCGATGTGATGGACGCGTTCGCGCCCGTCGTCGCCCGCCTCGCGGGTACCTGACAGAGAGGGGTCGCGCTCATGGCCGACCGGTCGACAGTGCTGCACGTGACGCTCAAGATCCGGCCCGGACAGATGGGCCGGTTCAACGCGGTCATGGCCGAAGTCGTGCCCGCGATGGAAGAACGGGGATGGCGGTTGCTCGGCGCATGGTCGAATCTCATCGGGCGGCTCGACACCGTGATCGACCTGTGGGCGCTCGAGGACGCCAACGCGGTCGGGTCCACGTTGACGGCGTTGGCGGGCCACCCCGAATCCGGGCGCTGGTACAAGGCGCTCGGCGAGGTCGTCATGGAAGAGACACTCCAGCTGATGTTGCCCGTTCCCTACATGCACTGAGGAGACGACCGTGGACGCTGCGCTCGTCGAGCGACTCGAAGCAGAGATGGACTACGAAGCGGCGCGCACCGAGCCGCCGCCCGGGTTCCCCGCGCTTCCTGATCTCCCGTTGCGCCGTTACACCGATCCCGAGTTCTACCGTCTCGAATCCGAACACCTGTGGTCACGGTCATGGTTGTTCGCGTGCCACGACTCCGAGCTTCCCGAGCCGGGTTCGTACCGCGTCGTCGACCTCGTCGGGGCACCTGTACTGCTGACCCGTGGCGACGACGGCGAGATCCGCGCGTTCTACAACTCGTGTCGCCACCGCGGCGCGCCGGTCGTGCGCGATGAAGCGGGGTGCGAACGCCTGCTGCGTTGCCAGTACCACTCGTGGACCTACGACCTACAGGGCAATCTGGTGAACGTCCCCGACGAGCGCGATTTCGTCGGCCTGTGCCGTGAGGAGCGGGCTCTCGTTTCGGTCCGCTGCGAAACCTGGGCCGGGCTGGTGTTCGTCAACCGCGATCCGAATGCCGGGTCGTTGCGCGAATGGCTCGCGCCGATCCCCACCGAGCTCGACGAGCTCGCCCGCCAACCCTGGCGCTGCCTCGGGCGCACCAGCTCGATCGTCAAGTGCAATTGGAAGGTCACGGCGGAGGCGTTTCTCGAGGTCTACCACCTGCGCACCGTCCACTCGAAGAGTGTGAACACGCTGCTCGACGGGCGCGCGTCGACCATGGGGCTGCTGGCGAACGGCCACACGCGCATGGTCACCCGGCTGCGGCCGGATGTGATCGCGCGGGGTGGCATTTCGTTGGGTTTACCGACGTCGCCCGAGATGGGAGAGATCTTCCGCACGACGAACACCGCGTACGGCATGTTCCCCAACTTGATCGTGCCGCTCGATGTCGTCGGGTTCCCGCTGCTGTTGTTCTGGCCGATCGACATCGGCACGACGCGCCTCGACCTCGTGTGGCTGGCGGTCGACTGGGGAGAGGGCGACCGGCCTCCTGCGTGGGACATGCTCCAGGCCGGGTTCGACATGGTGATGGCAGAGGACGAACGCAACATGGAGCCGATCCAGCGTTCCATCGCGTCGGCAGCGCACGGTGGCGTGCCGCTCTCGTACCAGGAGCGTCGCATTCAGCACTTTCACGTCTGGGTCGACCGGTGCATCGGCGTGGAACGCATTCCCACCGACCTGCGCGTTCCCGATCTCCTCGCCGACTGGGTGGAGCAGTGACGCGTCGATGACCCGCTGTCGGGGCTAGCTGTGGGCTAGCTGTGTTGCCCCGCGAGGCATGGGAGTGTCACCCCATCGGGTGACGCGCACAATCGTCATTTGCGCCACAGCGGTTACGGCGCGACCCTCGCGGGGTACCGGTTGCTGCTGCTTGGAGAGTTGTGTTCGTGATTGCTGCTGCGGGGCCTACCTTTGCCG
>JAWXCJ010000375.1:0-21152 GCA_034408875.1 Actinomycetota bacterium
GACATCGGACACGACCGTCGCCGAGTCGGACACGACCGAAGCGCCGGATACCTCCGACACCTCCGACACCTCGGAGACGACCCTGGCGAGCGAAGAGGGAACCGACGAACCCGCAACGCTGGGAGTCGGCGAGGCTGCGCTCGGTGCGATGCTCGTCGACACCGACGGGCTGACCCTCTACGTGTTCGACAACGACACCGACGGAATGAGCGCGTGCACCGACGCGTGCGCGACCGCGTGGCCGCCGTTGACGGTCGAGGGCGACCCGGTGGTCGGCGACGACGTCACCGGCGAGATCACAACCATCGCCCGCGCCGACGGGACGACGCAGGTCGCCGTCAACGGCATGCCGGTGTATCGGTTCAGCGGCGACCAGCAGCCCGGTGACACGACCGGCCTCGGAGTCGGCGGCGTGTGGTGGCCGGTGAGCCCGGCCGGTGAGAAGTTGACCGGCTAACCCGCGGGAAAGAACAGCGACACGATCTGCTCGTCGACGACCGGCGTCCCGTCGAGGTCCGACCAGCGCGTCTGGAAGTACGTGATTTCCATGGGGCCGCGGCGTGCGGTTCGTGCAATCGGCTTCGACACGCGCCGCCGACCGACCAGTTCGTCGCCGACGACGACCGGGCGGTGGTACGTGAAGTGCTGCTCGCCGTGGAGGAACAGGCCTTTGCGGTCGAGTCCGAGCCCACCCTCGGGGTACATCGACGGCACGACACCGCCGGCCTGGAGGTCGGGAAACGCGCCCGCGTGCGCCATGACGAACGTGAACGTCGGCGGTACCGGGACGGCGCCGTCGGACGAATACGCCGTCTCGTCCTTCACCGCACGCGCGAACAACGCGACCGGTCCCGGATCGATGCGCACACGTACCGGCTTGCCCCAGTCGCCCCACTCGACTTCGGGCGGCAGGTCCGAGTCCGAAGAGTCAGACAACGCTCTCGCCGGCTTCGACGCGCGGGCGCAGCAACTCGGTGAGGCGGTTGCGGTGGAACACGGCGTCTCCGAACGAGAGCTGGTCGAGCTGCGCGCGCTTCATGAAGAAGTGGAGATCGTGTTCCCAGGTGAACCCGATGCCGCCGTGTACCTGCAACGCCGACGCCATCACCCGCTTCGACGCATCGCTGCACCATGTCTTCGCGGTCGATGCCGCGACCGACGCTTCCGGATCGTCGGCGCCGATACACCACGCGGCCCAGTACACCGTCGAACGCATGCCTTCGACGTCGACGAGCATGTCGGCGCACCGATGTTTCACCGCCTGGAACGAACCGATCGGCCGGCCGAACTGCACCCGCTCCTTGGCGTACTCGACCGCGAGGTCGAGCGCGCGCCCGCCGCTACCGAGGAGCTCCGCGGCGGTGAACGTCGCGCCGCGGTTCAGCAGGCGCACCCGCGCTTCGGGGCCGCCGAGTTGGGTGCGGGAGCGGCCTTCGAGGTGCAACCATCCGAGCTCGCGCGTCACGTCCATGGCCGGTTCGCGGGAGGGGCGCGGGTCGAGTTCGACGGCGAACACTCCGGCGTCGTCGAGCACGACCGCGACATCGGCCGACGGCGCGTACGGGACAGGGTGGGCGACGTTCCACGCCACGCACGCGAGCGCGTCACCGGCCAGGAGTCGCTCGCACCACTCGTCGGCACCCGCGCCGGTGAATGCGTCGAGCGCGAGCACCTGCGGCACGAACGGCGCCGGCGCGGCGTGGCGGCCCATCTCCTCGACGAGCACCGCGACCTCGACCGTTCCGAGCCCGATACCACCGCCGTCTTCGGCGACTTCGATGCCGAGCCACCCCTGATCGGCCATCGCCCGCCACAGCTCGGCGTCGAACGCGGCCCCGGTCTCGGTGTGGGCACGGACGCGCGCCGGTGACGCGAGGCCGTCGAGCAGGTCGCGCGCGCCGTCGCGCAGTGCGAGTTGGTCGTCGGAGAGGTCGAAGTCCATGGGTGTCGAAACCTACCCGGGCGTCACAGGCTGATCCATGTCGCGCGGGCGACCGCGAGCTGGGTCCCCTTGCCGTCGAACAACGCGCTCGCCGTGAACAGCTTGCGGCCGTCGACGCCGAGGCGCCATGCGGTCGCGACAACGGCTGCGTCTGCCGGGATCTCACGATCGACGCGCGCAGCGATGCGGCCGAGTACGTATGGACTCGCGGGCCGGGTATCACCGGTGTACATCGGGTACGCGCTCGGGCAGTCGAGCGCGGCCCACACGAGCACGCGGGGCACGGTGCCGTCGACAAGGTCGGCCGGAAACGACACGGGCGCGGCGAACAGGTCGCGCCCCTCGACCGGTCCGGGGAAGACCCGCAGGCCGTCGCCGGACGCGCGGTCGGGCCCGCACACGAAGCACGACGGGAACGGGTGCCATTCCGGGTGGAGCGCGGTTGGGCACTGCGCGGCGGCGCGAGTCGCCGTTTCGAGGTCGACCGCTGCCGGAACGTCGAGGTCGACGGTCGCGGGGACCGCCTCGGCGATCAGATCCTGGCCGTCGAGCAGTACGACCGAGTCGCCCCGGTCCTCCACGGTGAGTGCTCGGTCGAGGGGTGGAGGACGGCGGAGCGTGACTTCGGCGGGGCCGTCGACGTAGCTCGCCAGCAGTCCCGCCGAAAAGCCGCCGTTGCCGCTGTCGGGCGGGCCGTGAAAGCGATGGGGAATCCGCACACTGTCGTGCATATGACGCAGTCTCGCGTCGATAGATTCGCGAGAGGAATCGAAACGCCGACCAGGGGAGCCGAGATGCCCGAACCGCCCGCAATTCTGCGATGGGACGGCAAGGAGATCGAACTCCCGATCGTTCGGGGCACCGAGGGCGAAGTCGCCATCGACATCTCGAAGTTGCGGGCGCAGTCCGGTCTCATCACCCTCGACTACGGCTTCATGAACACCGGCGCGACCGAGTCGGCCGTCACGTTCATCGACGGCGACGCCGGGATCCTGCGCTACCGCGGCTACGACATCGAAGCGCTCGCCGACCAGGAGCACCCGTCGTTCCTCGAGACGGCGTGGCTGTTGATCTACGGCGAGCTGCCGACCATGGAACAGCGCGACTGGTTCAGCCGCGACATCAGGCAGCACACGCTGTTGCACGAAGACATGAAGCGGTTCTACGACGGCTTCCCCAAGGACGCACATCCGATGGCCACGCTGTCGGCAGTCGTGAGCGCGCTATCGACCTTCTACCAGGACCACAACGACCCGCACGACCCCGAGCAGGTCGAGTTCTCGGTCATCCGGCTCATCGCGAAACTGCCGACGATCGTCGCGTACTCGTACAAGAAGTCGATCGGTCAGCCGTTCGTCTACCCCGACAACTCGCTCGACCTCATCGAGAACTTCCTCACGATGATGTTCGCGGTCCCGTCGGAGCCATACAGCGTGTCCCCGACGGTCGTCCACGCGCTCAAGCAGCTCTTGATCCTGCACGCCGACCACGAGCAGAACTGCTCGACCTCGACGGTCCGGCTCGTCGGCTCGTCCGACGCCAACCTGTTCGCTTCGGTCGCGGCGGGCATCAACGCCTTGTGGGGTCCGCTCCACGGCGGCGCGAACCAGGCCGTCGTCGAGATGCTCGAAGAGATCCGCGACTCCGACCTCGAGATCCACGACTTCGTACGGCGGGCCAAGGACCGCAACGACCCGTTCCGCCTCTCGGGCTTCGGGCACCGCGTGTACAAGAACTACGACCCGCGCGCCCGCATCATCAAGGACTCGGCCGAAGCGGTGCTGGCCGAGATGGGCACGCGCGACGAGTTGTTCGACATCGCGCTCGAACTCGAACAGATCGCGCTCACCGACGAGTACTTCATCGAGAAGAAGCTGTACCCGAACGTCGACTTCTACTCGGGTCTCATCTACCGGGCCATGGGCTTCCCTACGAAAATGTTCCCCGCGCTCTTCGCCCTCGGCCGGTTGCCGGGCTGGATCGCGCACTGGCGGGAACAGCACGACAACGAGAAGACGAAGATCGGGCGCCCCCGCCAGATCTACGAGGGACCGACCCAGCGCAAGTACGTCCCCATCGACGACCGGTAACCCGTCCTCATCCGAAATTGCGCCATCTGGCGACCGTTTCGGTCGCCGATTGGCGCAATTTCGGCTCGGGCGCGGTCTTGCCCGGGGCCGCCGAGCCGGTCACAATGCGGGAGAATGGCATTCTCCCCCCGGGCCGAGGGATTGGTCGACGCCGCGCGCCGGCTCGCGAACGAGTCCGGGACCGCCGCGTTCACGGTCGCGCAGGTGGCCGAGCGGGCGGGAGCATCACTGAAGGCCTTCTACGGGTGTTTTCGCGGCAAGGACGAACTGCTGCTCGCGCTGATCGAGGACGACAGCGGCCTGGGCGCGGCCCTGCTCGAAGCCCGCATCGCCGCGTACGACCACCCACTTGAGGGGTTCGTCGACGAGTTGTTCGCGCTGCTGCGTGAGCCGGGCGCGGCCGGCTACGCCGGTGTCTTGGTGCGCGAGCACCGCCGCCTCGGCGAGCTGCACCCCGAGGGGCTCGACACTGCGCTCGCACCGATCACGTCGCTCCTCGCGAGCCTCATCCCCAGCGCGGACCCGAAACGCGACGCGCAGACCATGCTCGGCGTGCTCATCACCGGTATCCACGACATCTTGTTGGGACGCGTCGACGACCCGACCGAGCTCGCGAGCTACCTCTACGGCTTCTGCACGCGCGGTCTGGACCTCACATGACCGTACCGGCGCGCACGACGCTGCTCCCCGACCCGGAGCCGCGCGAACGCACGTACACGATCATCTCCGTCGACGACCACCTCATCGAGCCCCGCGACCTGTTCGAGGGCCGGCTGCCGTCGGCATTGCAGGACCGTGCGCCGCACGTCGTCGAGTTCCCGAACGGCTCCGAAGCCTGGGAGTACGAGGGCAACCTCTACCCGCAGGTCGGGCTCAACGCGATCGCGGGCCGGCCGAAAGCCGAGTGGAGCATGGAGCCCGCCCGCTTCGACGAGATGCGGCGCGGCTGTTGGGACATCGAAGCGCGCATACGCGACATGGACCTCGACGGCGTCTACGCGAGCCTGTGCTTCCCGTCGCTCATCGCCGGGTTCGCGGGCACCGTGTTCTCGCGCAGCGTTGACCAGGAGCTCGGGCTCGCGTGCCTGCGGGCGTGGAACGACTGGCACATCGACGAATGGGCGGCGCCGCATCCCGATCGCGTCATCCCGCTGCAGCTCGCGCGGTTGGGTGACCCGCACGTCGCGGCCGACGACATCGGTGCCAACGCCGCCCGCGGGTTCAAAGCGGTGTCGTTCCCCGAGAATCCGGTCGACCTGAAGTTGCCGTCGGTGCACACCGATCACTGGGACCCGATCCTGCGCGCGTGTGAAGAGACCGAGACGGTCGTGTGCCTGCACAACGGTTCGTCGTCGTGGACCGCGGCCCGCTCCCCCGGCGCGCCGCTCGAGCTGTACACGAGCCTGTTCCCCGTGAACGCGCTGGTCACGGCGGCCGACTGGTTGTGGGCGCGCATCCCCACTCGCTTCCCCGATATCAAGATTGCGTTCTCCGAGGGCGGCATCAGCTGGGTGCCGATGCTGATCGACCGCATCGACTACGTCCTCGACCACTCCGCCGTCGGGTCGAAGGGGTGGGACGACCCGAACCTGTCGCCCACCGATGCGTTGCGCCGCAACTTCTGGTTCTGCACGATCGACCTCGGGTCGACGATCGCGTTGCGCGAGCACATCGGCATCGACCACATCTGCATCGAGAGCGACTACCCGCACGCCGACTCGACGTGGCCCGACACGCAGGCCATGGCGCACGCCGGACTCGCGAGCATTCCCGACGACGAGGTGCGCAAGCTCACGTGGGAGAACGCGTCGAGGCTGTTTCGTCATCCGGTACCGAAGGAGATGCAACGCCCGTGAGCACACTGTTGCGGGGCGGCACCGTGGTCGACGGCACGGGCGCAGCCCCGAGGCGCGCCGATGTCCTGCTTCGCGACGGCCGCATCGCCGGTATCGGCACCATCGACGACGATGTCGAGGAGACGATCGACGTGGGCGGCTGTGTCGTCGCGCCGGGCTTCGTCGATCTGCATACGCACTACGACGCGCAACTGTTGTGGGATGCCACCGCGAGTCCCTCGCCGATGCACGGTGTCACGACCGTCTTCGGTGGGAACTGCGGGTTCGCGCTCGCGCCGGCCGGTCCCGAGCACGTCGACTACCTCGCCCGCCTGATGGCGCGCGTCGAAGGCATTCCGCTGCCCGCGCTCGAACAGGGCGTGCCGTGGAACTGGACGTCGTTCGCCGATTACCTCGGTCGCCTCGATACCCGGGGCATCGCGGTGAACGCCGGCTTCATGGCCGGCCACTCGGTGCTGCGCCGCCTCGTGATGGGCGACCGGTCCGTGGGCGAGGCCGCGACCGAGGCGGACCTCACCGCGATGGAACAACTGCTGCGCGAGACGCTCGCGGGCGGGGCGATGGGGTTTTCGTCGTCGCAGGCACCGACCCACAACGACGGGGACGGCAACCCGGTCCCGTCCCGGGCGGCAACACCCGACGAGATGGTGCGGCTCGCGGCGTGCGTGCGCGACTTCCCCGGCACGCAACTCGAGCTGATCATTCCCGGCTGCCTCAACGGCTTCACCGACGACGAAGTCGACCTCATGACGGGCATGTCGGTCGCGGCGCAGCGCCCGCTCAACTGGAACGTGCTCGGCGTCTCCGCGACCAGCAACCACGAACACCAACTCGATGCCGGCACCCGCGCCGCGGAACGGGGCGGGCGCGTGGTCGCGCTCACACTTCCGCAGGGGATGAAGATCCGGCTGTCGTTCCTGACCGGGTTCGTCCTCGACGGACTCCCCGGGTGGCGCGAAACCTTCGCCCTCCCGGTGCCCGAACGCATCCGCGCCCTGTCGGACCCCGCGACCCGCGCCCGGCTCGACGAAGGCGCACATTCGAAGGAGGCCGGCGTGCTCGCGGGCCTCGCGAACTGGTCGCGACTCGAAGTCATCGAAGCCTTCACGCCCGAAACGCGCGTCTACGAGGGCCGCAAGATCGGTGACATCGCCGAGGAGCGTGGCGCGCATCCGTTCGACGCCCTGCTCGACATCGTCATCGCCGACGACCTCCGCACCGGCCTGCGCCCCGACTTCGGCGGGCCCGAACCCGACGCCGTCTGGAAGACGCGGGTCGAGGTATGGCGCGACCCGCGGGCCGTCGTCGGCGGATCCGACGCCGGAGCACATCTCGACATGATGAGCGGCGCGTCGTACTCGACGTTTGTCGTCGGCGACGCGGTCCGCAACGGCCATATCTCACTCGAAGAAGCAGTGCACCTGATCACCGACGTCCCCGCCCGCCTTTACGGCGTGCGCGAACGCGGGCGCATCGCGCGCGGCTGGCACGCCGACATCGCCGTGTTCGACCCGGACACAGTCGGACCCACCGGCGAACGCACGCTCGACGACCTACCCGGCAACGCGAGCCGCATCGTCGCCGATTCGCGCGGCATGCACCACGTC
This sequence comes from Actinomycetota bacterium, assembly GCA_034408875.1. Taxonomy (GTDB): domain Bacteria; phylum Actinomycetota; class Acidimicrobiia; order IMCC26256; family PALSA-610; genus JANNHK01. The sequence continues at coordinate 7,496 of JAWXCJ010000375.1, forward strand.
CTCGTGCGTGGCGAAGCGATCGTCCGCGACGGCGCGTACACGGGAGCCACACCCGGCACCGTGTTCCGCGCCGGCCGCGACACCGAGACCATTACCCCCTGAAAGAGGTATGTGATGTCGTACGACGAGCCGGTAGACCAGAGCAACGTCCTGTCGGACATGTTCGCCCAGGGGTTCGCCGACGAACCGATTCCCGGCTACCAGCGTCTGCACCGGCAGTGCCCCGTCGTGCGCACCGAGGGAATTTTCGGTCTGCCCGGTGTGACGATCACGAAGTACGAAGACGTGCTGTGGGCGCTCAAGCACCCGGAGGTCTTCTCGTCGGAAGACGTCATCAACATCGGGAACGAGTTCCCGCTCATTCCCCTGTCGGTCGACCCGCCCGAACACGCGCAGTACCGCCGCGTGCTCGACCCGCAGTTCTCGCCCAAGAAGATGGCCGAACTCGAGCCCGAGATGCGCAAGCTCGCCAACGAGTCGATCGACGCGTTCATCGCGGCGGGCGCGTGCGACTTCCACGAGGACTACGCGACACCGCTGCCTTCGACATTCTTCATCGCACTCATGGGTCTCCCGATGGACGACCTGCCCATGTTCCTCAAGTTCCGCGACGACTCGATCCGGCCCGACGCGCCGACCGAAGCCGCACAGACGGCCATCCGGGAGGAAGCCGGCCACGCAATAACTCGCTGGTTCGAAGCGGCGATCGAGGAGCGGCGCGCCCACCCCGACGACCGGCTGTTGAGCATGCTGGTGCACGGCGAGGTCGGCGGCCGGCCGTTCACGCAGCCCGAACTGCTCGGCGCGTGTCACCTGCTCCTCCTCGGCGGACTCGACACCGTGACCGCGACGCTCGACTGCATGGTCACGTACCTCGCGCGGCACCCCGACCGACGCCGGGCGCTGTGCGCCGACTTCGAGCTCGTGCCGCCGGTCGTGGAGGAACTGCTGCGCCACCAGACACCCGTGATGATGGTCCCCCGCAAGATCATCAAAGACATCGAGCTTGGTGGCGTGCAGTGCGTCGCCGGCGATACTGCGACGCTCATCATCGGCGCGGCCAATGTCGACGCCGACGAGTTCGACGCGGCCGACGAGGTCCACTTCGACCGCGCCACCAACCGGCACCTCGCGTTCGGTGGCGGACCGCACCGGTGCCTCGGCTCGCACTTGGCGCGGCTCGAGCTACGCGTCGCGATCGAGGAGTTTCACAAGCGGATCCCCGAGTACGACATCAAGGACGGCGCCGAAATCCACTTCTCACCCGGCATCCGCCAGGCGTACGAGCTCCCGCTCGTGTTCCCGCCGGGAGGAACCGCCTAGTCGGGCGCGCTGGTCGCGGGCGCAAGGTCGCTCGGCGCGTCGAGGTCGGCGGCGCTCGGCGGCCGTCCGACCTCGTCGCCTTCGGGAATCAGTGCGAGCGCGATGACGTCGCCATCGGCCAACCGGTGCGCGGTGATGTCACCGTCCTGCGCTTCGCCGTTCAGGGTCCACGACACAACCGCGGCCTGTCCGTCACACAGGTCGCCGCTCTGATGGACGGCGCCGTCCCAGACCTCGAACGAGTCCGCGCCGGCCGACCAGCCGCCGTACTCGAAGAACTTCCCCATCGTCGCGTTGGCACCGGCCTCGCCGGAAACGAACGGATGGATGTGGACGAGGCCGTCGCCGTGCGAGTGGACACCGGCCTGGAGGCTCAAGTCGTCGGCCGCGTTGTGAAACTCGGGCGCGTTCGCGAGCCACTCGCCACAGACGTTCACACCGAACGCCGCGTGCCAGTGGTCGCCCAGCGCCGGGGGCTCGTCGCCGAAGCTGATGTCGACGCCGTCGTCGTCATCATCGCCACCGCAGGCACCGACCGCCAGCACCGCGCACAGCACGGCAACCGCAAGTCTCGATGCCCCCATGCCGGAAAGCGTACGTTCTGGGCCCATGGAGCCAGGGGAATTCAAGGGAACGATCGGGCGCTACTACTGGGACTCGACGCCGTGGTGGCCCGAACCCCGGCGCGCACCGGCGGGATCGCCGAACGTCGTGCTCGTCGTCCTCGACGATGTCGGGTTCGCGCAGCTCGGTTGCTTCGGCTCCGACATCGCGACGCCGCGCTTCGACGCGCTCGCCGCGGGCGGCCTGCGGTACGGCAACTTCCACACGACCGCGTTGTGCTCGCCGACGCGGTCGTGCCTGATGACCGGCCGCAACCACCACTCGAACGGTATGGGCCGCATCACCGATCTCGCGACGGGCTTTCCCGGTTACGACGCGCAGATCCCGAAGGCAAATGCGTTCCTCTCCGAGATGCTGGTCCCCCACGGCTACGCGGCGTGGGCCGTCGGCAAGTGGCACCTGACCCCCGACGAAGAAACCCATCTCGCGGCGCGCCGCGACCGCTGGCCGCTCGGACGCGGGTTCGAGCGGTACTACGGCTTCTTCCACGGCGAGACGCACCAGTTCGCGCCCGCGCTGGTGCACGACAACCACTTCGCCGACCCGCCCGCCACGGTCGAGGACGGTTACCACCTCACCGAAGACCTCGTCGACCACGCGATCGAGTTCGTGCACGACCTGCGCCACGTCGACGGCGAGAAGCCGTTCTTCCTCTACCTCGCGACGGGAGCGTGTCACTCGCCCCACCAGGCGCCGCGCGAATGGATCCAGCGGTACCACGGCGCGTTCGACGACGGATGGGACGCGTGCCGCGACCGGGTCTTCGCCCGCCAGCTCGACATGGGCATGGTGCCGGCATCGACACGACTGTCAGAACGACCGGAGTGGGTGCCGGCGTGGGCCGATCTGTCCGACGACGAACGCCGCGTCTACGCGCGCTACATGGAGGCGTTCGCCGGATACCTGTCGCACACCGACCACCACGTCGGCCGCCTCATCGACGCGCTCGCCGACACCGGCGACCTCGACAACACGATCGTCGTGCTCGTCTCCGACAACGGCGCGAGCAGCGAGGGCAGCGTCACCGGTTCGTTGAACGACGCGCGGGCGTGGAACGGCGCGCCGCGCACTGTCGAGGAAGCACTGCCCGTCCTCGACGAGATCGGCGGCCCGCGCTGGCACAACAACTATCCCTTCGGGTGGACGGTCGCGGGGAACACGCCGTTTCGCCGGTGGAAGCGCGAAGTCCACGAGGGCGGCGTCGCCGACCCGCTCATCGTGCACTGGCCGGCGGGGATCGCCGCGCGGGGCGAGGTGCGCGACCAGTACGTGCACGCCATCGACATCGTGCCCACGATTCTCGACGCGCTCGGACTCGAGGGTGACGCCAAGGTCGAAGGCGTCAGCTTCGCCCACACGTTCGCCGTGCCCGCCGCGGCGAGTCGTCATCGCGTGCAGTACTACGAGATGCTCGGCTGCCGCGCGCTGTACGAAGACGGGTGGAAGGCGGTCGTCTACCACCCCATCCAGGCCCCCGACCCCGGCCTCGACGTCGCCGAGTGGGAGCTGTACCACGTCGACGGCGACCGTTCGGAGACACACGACCTCGCGGCCGCCGAACCCGAGCGGCTCGGCGCGATGGTCGAACGTTGGTGGCAGGAGGCGGAGCGCTACAACGTCCTCCCGATCGACAACCGCGCGTTCGCGGAGTTCGTGTTCCAGCGCCCGCAGATCGCGCCGGAGCGCGACCGTTACGTGTACTGGCCGCGCACCGGAATGGTGTCGGAGGAAGCGGCGGTCAACGTGCGCAATCGCAACCACACGATCACGGCGTACGTCGACATTCCTGCCGGCGGGGCCGACGGCGTGCTGCTCTCGCAGGGATCGCGCATGGGCGGGTGGTCGTTCTTCGTGCGCGACGGCCGGTTGACGTACGTGCACAATCTCGTGTCGTACCGCGAGTACCGCGCGGAAGTGGCCGAGCCGCTCACACCCGGTCCGCACACGCTCGGTTTCCGCTTCACGAAAACCGCCGACCACCGCGGCATCGCCGAACTGCTCGTCGACGAGTCCGTCGTCGCGACCGGAGAGATCCGCCGCTTCACACCAACCCGGTTCTCGATCATGGGCGTCGGGCTCTGGTGCGGGCGCGGCGGCAACCTCGCGGTGTGCGACGACTACGTCGGCCCGTTCCCCTTCACCGGCACGTTGCACCGCGTCGAAGTCGTCATCGACGGGCCCGAGTTCCAAGACCCCGAATCCGAAGCAGAAGCGGCCATCCAGTCCCAATAACCCGTGCGTCGCTAGGGGGGAATTCTCACCCCCTAGCGACGCACGGGGATTCGTTAGCCTCCGGGGGCATGGACCTGGGGGCGACCGGCGACGAGGCGCGGCTGCGCGCCGAGGTGCGCGCCTGGTTACGGGAACACTTGCCTTGGGAGTACGGCAAAGGGCTGCCGCCCCGGTTCGACGACCTCGCCGAGGAAGTGGCGTTCGGGCGGGAGTGGCAGGCGAAGCTCGCGGCGGGCCGATGGGTCGGGGTGGCTTGGCCCCAGGAGTACGGCGGGCGCGGTGGCGGACCGGTCGAGCACTACATCGTCACCGAGGAACTAGCTCGCGCACGCGCACCCGAGCTGGTCGGGCGCATCGGTGTGAACCTCGTCGGCCCGACCCTGCTCGCGCACGGCACCGACGCCCAGAAGACGCGCTGGCTCCCGAAGATCCTCGACGCGTCCGAGTTGTGGTGCCAGCTGTTCAGCGAGCCCGAAGCCGGCAGCGACCTGTCGTCGTTACGCACGCGCGCGGAAGCGATCGACGGTGGCTACGTCCTCAACGGGCAGAAGGTGTGGACGAGCTACGCGCAGTTCGCCGACTGGGGGTGGTGCCTCGCCCGCACCAACCCGAACGTCCCCGCGAACAAGGGCATCTCCGGACTCGTCGTCGACATGCACGCACCCGGCGTGGAGGTGCGGCCGCTACGCCAGATCACCGACGAGGCCGAGTTCAACGAGGTGTTCTTCACCGACGTGTTCGTCCCCGACGAACAACGGGTCGGGCCGGTCGACGAGGGCTGGCGCATCGCAAACTCGACGCTCACGCACGAACGCGGCGTCAATCCCCGCCAACTCGTGATCCACTCGCAACTCGTCGACGAGTTGTGGCGCCTGGCCCTCGAACGCGGCGCGCTCGACGACCCGCGGCTCGCGCCCAAGGTCGCGGAGGCGTTCGTCGAGGTCCGCATCTTCCAGCTCCACAACTGGCGGTCGATCTCACGTACGGCCAAGGGCGAGGAACCCGGGCCGGTCGGCAGCATCAACAAGCTGTGGTGGAGCGAGATGAGCAAGCGCCTGCACGACACGGCCATGGCGGTCGTCGGCGAGTCGGCGCCGTTGTGGCGGGGGGCCGAGGGCACACCCGGAGACGGGGCCTGGCAGCGCTCGTGGCTCTACTACCAGGCCAGTTCGATCTGGGCGGGGACGAACGAGATCCAGCGGAATGTCATCGGCGAACGAACCCTCGGATTGCCGCGAGAACCCAAACTCTGAGTGAAAGCCGTGAACCGATCCCCCACCGGGGTGCGTAGAGAGGCAATGATGCAAAACATGCGGAACAAATGGCTCATCCTTGGAATGGTCGGCGCGCTCGGACTCGGGTTCGCCGGCTGCGGTGGCGACGACGACGACGATGACGACGCGGCCGGCGGCGATGCTGCGGTCACCGCTGAGGGCTTCGCGTTCGAAGTCGGTGCTCCCGTCGCCGCGGGTACCGAATTCACCGTCACCAACGTCGACCCCGCGACCCACACGTTCACGGCCGACGACGACGCGTTCAACGAGGAACTCTCGGCGGAAACCGACGTCACGGTGACAGCACCGGCGGAACCGGGCGAGTACGCGTTCCACTGCGAGATCCACACGAACATGACGGGCACGCTGGTCGTCGAGTAACCGACTGACCCACCACCGTTGGGTTACGCGACTCGGGCGACGTAGCGGCAGATCGCAGCCGCTTCTTCGATCGGGTCGACGCCGCGCAGCAGGGCGCTGACCTGCGCGCACCACCAGCACGACGCGATGGCGCCTTCGAGCGCGCACCGTTCGCCGTGCGTGAGCGCAGTGTTGACGAACACCGCTTCGGCGATGTCGGCCAGTGGTGCGTCGACGCGTGCGACCTCGATGCACTCCGCGCCGAGCGTCACGATCTCCGAGTTTCCGAACCGGTCGTAGGCGGCGTCGGCGAAGCCGGTGACGATGCGGTCGGCGCCGTGGGGTGGCGGCGCGAGGCGGAGGTAGACGCGTGCGACGGCCGGGGCGCTGCGCACGATCGCGGCGATGTCGCCGTCGTCGCAGGTACCGCCGACCAGAATCTCGAACCCGTGGTCGTCGCCGCGCAGGCACGCGACGACGGGCGCCAGGAGCGTCCCTACCGCGGTGGCGGCAGGCCCCACTTCGTGGGGTGGGGGTTCGGGTAGGCGAGCCATTGGTTGGTTGTCGGCAAACGATAAGCGCCAACTGAGTGGCATTAGCATCATTCGGACATGACGACGATCCGTTACGAGGTCGACGGCCCGGTCGCGACCGTCACGCTGAACCGGCCCGAGGCGGCCAACGCCCAGAACGCGGAGCTGATCGACGCGCTCGACGCTGCATTCGACACCGCCGAGGCCGACGACGAGATACGCGTTGTCGTCCTGGCTGCCGAGGGCAAGCACTTCTCGGCCGGCCACGACCTGAAGGAACTCCTCGCGGGCGAGGAGTACTGGGCCGCGATGCGCGACACGCCCGAAGGCAAGCTCCAGCACGAGCAGGTCATGTACTTCGACAAGCTCGTGCGCATCCGCGACTTCCGCAAGCCGACCGTTGCGGCGGTGCAGGGTGCGTGCTCCGCCGCGGGACTCATGCTCGCGACGATGTGCGACCTCATCGTCGCCGCCGACGACGCGCAGTTCTCCAACCCGGTGCTGCGCATGTCGGGTGTCGGTGTCGAACTGTTGATCGAGCCGTGGGAACTGGGGCCACGCAAGGCCAAGGAGTTCCTGCTCTGCGCGGAGACGTTCACCGCGACCGAAGCCGAGCGCTACGGCCTCGTCAACCGCGTCGTCCCCCGTGCCGACCTCGCGTCCGAAGCCCGGGCGATGGCCGACAAGGTCGCGCTCGTCCCGCCGCTCACCGCGCAGGCCGTCAAGGACTCGATCAACCACATGGTCGACCTCATGGGCCAGCGCGAGTCGTGGCGATACCACTTCATGCTCCACCAGTTCGTCTCGAACACGCCGACGGCGCTCGACAAGGTCGAGGCGCGCAAGCGGGGCGGAATGGACGCGGTGAAGAAGGAGCAAGCGGGACCGACGAAGCCGTGAGCGGGCCGCTCGCGGGCGTGCGCGTCATCGACCTCGGTACCCGTATCGCGGCGCCGTTCTGCGCGGGGCTGCTCGGCGAGCAGGGCGCCGAGGTCATCAAGGTCGAACAACCCCGCGGCGGCGACTTCATGCGTGAGATCGGACCGTTCGTCGACAGCGACGAGGGTCCGTATTCACTGTTCTGGGCGGTCGAAGGGCGGGGCCGCAAGAGTGTCACGCTCGACCTGCGCACGCCCGAGGGGCAGGATCTGTTCCGCCGGCTCGCGGCGACCACCGACGTCGTCGTCGAGAACTTCCGGCCGGGCACGCTCGAGCAGTGGCACATCGCGCCCCCCGACCTCGACGAGCGCCTCGTCACCGTGCGCATCTCGATGTTCGGCCAGCACGGCCCCTACGCGCCGCGTCCGGGTCTCGACCGCGTCGGCATCGGCTACGGAGGCCTTCTCCATCTCACCGGCTACCCGGACCGCCCGCCCGTGCGCGTCGGCGTCACCATCTCCGACTACCTCACCGGCGTGTTCGCCGCCCAGGCCGCGGCGTGCGCGTTGTACGCGCGCGACGCGCGTGGCGGTTCCGGTGCTGTCATCGACGCCGCCCTGTACGGCGCGGTGCTGCGCATCCTCGAATGGACGCTCCCCGCCTATGACCGGCTCGGCATCGTGCGCAGCCGCGAGGGCAATCGGCTGGCGAACTCGGCGCCACTCGACAACTACCCGACTCGCGACGGCAAGTACGTGTGCATCGTCGCCGGTTCCGACGCGAACTTCGCCCGCCTGTCCAAGGCGATGGACCGGACCGACCTGCTCGACGACCCGCGCTTCACCAAGCTGATCGACCGGGCCGCGCACGGCGATCTCATCAACGGCATCGTGGCCGAGTGGACGGTGACCCTCGATGCGCCCGACATCGAGCAGCGCTGCGTCGCCCACGACGTGCCCGTCGCGACCGCGTACACCGCGGCCGACATCTTCGCCGACCCGCACATGGCCGAACGCGGCGACCTCGTGTCGGTCGATGATCCGGTCATCGGCCCGATCCGCCAGCAGGCACCGTTCCCGCGCCGAGCCGGCGAGACGCCGGCCGCGCCCGCGGGCGCGCCCCGTTTGGGTGCACATACGCGCGAGGTGCTGTCGGAGATCGGCGTCACCGCCGACGATCTCGACGCACTCGCCGAGAAGGGCGTCGTGTGAAGGCGATCCACGACGGGCTGTTCGACCTGAACGACGACGGGACGATCGACCTCGTTGGCGGGTACTCCCCCGGCAGCGGCCACTACCACTTCCCGCTCCTCGACACGTGTCCGTATTCGGGCGCGACCGACATCGAACGAGTGACGCTTTCGCGCGCGGGCGCGTTGTGGGCGTGGACTGCGGTCACCGCGGCACCACCCGGCTACGAAGGCCCGGTGCCGTACGGGTTCGGTGTCGTCGAGTTGACCCGGGAACGGCTGCGCATCGTCACCCGGTTGGTCGAGTCAGACCCGGGCCGCCTCGAGTTCGGTCAGCCGATGACCCTCGTCGCTGATTCGCTCCCGGGTGAGGTGGTGACGTGGGCGTTTCGGTAGAGGCGAGAGGTCCGCAGGCGCGGTCCGTGTCTCAGCGCCACACGGGTGGTCGAGCGCCGGAGGCCGGAGCCGCATGAACGTAGAAATCGCGGGCGTCGGCATCCACCCGTTTGGACGCTTCGAGGGCGTGACCAACACCGACATGGGGGTGCACGCGGTGCGCTGCGCGCTCGCCGAAGCGGGCGACCCGCCGTTCCAGGCCGCGTTCTGCGGCACCGCGTACGGCGGCGTCGCGTCGGGGCACAAGGTGCTGGGCGCGATCGCGAAGACCGGCGTACCGATCGTCGACGTCGAAGCCGGGTGCGCCAGCGGCGGCGCCGCGTTGCAACTCGCGGCGGGGGCGATCCGCGCCGGTCAGTACGAGTGCGCGCTCGTGTTCGGCGTCGAGAAAATGCCGAAGGGCATCATCCGGTCGTCGTTCTTCGAACCGTGGCGCGAAGAAGGCGGCTTGGCCGCGACGCCCGCGTACTTCGCGTTGCGCGCCCAGCGGCTGCTGCGCGAAGCGGGGCTCACCAAGGACCACCTGGCACACGTCGTCGTGAAGAACCGGCGCCACGGCGTGCACAACCCGAACGCTATGTTTCGCAAGGAAGTGACCGTCGACGAGGTGCTCGCGTCGCGCGTCGTGAGCGAACCGTTGCACCTCTGGATGCTGTGCTCGCCCAACGAGGGCGCGGCCGCGGTTGTGCTGCGCCGGGGCTCGGGATCGGGCGTGACGCTCGCATCGGCCCGGTTACGTTCCCACCTGCCCGGCAGCGTGCTGGGCGAAGCGACGCCACTCGCGGGCATCGACGATGCCGACATCACTCCCCCGTCGACACTCGCGGTCGACGACGCCTACGCAGAAGCCGGCATCGGCCCCGACGATGTCGACGTGGTCGAGTGCCAGGACACCGACGCCGCCCGTGAACTGCTCGCGTACCAGGAGTTGCGGCTGTGCGCGCCCGGCGACCAGGCGAAGGTTCTCGTCGAACGGGGCGACACGATCAACCCGAGCGGCGGCCTGCTCTCCAAGGGCGAACCCCTCGGCGCATCAGGCCTCGGCCAGGTCGTCGAACTCGTGCACCAGCTCCGCGGCGAAGCGGGCCCCCGTCAGGTCGAGAACGCGCGCGTCGGCCTCGCCCACACCGTCGGCCGCGGCGCCAACGCCTGCTGCGTCATCGTCACCCGCTAGCCGACGCGGTCGTTGTAGTCCTCGATCGCTTCGTTCGAACCCTCGGTCGCTTGGGCGAGCGCGTCCTCGGGGGGCAAACCCTCGGCGAACATTGCCGCGATGGCGTCGATGACCGCGCCGCGCATGCCTTCGCCGCGCGCACCGGCCGGCCCGAGCACCGGTCCGGCAGTCGCGAGGTTGTCGGCGCCCGCGAGGAGCTGGTCGTACGCGACCTTCAACTCGGGTTGCTCGACCCAGCGTTCGACGAGCGGCGAGATCGTGGTCGACGCTTCACGAATCGGGATGTAGCCCGTCGCGGCAGCCCACTCCGACTGCGTCTGCTCGTCGGCGAGGAACTCCGCGAACTTCCACGCGGCGGCCTGCTCGGCGTCGCTCGACCGGTTCACGACGTAGTTCGATGCCCCACCCACGAGCACACCCCCGTCGGCGCTCGCGGGGCCGGGCATCGGCGCTGCACCGAGATCGACGTTGGCGTACTGCCCTTGGTCGAACAACTGGAAGATGGTGCCGAGCGCGGCCGACGAGTCGATAGTCATCGCCGACTCGTTGTTGGGAATCGCGACGTAGTGCTCGAGGTCGCCCGTGCCGGTGGATACGAGCAGGCCATCCTTTTCCATGTCGGAAAGCCACGTGTAGAGCGCGAGACCGGTCTCGTTGTCGAACGCCACCGCGGTCGCGCGCGCGTCGCGCCCGTTCCCGTTGTTCACGTATTCCTCACCGGCCTTGGCCATCCACTGTTCCGTGAACCAGGCGTCGGTCTTGAACGAAATCCCGTGCGTCGCCACGCCGCTGTCGACGATCGCTTGCGAGGTCTCGCGCACTTCTTCGAGCGTCGTGGGAGGCGCTTCGGGGTCGAGGCCGGCCGCGGTGAAGGCCGTCTTGTTGTAGTAGAGGATCGGGTTCGAGACGTTGAACGGCATCGCGTACTGAATGCCTTCGACGGTGTATCGCGTCAGCACGCCTTCGATGATGCCGCTCGTGTCGTAGTCGGCGGCCGCGATGCACGCCGCCGCGGGCACGATCGACTGCGAGTCGATGAGCAGTTGCAGGTTGGTTTCCTCGCCCTGGTACAGGTCGGGCAACTCGTCGGTGCTGAGCCCCGCGGTGTAGCGCGTCAGGTTCTCGGGGTAGCTGGGCGACGCCGAGAGGGTGACGCGCACGTCGGACTGCGACGCGTTGAACTCGTCGGTGAGTCGGATGAGTTCTTCTTCGTTGGCTCGCGTCATGGCGTGCCAATACTCGATCTCGACCGGCTTGTCGGCGTCGGTGAGCGCGTCGACCGGGCACAACGACGGATCGACTTCGGCCGCGTCGTCGTCGCCGGACGCGGCGGTGCCGTCGGTGGATGTGTCGTCGGTGGATGTGTCGTCGGTGGATGTGTCGTCGGTGGATGTGTCGTCGTCGTCATCGCCGCCACCGCAGCCGCCGGCGACAAGCGCCACCGCGAGCACGAGGGGGAGCCATCGCATAGGTCGCATGGTGTTGCCCTTCTAACCCTTGACGGCGCCGGCCGTGAGGCCGCGCACGAGCTGCTTCTGGAACACGATAAGCAATACGAACAGTGGAATGGACGCGAGGACGAGCGCCGCGAAGGCAACGTTCACCTGGTCGACGCTCCCCTCGCTGACGAAGCCGAGGCCGACCTGCACCGTTCGGTGGTCTTCGGTCGAGGCCACGAGGGGCCACAGGTACTGGTTCCACGCCCCGAAGAAGGCGAACAGACCCAGTGCCGCGATCGACGGCCGGGCGAGGGGAATGGCGACCCGGGTGAGGAACCGGAAATGGCCGTACCCGTCGAGCGCGGCGGCGTCGCGCAGGTCACGGGGCAACGACAGGAACGCCTGGCGCACGAGGAACGCACCGAAGCCGGTCGCGAGGAAGGGCAAGGCGAGGCCGCCGTAGGTGTCGAAACCGACGTAGTCGCCGACCAGGGGAAGGTCGCCGAAATCGGTGATGGTGTCGAGGTTGACGAAGAACACGACCTCGAAGGGGATCATCATCGTCGTGAGAAACACGACGAAAAGCGTGCGCTTGAGTGGGAAGTCGAGGAACGCAAACGCGTACGCCGCGAGTACCGCGGTGACGACCTGGCCGGCGACGATCAACGTTGTGACGACGACGCTGTTCCCCAAGTATTCGCCGATGTGGCCGTCGTTCCACGCGGTCGAGTACCCGCCCCACAGCGCATCGCCGGGTGAGACCCAGAAGTTCGCCTTCTTCAGGAGCTGCTCGGGCGGAAGAAGCGAGTTGACGACCATCATGTACAACGGGAACACGAACATCAGCGCCAGCACGGTGAGCGTCGCGTAGCGCCCCGCGGTGCGGTACCACCTCCTACCGCTCATACGTCACCCGCCGTTCGAGGAACCGCAGCTGCACGACTGTCAGCAGGAGCGTGATCGCGAACAACGCCATCGCGTACGCGGCCGCGGCACCTTGGTCGGGCGGGTTGCCGAGCGCGGTGGTCTTGATCGCGTACGTGAGCACGTTCGTGCGGTCGCCGGGTCCGCCTTCGGTCAAGAGGTCGACCTGGGCGAACGCCTGGAACGCCAGGATCGACCCGACGACGACGGCGAACAGGAGGGTCGGTGAAAGCAGCGGCATCGTCACCCGGAAGAACCGGCGGAACGCACCGGCCCCGTCGACACGTGCCGCTTCGAGTAGCTCGTCGGGCACGGCCTGGAGCCCGGCCGAGATGACAATGAACGAGAGGCCGAGGTTCTGCCAGATCGTGACGCCGCACACCGCGATGAACGCCAGCCGAGGGTCGTCGAGTACGGGGGTCTCACCCTCGCGGTTCAACAGCTTCGTGAGCACGCCGAGCTGTTGGTTGAACAGCGTGAAGAACAACACCGATGCCACCGCGATGGAGGTCGCAACTGTCGACGAGAAGATCGTGCGGTAGACCCCAATGCCTCGCAGGCGTTGATGCCCTACGACCGCGAGCAGCACTCCCAGGGAGATGCCGACGGGTACGGTGAAGACTGCGAACTTGACCGTGACGAAGAGGCTGTTGCGGAAGTCGTCCGACCTCCACTCGTCGAGGTACTGATCGAGGCCGACCCAGGTGGAGTCGCCGCCGAACAGCGGCTGCTCGAACAACCCGAGCCACGCCGTGCGCACGAACGGGTAGAAGATGAACGTTCCGAACACCAGGAGCGCGGGCAACACCAGCGCGTAGCCGAGCAGCGCTTCCCGCACGCGCCGGCTCACGAGTCGACCCGTTCCCCCGTCGCGACGGCGAAGGTGTGAAGATCGGCGGTGGTCGCGCTCAGCGCAACGGTCGCGTCGACCGCGGGCTGATCGTCGTCGGTGGCCTGGCGCACGATCACGATGCTGCCGTCGGACAACCGGCAGCCGATGTGGCGCTCGTGACCAAGCGACTCGACCGCAATCACGAGACCCGACACGAGCTCCTGGCCGCCGAAGTGCAGGTGTTCCGGTCGGACACCGACAACGACGTCGTCGCCGCGCCCCACCAGTCCGCCGGCGATCATGTTCATCGGCGGGTTTCCGATGAACTCGGCGACGAACCGGTTGGCCGGCCGGAGGTAGACCTCTTGGGGCGGCCCAACTTGTTGCAGCACGCCGTCGCTCATGATCGCGATGCGGTGGCCCATCGTCATCGCTTCGGTTTGGTCGTGCGTGACGTAGATGACGGTCGCTTCCAACC
>JAWXCJ010000376.1:0-16154 GCA_034408875.1 Actinomycetota bacterium
CATCAAAGCGCTCCGCGAAGCCGGCGAGGACGGTTGGGCGCTGTGGGGGTGGTTCGCGACGCCGTCCGCTTGGCTCGGCGGTCGGGTTCCAGCGGAAGTCCTCGCTACCGATCCCGGGCTGGTCGCCGAGAGCGCGCGGCAACGGTCGGCGTCTGCGGCGTGACCGCGCCGGGGTGCCTTGACCCGACAAGGTGCCCGGTTCCCGATCCCGGAGGTGTGGATCTTCGGCGGCTGAGGCTCGCACGCCTTCCAGAGGCAGCGACGTTCCACACCTCGTACGTTCGGAGCCGCTGGCCGGCGCTCTTCAATGCTTCCGGTTTTGGCAACGCCCGGTTCTCGCCGCTGCAGACCGAGGGAGCGCCTGTGCCGATGATGTACGGCGCGACTACACAGACCGTTGCTCTCCTCGAGACTTCTTTTCACGACGTCCACGAGATGGGAACGCGAATTGTTTCCGAATCGCTGAACCTCGCGCCCCGCGGTCTCGTCGCGCTCACGACTCCCGCCTCGCTGCCGCTCATCGACCTCACAGACGAAGGGCTGGCGAGGGTGGGCTTGTCGCGTGCTCAGCTGGTCGCGACGACAGCGGCGCACTACGCGTGTACGCGCGAGTGGGCGGTCGTGCTGCATGCTCGGCGGATCGGACCCGTCGTGCCGGTCGGACTGCTCTGGCGATCGCGTGTCGCCGAACTGGCCCAATCGGACTCGCTCCTCCTCGGAGACCTGCTCACGATTGCCGGCCACGTCTTCGTGCTCTTCGGCGATCGGCTGTCCACCGACCCGGGAGCGTGGCAGCCCGGCGACCCGCACTTCGACGATCTGTTGACCGGCAATGGGCGCCTGCTCGCCGAACAGATCGCTGAACAGCTCGGCGCCGTCATGGTGCCGAGCTGAGGGTTATTGGAGGCGGCGGGAGTCGAACCCGCGACCACCCGCGCGCGTCCTCCCTGGTCCTCGGACACCGCCCAGGTCAGAACGCGTATTCGCCTGCCCGGCGCTGACCGCCTTTGACCGTCAATGACCCGGATGCCGTGTCATCCGCGTGTCACTCGCGTCACTCGCGTGTCACGCTGTCCGTGGTCATGAAAACGTCCGGCTTGGCGCCGGGGGAGAGTGTCGAGGTGCCGCTGACATTTGCGGTACGACGCCGACGACTGTGAGACCGCCTTCGGGCGGTTTCGGGCGGGCGATGTCCGCGGTGTCATCGCGCCCAGCGAGGGGAGCGGTGGATGAGTGACCGCCTGCATCGAACCGACCGACGCGTCGCTGTCGTCGAGATCGACGCGTTCCCAAGGCGAGCCGTCGGGCGAGCGCCACATCACGGGCGCGAACGACCCGATGCTCGGATCGTCCCCCCGCAGCGCGCCCGTCCGGCGCCGGCATCGCGTGGACGCGGGCATCGGTGTCCCCGATGGTCGCCGACAGTTGAGATCCGACGTTCGCGATCCACCACAGCCCCTCGCGTGCGGTGAGTTCGAGGAATCGCGACCGCCCCGTTCATCGTCATGTCGGCCCGCTGGAACGCGTAGGGGAGTGTCTGCCACGCGAGCCGCGCAATGTGACGGGAGCCGATCGGTGGGCTGGAGTTCGATGTCCGGCGCGGACGCGATGTCGTCGGTGTGGATCCAGCACTTGTTGAGCGCCGCGCCGGCTGGCGTGCTGGAACGCGCGCGGCAGGTACTTCCGGGCATGCTCGACGAGGAGAAGAGGCTTCGGTCGCAAGAATCGTCAAGTCTCAACCGATCCGGCGCGTTACGCGAGGCTTTTTGACCATGTACCGCAACCGTTCGATCCGAGCGCCCACACGCCGCCCGCGCCGCGAGAGCACTCGGCCCTCGTAGCCGATGGAGACGACCTTCCCGGGCACGAGTGCAGGGCGTAGACGCCGCCTACTTTCGCGGAGGCGATGCGCTATGCCTCAGATCGACGGGACGGGCAGCTGACCGCCTACCGGGCGCGCTCCGCGGGTTTAGAACCGAGTGAGCTCCTCTTGCAGGGTGGAGAGGCCCATGCTGCCGAGGTCGAGCGCGTAGGTGTGGAAGGCCTTCAGGTCGAAGTCGGCGCCGTGGCGGCGTTCGGCGTCGGCCCGGGCTTCGAGCCACACGCGTTCGCCGACCTTGTACGAGATGGCCTGGCCGGGCCACCCGAGGTAGCGGTCGACCTCACTGCGCATGAAGTTCTCCGGGAACCGGCTGCGTTCGATGACGAACGGCAACGCGAGTTCCGGAGTCCACCGGGCTCCGTCGTGCTCTCGGCTCGGCAGCTCCAGGTGCATGCCGATGTCGACGATCACGCGCACCGCCCGCATCGCCTGGGCGCTGAGCATGCCCATCTCCCACGCGGGGTCGTCGAGGTAGCCGAGTTCGGCCATGAGCCGTTCGGCGTACAGCGCCCAGCCCTCGCCGTGGCCCGAGACGAACCCGAAGGCCCGCTGGTAGCGCGACAGCTTGTCGGCGAGGTGTCGTACCTGCCCGACCTGGAGGTGATGCCCCGGCACCGACTCGTGGTAACAGATCGACACCTCGCGCCACAGTGGGAAGCGGGTCTTGCCGAGCGTCGGGTACCAGGTGCGACCGGGCCGGGTGAAGTCTTCGCTCGGGCCCGTGTAGTACATCGCGGCCGCGCCGCCGGGTGGTGCGATCATGGCTTCGCAGCGCAACAGGCGGTCGGCGATGTCGAAGTGCGTTCCGTTGAGCTCCGAGATCGTCGTGTCGATGAGATTCTGGTTCCACCGCTGGAATGCTTCGACGCCCTCGACCGAACGGTGCTCGTCGTTCTCGAGGTACTCGAACACGGCGGGCAGTGACTCGCCCGGGAGGATGCGCTCGCCGACCTCACCCATGGCGCGCTCGATGCTGTACAGCTGCTCCCACCCCCAGTCGTACGTCTCCTCGAAGTCGAGGTCGATGCCGTTGAAGTAGCGCGCGAACAACTCGTAGCGGTCGCGCCCGACCGGGTCGTGCTCCTCCGCCTGCAACGCGTACTCGTCGCGGAGGAACGACGCGATGTCCGCGTACGCGGTGGTCGCATCCTCGGCCGCGTCGGCCAACCGCGAGTCGCCGGGATGACGTGCGGCAAGCTCGCGAAAGAAGGGCGATTCGCTACTCCACACTTCGGCCTGGGTGGCGCACGCGAGGGTCTGGCGTTTCGTCGACACGACACCTCGCCCGATTCCCTCGCGCAGCGCGAGTTCGATGCCCGCGAGTGCTTCGGGTACCCGCCGCATGCGCTCGCGGACCGTGTCCCAGTCTTCGGGCGTGTCGTACGCCATGAGGTCGAAGCACTGTCGAACTGACTGCACGGGGCTGCCGATGACGCGAACGTCGCGGAGGCGTTCGCCGGCTTCGTGTTGGTCGACGGCCAGCTGCAACCGCTCCGCCATCACGCCCGCGGCGATGCGGTCGGCATCGCCTGTTGATGGCGCCGCGGCGAGCGCAGTGAGCGTGTCGCGGGCGAGTTGCGCACGCGCGTCGGCGCCGGCGGGGGAGTAGTCGGTCAGCTCGTGGTCGTGGCCCGCGATGCCCGCGCCGGTCGCGGCAATCGGGTCGAGCGCGGCAATCTGGTCGACGTAGCGATCGGCAATGTCGTAAACGTCGGAGCTTGGTATCTCGGTCACAGGAACTCCCGAGGCGGCCGGTACGGTGTCAGGAGTATGGCGCACCAATTCATCCTCACCATGCGCGATCTGCGTCGGGTTCATCCGCCCGACAAAGAAGTCCTGCGCGGCATCAACATCTCGATGTACCCGGCGGCCAAGATCGGCGTCCTCGGCCTCAACGGCTCGGGCAAGTCGACACTGCTGCGCATCATCGCCGGCGAGGACGACGGCTATTCCGGCGAATGCCGGGTCACGCCCGGGTTCACGGTCGGCCACCTGCCCCAGGAACCGCGCCTCGACGCCGACAAGGACGTCCTCGGCAACGTCACCGACGGTGTCGCCCACACGAAGGGCCTGCTCGACCGCTTCGAAGAAGTGTGCAACGCGATGGGCGAGCCCGACGCCGACTTCGACAAGTTGCTTGCCCAGCAGTCGGAGCTCCAGGACCAGATCGACGCCGTGAACGGCTGGGATCTCGACCGCCAACTCGACATCGCCATGGACGCGCTGCGGCTGCCGGCTCCGGACGCCGACGTCACCAAGCTCTCGGGTGGTGAGCGCCGCCGCGTCGCGCTGTGCCGCCTGTTGCTGTCGAAGCCCGACCTGTTGTTGCTCGACGAGCCGACGAACCACCTCGACGCCGAGTCGGTGGCGTGGCTCGAACGCCACCTGCACGAGTACCACGGCACCGTGGTCGCGGTCACCCACGACCGGTACTTCCTCGACAACGTCGCGGGCTGGATCCTCGAACTCGACCGCGGCGCCGGTATCCCGTGGGAGGGCAACTACTCGAGCTGGCTCGAGCAGAAGGAAGAGCGGCTCGGCCGGGAAGAGAAGGTCGACGAGTCGCGCCGGCGCATACTCGCGCGCGAACTCGAGTGGATCCGGCTCGCCCCGCGCGCCCGCCAGGCCAAGGGCCAGGCCCGCATCACCGCGTACGAGCAGTTGGTGACCGAGGCCGAGTCGGCCGAGAAGCGAGAAGAAAAGCTGCAGATCTCGATCCCGCCCGGTCCGCGCCTCGGCGATCACGTGGTCGAGACCGAGCACCTGAGCAAGGCGTTCGGTGACCAGCTCCTCGTCGACGATCTGTCGTTTTCCCTCCCGCCCGGCGGCATCGTCGGCGTGATCGGACCGAACGGCGCCGGCAAGACCACGTTGTTTCGCATGCTCGTCGGCCAGGAACAGCCCGACGCCGGCGTGCTACGGGTCGGACCGACGGTCAAGTTCGCGTACGTCGACCAGTCGCGCGACACGCTCGACGGTTCGAAGACCGTCTACGAAGAGATCACGGGCGGTGTCGACAATCTGAAGGTCGGCGATCGCGAGGTGCACGGTCGCGCGTACGTCGCCGGGCTCAACTTCAAGGGATCCGACCAGCAGAAGCTCGTCGGCGATCTCTCCGGTGGTGAACGCAACCGGTTGCACTTGGCCAAGGCGTTGCTCATGGGCGCGAACGTGCTGCTGCTCGACGAACCGACCAACGACCTCGACGTCGACACGCTGCGCGCGCTCGAAGAGGCGCTGCTCGCGTTCCCGGGCTGCGCGGTGGTCATCAGCCACGACCGCTGGTTCCTTGACCGCATCGCCACCCACGTGCTCGCCTTCGAAGGTGACAGCGAGGTCGTGTGGTTCGAGGGCAACTTCTCCGACTACGACAAAGATTTCCACAAGCGCCGCGGCGCCGACGCCGACCAGCCCCACCGCATCAAGTACAAGCCCCTCACGCGCTGAGATCCGAAATTGCGCCGCTCGGCGACCGAAACGGTCGCCAGATGGCGCAATTTCGGAGCTGGTCAGCCGCTCGGGAGGACGCTGTTGAAGCTTTCGACGCGGAAGGGATCGCCACACGGGTTCAGCGCCTCGGCGGCCACGGTTCGCCCACTGAGTACGACGTTGTCGCCGTCGACCGCTACGACACGATCGTCGACTTCGGCGACGAGTGCGCGCGTACCGTCGTCGGCGAGCGCGTAGCCGTCGAACACGAGCGCAAGGCGACCGGTCTCGGTCTCGAGGGCGAGACACTCCGTCGCCGGGTCGAGGCGGAGGACACCCTGCACCGTCTGGGGCGCGTCAGATGTGTCGTTCGGGCCGGGGTCGTTCCCAGTCGGCGCGGCGGTATAGGTCGGCGCGCCGCTGTCGTCAGCGCTGCACGCGCCGACCGGCCCGGCGACGAGGAGCAGTCCGATCGCGACCCATCGCGGTCGACTTCGCATTCCCATCGCCCCAGTCTGCCGGACCGTTAGCCTGCACCTGTGGCACCCGAGGGCGTACGCGTCACGCGGAACTGTGTCGTTCCGCCCGACGAGCTCGAGTGGCGGTTCAGCACGTCGGGCGGGCCCGGCGGCCAGCACGCGAACACGTCGCAGACGCGCGCCGAAGTGCGCTTCGACATCGAGAACTCGCAGGTGCTCGGCCCTCGTCAACGGGCGCGTCTCCTCGAACGGTTCGGGTCGACCGCGACCGCAACTGCGTCGGACCGGCGCTCCCAACTGCAGAACCGTGAACTGGCCCTCGAACGCCTACGGTCGAAACTGGCCGACGCGTTGCACATCGAGCGGACCCGCATCGCCACCAAGGTGTCGAAGGCGAAGAAGAAGACCCGCGTCGAGAGCAAACGCAAACACGGGCAGCTGAAGCGCTCGCGGCGTCCGCCCGGCGGAGACGACTAGGCAGGCTTCGTGGCGCCGGGTTGGTGCGCCGGACTGCCCGGCGGATGGGTCGTGAGGAGCCAGCTGAGGAAGAGGTCGACGGCCGCGACCGTGTGCATCGTGCGGATCGACTGGAACACGTCGAACGCGTGGTGCGTGCCGGGGAGCTCGACATATGCGACGCGGGAGGTACTCACTGCGCGCAGAGCTCGTACGAACTCGCGCGCCTCCTCGACGGGCGCAAGGCGATCGAGCGTGCCGTGGACGACAAGCGCCGGGGGCGCGTCCGGCCGGATGCGGTTCATCGGCGACGCGGCCTCGTACACGGCGCGCGCGTCTTCGAGGCGCTGCTTCACGACGTAGCGCTCGAGGATCACCCCCAGGTCCGACGACCGGGTGCGGTAACCGAAGCGATTTGTCCAGTCGTACACGCCGTAGAACGGGACGATCGCGCGCACGGTCGTGTCGACGTGTTCGAAACCGGGCTGCCATTGCGGGTCGTTCGCGGTCAGGCCCATCATCGCCGTGAGATGTCCTCCGGCCGATCCGCCGGTGACGACGACGTAGTCGGGGTCACCTCCGTATTGCGCGATGTTCTCGCGCACCCACGCGAGTGCCTGCTTGCAGTCGACGAGATGGTCCGGCCACGTGCCGCGCGGTGACAAGCGGTAGTTGATCGCGACGCACACCCAGCCGCGCGCGGCCAGGTGGTACATCAGCGGCATTCCCTGTTGGTCCTTGTTGCCGATCATCCACGCGCCACCATGGATCTGCAGCAGGACCGGTGCCGCGGGCCGGGCGTCGGTGCGGCGGTACACGTCGAGGCGATGGCGGCGCTTACCGTCGTCGACGTACTGCAGGTTCTTGATTCGGGTCACACCTTTGCGCCGGAACCGGAACGGGAGCACGACGCGGCGCCATTCGAGTCGGTACGGCGCGGGCGCCCACGTGGGGTCGAGGGTCGCGGCCCAATCGGCGCCGAGCGCGTCACCGATGCCGGCCGCGAAGACCTGCGCCGTCCGCCGGGCGGCAATCGCACTCGCGACCAACGCGCTCCACGACACCGCGGTGATCGCAAGTGCCACCCAACCCGGCCCCGCTTGCAGCGCGCCTGCCCAGATGAACACGGCGACCACCGCCGCTTGCCACAAAAGGTGCAGGACGGCGAGCTCGGTCGTGATCCACGCCGCGAAGAACGACGCTCCCATCAGCCATCCGGGGCGCCGGGGCGGGCGGTACGAGATGAGCGTCAACAACGCTCCCCACACGGCTACGGCCAGGAACACCCACGACACAGTCATGTAACAACAACGCTACCTGTCCCCTTGGGAATCACACGCGCCCGGGGGGTACCATGCGGACGCCTTTTTCGGCCCCGAGGAGGTCACATGCAGCGGCTCTCGGGACTCGATGCCGCGTTCCTGGCGCTCGAAACGCCTTCGGCGCATATGCACGTGCTGGGCGTCATCGTCGTCGACCCGGCGACCGCGCCGGCCCGTCTCGACTACGACCGGGTGCGTGAGCTGTTCGAGGCGCGGATCCACCTCGTGCCGCCGTTCCGGCGGCGGCTGGTCGAGGTGCCGCTCGGCCTGCACGCGCCCGTGTGGATCGAGGACCCCGACTTCGACCTCGACTTCCACCTGCGCCGCGCCGCGTTGCCGTCGCCCGGGGGTTCCGACGAGTTGGCCGCGTTCGTCGCCGATGTCGCGAGCCGCCCCATCGACCGGGCCCGGCCGCTCTGGCAGATCTGGATGGTCGAAGGACTCGAGAACGGCTACGTCGCGCTCGTCTCGAAGATCCACCACGCGCTGATCGACGGCGCGGCCGGTGTCGAGATCCTCTCCTCGCTGTTCGACCTCACTCCCGACGCGCCCATCGAACCGCTCGACAGTCCGGCGCCCGAGTGGCAGCCCGAACGGGTTCCCGGTGAGCTCGAGATGCTCGCGCGCACGGGTCTGTCGTTCGTGCAGCGACCCGTGCAGTTCGTCAAGGCCGCCAACAACCTCACCCGGGGTTTGGCGCGCGCGGTGCAACGCACGCGCGACGAGTCGCTCGACGTGGCTCTGCCACTCACCGCGCCGCGACTCTCGATGAACCGCACGATCACACCGCACCGCAAGGTCGCGTTCTCGTCGGTCCCGCTGGCCGACGTCAAGGCCGTGAAGAACGCGCTCGGTGTGACCGTCAACGACGTCGTGCTCGCGGTTACTGCGGGCGCGCTGCGCTCATATCTCATGCACCGCGACGAGCTTCCCGACAAGTCGCTCGTTGCCGCGATTCCGACGAATACGCGAAGCGTCGGCGAAGGCGGCATGGGCAACCGGGTGTCGGCGATGTTCGCCGGACTTCCGGTCGAGCTGTCGGACCCGCTGGAGCGCGTGCAGGCAGTCCGGCGTTCCACCGTCGGCGCCAAAGGTGTGGCCCAAGAGGTTGGCGGCACGACACTCGAAGAGTGGGCGTCGGTCGCGGCACCCGTGCTCTTCTCGCGTGCGATGCGCGCGTACGGTCGTATGCGTATCGGTGAGCGGCTGCGCCCGATCATCAACGTGATCGTCTCGAATGTGCCCGGGCCGCCGTTCCCGCTGTACTTCGCGGGTGCGCAGCTCGTCGCGTTGCACCCGCTCGGCCCGATCTTCGACGACTGCGGCTTGAACGTCACGGTGCTGTCGTACCTCGACCACGTCGACTTCGGGTTCATCGCGTGTCGCGAACTGGTCGGCGACCTCGACGCGCTCGCGGCCGCGGTACCGGACGCGCTGGCGGAACTGACGAAGGCGACGAGTACCTAGTCGGACCGGGTCAGTCGAAGACGCTGCTCCCGCGCGCCGCCGTCGGCTCCCCGCGGCGAATGAACCACTCCCACCCGAAGGCTTCCTGGAACGCCTCGGACGGCATCATCAAGAAGAACGACTCCGGCCCGATCTGGGATGCGTGCGCGGCCATCGCGGCCCGCTTGCGCACGGCGAACTCGCGCACGTCGACGAACGTCGTGATCTCCGACTCCGGCTTGCCGAGTTCGCTGACTCCCGCCTCGTCCGGGGGATCCTCGCCCGCAATGATGTCGGGGTTGGCCCGCATGAGCCGCAAGAAGTGCTCACGGTTGATCGTGCTCTCGAACACGGCGGGCGTGCCGGCGAGTTCGGCGGCCCTGATGCCGACCCGGTGGACCTGTACGTGGTCGGGGTGTCCGTAGCCGCCGTTGTCGTCGTAGACCGTGAGCACGTCGGCGTTCTCTTCGCGCAGCAGGTCGGCGAGCTTGTTCGCCGCCTCCTCGACCGGTGTCGCGGCGAACGCGCCGGGCGCGTCATTGGAAGGTTCACCCGCCATACCGGAGTCGTGGTACCCCAGGAACTCGACGCGGTCGACGCCGATGATCTCGGCTGCGGCCAGCGTTTCCGCGACACGTCGCTGCCCGATCTGTTCGTCGGGTGCCAGCGCCTCGGGAGCGTGTTCTCCCAGTTCGCCCCGCGTCGCCAGGACCAGCACGACCCGGTGGCCGTCGGCTTTGGCGCGCATCATCGTGCCGGCGGTCGCGATCGCCTCGTCGTCGGGGTGGGCATGGAAGGTGACGAGCGTGTATGCCATCGACCGATCCTCTCACGGGCTCGGGCGATACCCACCGCCGGGCCGACCTCGCTATTGTTCGCTCGCGAAACCTGACATTAGCGTTGGGAAACTGCCGGACTCCGGCCTGGTTGCGGGGGGTTGGATGCGCGTTCGTCTCGTGGCAATGTGCGCGGTAGCGGTACTTGTGTTGGCTGCGTGTGGCAACTCAGGTGACGACGATTTCGACACGTCGTCGCCGACCGACCCGTCGGACACTCCGGTCACGACCGCGAGCGACGAAGATCTCGACACGAACATTTCGTCGACGCAGCCCGGTGTCAGCGACACCGAGATCCAGGTCGCCGTGATTGCGTCGAAGACCAACCCGTTGAACGGCAAGTACGCACAAGTGGCCGACGGCATCCGCGCCTACTTCGAGATGGTCAACTCCGAAGGCGGTATCTACGGGCGCAACCTCGTCGTCTCGGCTGAGCGCGACGACATCGTCGGCCTCCAGAACCTACAGGAGGTGCAGGCGAGCCTGGCCGACGACAACGCGTTCGCGACGTTCCTCGCGTCGCTCGGCTTCACGGGCGCGGACGCGCTCGACGAAGCGGGTCAGCCGACCTTCATCTGGAACATCCGGCCGGAGATGGCCGGCCACCAGAACATCTTCGGCAATATCGGAGCCATTTGCTTCGGGTGCACCGGCCAACCGCTGCCGTGGATCGCTCAGGAAATCGGCGCGGAGCAGGTCGGGGTTCTCGCCTACGGCGTGGCCAACGAGTCGAAGCTGTGTGCCGCCGGCAACCGCGATGCCTTCGAGCAGTACCCGACCGCCGAGGTCGTCTTCTTCGACGACACGCTCGAGTTCGCGCAGCCCGACCTCAGTGCGCAGGTGGCGGAGATGAAGGCAAAGGGTGTCGACCTCGTCACCACGTGCATGGACATCAACGAGGTCATCGTGCTCGCCCGCGAAATGAAGGAGCAGGGTCTCGACGCGGTGCAGACCTTGCCGAATGGCTACGACGCGGAACTCGTGGCCGCCAACGCCGACCTCCTCAACGGTTCGTACGTCAGTGTGCAGTTCGTTCCGTACGAAAACGACCCGCTGCCGGCCGAAGTCGAGACCTTCCTCCACTGGATGGAGGAAACCGGCAAGGAGCCGATCGAAATCGCAGCCATGGGCTGGATCCTCGCCTACCAGTTCGTCGAAGGACTGAAGCTGGCCGGGCCGGAGTTCACGCAGCAGTCCGTCATCGACGCGTTGAACACCCAGACCGACCTCGACGTCAACGGCATGACCGTTCCGCTCGACTGGACCAAGCAACACAACGACCCGGTCGGCAACGCCGAAGTCGACAGCGACTACGAGTGCGCGAGCATCGTCGAGGTGGTCGACGGGAAGTTTGTTCCCGTGTTCAACGAGCCCGGGAAGCCCTTCTCATGCTGGGAGAACAACGCCGAGGAACTGAACTACCTCGGAAACTTCTCGTTCGAGCCCGGTGCCGAGGAGGGGGCGTCGAACAAGAACATGCGCGACCAGGATACGAGCGAAACGGATACGACAGAGGAGCCCGAGTAATCCCTATCCACGACGCGCACGCCTGACGGCGCGACGAGAAGACCGGCGAACGACGCGTGGACGAGATCTTCCGCGGGATGACCTTCGGCAGTATTTATTCGCTGCTGGCGGTCGGTCTCGTGCTCACATACAAGACGTCAGGCATCTTCAACCTTGCGTACGGCGCGCAGGCGTTCGTCTCGGCGGCCGTCTACTACGAGATGCGCAAGGTGCACGAGCTACCGATCCCGGTGGCGTTCACCATCGCGGTATTGATCGCGGCACCGCTGCTCGGCCTCCTGCTCGACCGCCTGCTGTTCCGGCATCTGCGATCGGCGCCGGCAGTGGCCCGACTCGTGACGACCCTCGGTCTGCTCGTGGCGATACCGGAGATCACGAAGCTCTTCTTCGAAGTCAATACGTCGTATCAGCCGCCGGGCGTCGTGCCCGACGGCGCGACTGCCTACAACCCGTTCGGGAACGTGTTCCTGAACCGAGACGACATTGCGACGATCGTCATCACGATCTCGGTCGTCCTCGCGCTGATGGCGATGTTCCGGTTCAGCTCGCTCGGGCTGCGCATGCGGGCGGTCGTCGAGAGCAGCCGCATGACCGAGTTGGCCGGCGTCGACGCCGACCGCGTCAGCATGATCGCGGCGGTCATGTCGAGCGTGCTGGCGGGCCTGGCCGGTGTGCTGATTTCGCCGGTGCTCCCGCAGCTCAACGACCTGTACTACCGGAACCTGGTCGTCGCCGCGATCGCGGCGGCGGTGTTCGCGGGCCTGTCCAGCATCCCCCTTGCGTTCATCGGCGGACTCCTCCTCGGGATCCTGTCGCAGGTGCTCGCGACGCTGCTTCCCGACGGAAGCGTCTTCAAGGCCAGCCTCGGTCCGTCGTTGCCGTTCGTCGCGCTCTTTGTCGTACTCATCGTGATGAACGCGCGGGGTGGTACGCGCGACGTCGCCGATCCACTCGCGGGGGTCGACCCACCCCCGCCTCCACTGGTCTCCGTCGAGCGCACGGACTCACTGACGTGGGCGACCCGCAGTTTCGGCGTGATCTTCGTCTTCGGACTCTTCTACTGGCTGTTCTTCCACGCGGACGAGCAGATCTGGTTCCCACCCGCGCAAGAAGCTGTCATCTACTCGATCATTTTCCTGTCGATCACCGTGATCACCGGAATGGGTGGCCTCATCTCGCTGTCGCAGGCCACGTTCGCGGGAATCGGCGCGCTCGCTACCGCGCAGCTTGCAACCGATGCGGGTATCGGTGTGCTCTTCGCGGCGTTTCTCGCAGCCGGGATCGCGGCGGCCGTCGGTGCGCTGCTGGCGGTGCCGGCGCTGCGCTTGGCCGGGATCTTCCTCTCGCTCGCGACGTTGGCATTCGGGCTCTTCTTCGACAGCGTGATGTTGAAGTACACGTGGGTCGCGGGTGGCGACGGCATCCAACCCCACGCCACGCCGCGTCCGACGATCGGATCGATCGACTTCGCGAACGAGAAGGCGTTTCTCGTGCTGTGCATCGTGATGCTCGCACTCGTCGGGACGGCGGTGATCTTCGTTCGGGGCGGAACGACAGGTCGCTATCTCGACGCCATCCGTGGGAGTTCGACGGCGGCCTCGTCGATCGGTATCAGTTCGGCGCGTTCGCGCATTGTCGTGTTCGCCCTGTCAGCGGGAATTGCGGGACTCGGTGGTGGGTTCTTCGCCATGTACCAGGAACGTGCCAACTTCGTCGGCAACTTCAAGGTCGAACTCGGGCTCATCTGGGTGGTCGTCGTCGTCACGCTCGGCGCTCGCACGGTCGAGGGCGCGATCCAAGCGGCTATCGGTTTCGTCTTCTTCCAGCGCTTCGCGCTGAGAGTCTGGATCCCGTGGGCGATCAATCACGTGCAGCCCTGGGTCGACGTGAAGCCGATCACGGGCGGTGTCGCGACGGTGCTCTTCGGCCTCGGCGCGCTGACGTACGCGCGCCATCCCGAGGGAATCCTCGAGTTCAACAAGCGCACGTCGCTCGCCGCGATCCAACGCCGGATGGACCGTCGCAAGCAGCCGTCGCCGCCCGACGAGGGTGCGCCCGTCAGCGGGGAGGTGGGCCATGAGCCTGCTCCAAGCTGACCGCGTCACCAAGAAGTTCTCCGGCATCACCGCGCTCGACGCGGTGAGTCTCGACGTGGAAGACGGCGAAATCGTCGGGCTCATCGGGCCGAACGGCGCGGGCAAGACGACCTTCTTCAACTGCCTGCTCGGGATGTCGAAGACCGACGGGGGATCGGTGACGTTCGCGGGCGCCGATCTGTCCCGAGTACCGACACATCGGCGCGCGCGCCTCGGCATCGGCCGCACGTTCCAGCGCATCGAGCTATTCACGGGGATGACGCCCCGCGAGCACTTTTTCGTCGCCGACCGTGCCCACACGCGCCGCGGCTCTCTGTTGTTCGACATCGTCGGCTTCGGGCGCCCGCACCCCGACGAGTTGGCGCGGGCCCAGGCCATGCTCGACCTTCTCGGCCTGACCGACGTCGCCGACCGCAACGTCGAGTCGCTCAGTCTGGGCATCGGTCGCCTCGTCGAGGTGGGTCGGGCACTCATGACGAACCCGCGCCTGCTGTTGCTCGACGAACCGTCTTCGGGCCTGGACCGGCACGAGACCGAGGCGCTTGCTGCAACGCTGCGCGAGATCCAGCGCGAGTCAGGTACCGCCATCCTGCTCGTCGAACACGACGTCGACTTCGTCCGGAGTCTGGCGACCCGGGCCTTCGTACTCGACTTCGGCACCTTGATCGCGAGCGGGCGAACCGACGACGTGTTCGCCGATGCCGCGGTGCGCAAGGCTTACCTCGGGGACATCGTGTGACCGCCGCCGTCCCGCGTCCCGATGGTCAGCCGCTCCTGGCGCTCGACGACGTCGACGCGGGCTACGGACCCTTCCGGGCGATCTTCGGTGTGTCGTTCGCGATCTTTCCCGGGCGCGTTCTCGCGCTCCTTGGGTCGAACGGTGCCGGTAAGACCACCATCGCCCGGGTGTGTTCCGGTCTCGTCACACCGACGCGCGGCTGCGTCGTGTACGACGGCAACACCATGGGCGACGCCCGCGCCTATCGGTTCGCGCAGCGCGGGGTTGTGCACGCGCCGGAAGGACGTTCGGTGTTCGCGTCGCTCACAGTCGAGGAGAATCTCGAACTCACCTTCCGGCGCAGCCGCGGACGCGCCGGTGTGAGACCCGCGCTCGATGAGGCGTACGCGCTGTTCCCGCGGTTGGGCGAACGTCGCCGCCAACTGGCCGGGACACTTTCCGGCGGTGAACAGCGGATGCTCGCGCTCGCGCGCGTGCTCGTCGAGAAGCCCCGCCTGCTGATCGCCGACGAGCTCTCGCTCGGTCTCGCACCCATCGTGGTCGACGAGGTGTACCGCACCCTCTCGACGATCCGCGACTCCGGAACGACGCTGCTTCTCGTCGAACAGCACGTGCACCACGCGCTGGCGATCGCCGACGACGCGGTCGTGCTCGACAAGGGCGAGGTCACGTACTGGGGTCCGGTGAACGAGCTCGGCGATATCCACGAGCGCCTGCTCGGCGGTGGGGAAGCAGCCGACGCGGTCGAGGACGACCTTAACTGAACGGTATTGGGCCTAGGCGCCGAACAGCGCCGCGTGCGTGACGTCGGCGAGCGTGTCGATCATCTGCTCGCGGTCGATGCGAACCTGATCGGAGATCACGTAGTAGTTCAGCCGCTCGAGCATTGCGACCAATGCGAGCGCGGCGATGGCGGGGTCGAGATCGGGCGCCTCCACCGCGGTGATGCGGTCGGTGAGCACGCGCGTCAGTCGCGTGAGGACATCGGTACCGAGGCGGCCGAACTCGAGACTTGCCATCTCGGCCTCGGTCCACGCGCGCACGACCGGACCCCAGCGGGCGTAGAGGTCGGCGAACTGTTCGATCCACTCCCGCAGGGCGGCGCGGCCCTCCGGGCCGGCCGCGAGCGGCCCGAGCGACTCGGCGACCACCTGCATCTCGTCGGTGATCTCGCCCGCGAGGGCGCGGAACAGGTCTTCCTTGTTGGAGAAGTACAGGTAGAAGGTCCCGTGCGAGGTCTTCGCCAGCTTCACGATGTCGTCGACGCGGGCCGCGTGGTACCCCTTGGCGGCGAACACTTCGCCACCGGCGTCGAGCAGCTTGCGCATCGTGCGCTGTCCGCGCGCGCGGAGTTCGCGGCGTTGGGCGGGCGCTCCGGCGGCAGCACGCGCACCTGCGGGCGAGGCCGGGTGGGGCACGCGGTCAGGGTATGGGAACCCGACGTTGGTGTCACCTTTCGGCCCGCTCGCCCTGCCCGGACGGGCTTCGTACAGCTACGATCTGACGCCTACGTCAGCACGCATGGGGGACACGAATGTCGCACAGTGTCGGTGAAGAGCGCCGCGAAGAATTCCCGCCTCTGACGCGGACGATGTTCGTGAAGTACGCGGGCGCATCGGGAGACTTCAACCCGATGCATCACGACGACACGATCGCGACGCAGGTCGGGAACCCGTCGGTGTTCGGCCACGGCATGTTGAGCATGGGCTTTGCCGCGCGCGTGGTGAAGGACTGGTTCGGAGCGGAAGCGATCCGCCGTCTCCAGGTGCGTTTCTCGAAGCAGGTCTGGCCCGGCGACGTGCTCACGTGTGTCGCCACGGTCACGGGAACACGCGAAGAGGGCGGCGTGACCCTCGTCGACGTCGACCTCACCGTCACGAACCAGAACGGCGACAAAGCCGTCACCGGCACCGCCACGGCGGTCGCGTGAACATGGGGCGGG
>JAWXCJ010000377.1:0-3553 GCA_034408875.1 Actinomycetota bacterium
ATTTCGAAATGCTCACGACGCTCGGCCCCGCGAGGCCGTCCGGAGGGTCGTACAAGGTGACGTCGGCGGTCGCGGTGAAGCCCCCGGCCGTTGCCTTCAAGACCACGACCCGGGGCGACGAGCTTCCGCTCTCCAACCTGCATTGCACGACGACTTCTTCAGCGACGGGGTCATCCCACGATGGCAGCGCTGCGAACGATGGGTTCGTGCACAGCGTGCGATTAGCCTGAAGCTGCGCGATGCCGAAGTCCAGCCCGGCGTCCGCGGCCGCTTCGGCGTCGCGCTTTTCGGCGAGGACCGTCTGCGCCTTCAACCCCGTGGTCTGGTAACCGAGAATTGCCGAGAACGTGATCGCGATGAACGTCACGGCGCCCAGCGCCATGATCAAGGTCGAGCCGCGCTCGTCTCGCACCTCAGGCGGCGGCGGGGTCATGCCGACTCCCCATGGCGCAGCAGTACCGCGACCTTCACGCTGACCGGGGTCGTTCCCGCCGCGGTCACCTCGATCTGCACCCACTCGAGCAGTGGGCGCGTCGTCCAGCAATCGAGGTCCCAGTCGTCGAGATTCGTCTCGGTCACGTCGCTCGTCGCCCGGGCATCGACGACTTTGAACGTGAACCGATCGAGCGGGTCGACACTCGCGAGCGCGGATTCGTATGCCTCGGCGATCGTCAGGTCCGGGTCGCACTGCACCAGCTTGACTTCGCCTCCGCGTAGGTGCTCCGTCAGTTGCCGGCCGTAGGAGTCGGCTTGGGCCCGGCGCGCCATGAGGTCCGACGTCGACGTCGCCGTCGCCATCGACCCGAGCAGCGCGGTGAAGGCCAGGCCCATGATCGCGACGGTGATGCAGATCTCGACGATGCTGAAGCCGGCTTCCGACGCGCGCGTGCGCGCGCCGGCGAGTAGCCGGCGCCGGAAACCGCGCCCGGGGCCGTTCGTGGCCGACCCTGCCCTAATTCGCACCACCCTCGGCATCGGGCGAACTTCCCAGGCCCATGAGGGGCTTTGCGCCTGCCCGGAGAGAAATCGGGCACTTTCGGTACCTGCTGTTACAGAAGTCCCCTCGTGAGCGGCGTTGCCGGCGGCTTCAGTCGGCGGGGCGGGCCGGCACTGTCAGCCGGTGGTCGGCGGTGAAGAGGCGCCGCTGCACGCCGAGGCCGACGATCGTCACCGTCGTGGCCACGCTGCCGAGCACCAGGTACATCACCGCGATCTGCACGCGCACTGCGTCGAGCGGGTCGACCCCGGCGAGGATGAGCCCGGTCATCGCGCCGGGCAGGAACACGAGTCCGACCGACTTCGTGGTTTCGATCTGCGGAATCAGCGCGGTCCGCAACGCCGCCCGCACGTAGGGCTGGGCAGCTTCGGCTGAGGGCAACCCGAGCGCGAGGCGCGCCTCGACTTCGTCGCGTTTGTCGCGCAACTCTTCGAGCACGCGCCGCGCCACCAGCACCGTCGCCGTCATGGCGTTGCCGACCATCATCCCCGCCAACGGGATCAGCGTCTGGGGCTCCAACGGGAACACGCTCAACCCGAACAGCACGCCGAGGGTGACGACTGCGGCCGCGCCGAATGCAACCAACGAGAGCATCATGACGCCCGGTACTTCAGGCGCGCGCCGCCGGACGGTGTCTGCCGCGAAGGCGACCATCGCGAACACCCACGCCCACGACCACGCGATGGTCCTGTCGAACACCGCTTCGAGGGCGAAACCGACGAGGAGGAGCTGCACTGCTGCTCGGGCCGACGCCCAGAGGATCGTACGTTCGAGCCGTAGGGAGCGAACCATCGAGAGTGCGACCGCGACTGCAACGAGGACGAGCGACGCGGCAAGTTCGGGCCATTCGATGTCACTCGGCATCGGATCCCTCCCGAAGGAACGCGCGCACGTCGGGCGGTGCATCCGTTTCGAGATCGGCGACGGCCGCGGCGTGCGCGATGCGGCCGGCGAGCACGACGAGCGCATGCTCGGCGATGCGGCGGGCCTGCGCGAAGTCGTGCGTGACCCAGAGCACACGTACGCCTCGTCCTGCGCACGTACGCGCCAACTCTTCCAGCGCGACCCGCGTGCCCGGGTCGACCGACGACGTCACCTCGCCCATCAGCAGCACTTCGGGTTCCGCGGCCAGCGAGCGGGCCAAGCACAGGCGCTGCGCTTCGCCGCCCGACAAGCGCATGGCGTCGCGGTCGAGGAACGACGCGTCGAGGCGGACTTCGGCGAGCAGGTCGGCAGCCTGATCGTCGGAGAGGTCGGGCGCCGCAACCCGCAGGTTGTCGCGACCGGTTCCCGCGAACGGCGTCGGCCGCTGGAACACCATACCGACCCGGCGCCGGAGCGAAAGCGGCTCGATCGTCGCCACGTCGACGCCACGGAACCGGACGACGCCCCGACTCACGGCTTCGAGACGGTTGCAACAGCGCAGGAGTGTCGACTTGCCCGAACCCGACGGCCCGACGATCGCGGTGACACCACAGTCGGGGATCGCGCCGACTGCTTCGTGCAACCGCCAGTGGCCGGCATCGTCACCGACAGAGACGTGCTCGAACGAGAACACGTCGGCGGTCACAGGGTGATTGTGTTACCTGATGGCGTCCTGAAGCCAGCGGACGCCCTTGTCGACACCCGACCGCGGCGCTTCCCGAACGGCGATGACAACCATGTCGGCGATGGTCGACGCGCGCAGGCGGTCGCGCCACGCCCCGTCGGCCTCGATGAACGCCCGGTTGATGCCGCAGAGCTTCTTGTACTCGCGAGCCGGGGCGCCGGCGGGGCCGCGGCGGCGGATCTCGGTGCACCGGAATGCGGGTTCCTCGCCGTCGATCGCTTCGACGACGTCGAGCAACGTGATCTCGGACGCGGGCCGGGCCAGGCGATACCCGCCGCGTGGGCCCTTCACGGTCTCGAGAATGCCCGTCCGGGCGAGAGCCTGGAGGTGCTTGGCGAGGTACGCAGCCGGGACGCCGTGGAACTCGGCCAGCTTCGCCGCAGGCATGGCCGAGTCGGGCGGCACGACCGCGAGGATCGTGCACGCATGCACACCCCATTCGACGCCGTCGGAGAGCCGCATATCACGGATAGTCTATATCCGAGATACCGCGCCTCGATACCATGCTCGGCCGAAGGGATGCGCAGCATGGTGACGGTCGACGAAGTAGAGCTGCTGCCCGACGCGGAGCAGCACAAGCTGTTGAGCGCGACGCTCGAGCGGGTGAACCGCGCCTCCAACCAGGCTCGCGCCGCCGCGCTGGGCGCCAACGTCTTCGAGGGTCCGGCGCTGCGCGAGGTCGTCAAGACCGAAGTCGAGCGGGCGAAGCTTCCCGAGCAACTGGTGCGACCGATCTTCGATCGGGTCGAGGCGTCACTGCGCCGCCGGGCCGGCAAGCAGCCGAAGTTCTCGACGTTCCAGTCGCTCACGATGCCGCCGTCGGCGTTCACGTGGAAGACGTCGGACCGGGTCACGATGCTCACGGCCGCGGGCCGGCGCACCATTGCGGTGCGGGTCGACATGAACCGGGGCGACCTGCGCCCGCCCCTCGCGGGCCGGCCCGCGAG
>JAWXCJ010000378.1:0-4448 GCA_034408875.1 Actinomycetota bacterium
CGAGAGGCGCATCCCCGCCGGGCATTGCCCGACCCGGCACCGCCTCGTACGCTCGGGCGCCATGGCGGGGCGGTTGGGGCGCTCGAAAGCAGTAGTTGTTGTCGTCGTCGCGCTCGCGCTCGCCGCCTGCTCGGGAGACGATGACGAAGACGCGTCCGCGGACGCGTCTTCGAGAACGACGACGACACTCGCCCCGGAGCCGACCATCACGACGACGGTCGCCGCGCCGCCGCTGTACTCCTTCGACGGCTCGGTACCCGCGCCCGCGCTCGATATCACCGGCGACGACTTCGACGCCATCTTTCGCAGTCTCAATGCATATCTCTCTTGGCTGTATGCACACAATCCAGACGCAGAGCTGGTGGGCGAGGTCGCCGCCTTTGGGAGCGCGCAGTACGACACAATCGCTCGGGATATCGATGACGTCGCGGGGCGCGGCCTACGCATCTATGACGACGCAGCGGTCGAGTCGGTTGCTGTCGCCGACACTGCTGACGGAGTTGTCACGCTTCGAGTTCGGTACTCGGGCGGCCGTCGGGTCTTGATCGACGAAACAGCGAACGTGGTCGATGACACATCCTTCGCGCCGCTGGAGCAAATCGTGTTACTGAGCGCTTCGCCCTCCGCACAGTGGCGCGTCGCATCAATCTCCAACAGCGATGGCGACTCCGTCGAGGTCAACGAATGAAGCGATTGTCGATCCTCGTGGTTGTGCTCTGGATGGTGGCACCAACTGCCGCGTCCGGCGTCCCATTCATTCCCGATGGAGGCGCGAACATCGCGGAAGAGGACGGAAGTACGACACTGTCAGTCGCGATTGGCTCGAGTGATGACGGCACCGTTGTGACCGTGCCCGCGGACTCGCCGAGCTTGCGGCGCCCGATCCGCTACACCGCGGAACCCGTGCCGTACGTCGTCGAAGATCCCGACGTCGCGATCTGCCGCATCAACGACACCACATGGGGCTGGACGTTCGTCGTCACCGCCTACGACACCGTGACCGGCGCCGTCATCGGCGACCGTCAGATCACGTGCGTCCCGATCGCCGACCCCGACGCGCCCGCCGTCCCGACCGCGCCCACGCTGCCCGAGCCGCCCACCATCGGCGAGATCTGGAACGCGACCAACATCCCCACGCCGTCGTTGTCGACCAGCCCGATCACCGACGGTGTCACCGGACTCGAAACCTGGCTCTGGGCGACCGGCCCCGACACCATCACCGTCACCACCGCGCCGCTCAACGGTTACACCGTCACCGGCACCGCCACCCGTACCGGCTACACGTTCGACTTCGACGACGGACCCATACAGACCAGCACCACCGGCGGCAGCGAAGCCGAGCCCGCCGCCCGCCACACCTACGAAACGAAAGGGCCGTACACCCTCGCGGTCACCAGCACCTGGACCGCGACGTTCACCATGACCGGCCCCGGCATCACCACCCCGCTCCCCATCGACACCGGCACCGCCCATGTCCGCACCACTCACAACTACCGCGTCGTCGAAATCCGCGGCGTCCTCGTCGGCTAGAGAACCGAACGTCAGCTCAGGTAAATCGGCGGCAACTTTGTCACCGTGCTCGTCGAGTGCCTAGCCGCGGTTGCACATCCAGATCACGACGCCGAGACACGCCATGGGGTCGCGTTCGAGCGTCATGGCACCGTCGCGGATCGATGCAGTGGTCGCAAGGGTGAGGCGTTGTTCAAACGTTGTCGAAACACGGGCCGGAGTGCCGCCACGTGCGCGAGTCCCATCACTGGGCAAGGATCGCGCCATGACAACTCCGGCGGGCTGGTACCCCGACCCCGAAAACTCGGCACTCATGCGTTGGTGGGACGGCGAGCGTTGGACCGAGCAGCGCCAGAACTCCGAGCAACCGGTGCAGCCCGTTCCGAGTGGCCTCCTCGACAAGAAGCGCGGCCTGTTCTCCGGGAAGAAAGACCTCGAGACGGAGAACAAGCAGCTCCGCGAGGCTCTCGAACGTATCGGCGTCGGCGAACGCGACCGTCTCGCCCGTGATGTCGCGGATCTGCGCCTCACGCTCGCGCAGGCTCGCTCCGAGCTGGCCCTGGCCCGCACCGAAGTGATCGAGACACGGGAAGCTGCGATCCTGCAAGAAGTCGGGATATATCGGTACCGGCACCCGTTGGACGACGCCGCGGCGTACAAGGGCGAGCTTGCCCGGCTCAACGAGCAGATCAAGGCCGCCGTCAAAGCCGGAACCGCGGTATTGGGGGCGACAGCGTGGATGGTGAACGGGTCGCAGCGTGAAGGTGCGCGCATGGTCAAGGACTTCTCGAAGCTCATGCTCCGCGCGTACAACAACGAAGCCGATGCCCTGATTCGTTCGATGCGCCCATACACGCTCGACACCGCCGTGCAACGACTCGAGAAGTCGCGCGCCACAATCGTCAAGCTCGGCAAGACGATGCAGATTCACGTCACCGACGGATATCACAGCCTCCGCGTGCGCGAACTCGAACTCACGGCCGACTACCTGGCCAAGGTTGCCGAGGAGAAGGAGCGTGAGCGGGAGGAGCGCGCCCGCCTGCGCGAGGAAGAGATCGCCCGGCGCGAGATCGAGCGTGAGCAAGAACGGCTTCGCAAGGAAGAGACGCACTACCGCAACGCACTCGAAGCCATGCGCGCGAACGGTGATGAGGCGGCAGTCGCGGCCGCCGAAGCGAAGCTCGCCGAGATCGAAGGCGCGCTATCGGGGCTCGCCGACCGGGCCGCGAATGTCCGGGCCGGGTACGTCTACGTCATCTCCAACTTCGGTGCGTTCGGTGAACGAATGGTCAAGATCGGCATGACGCGTCGCCTCGAACCACTCGACCGTGTCCGTGAGCTCGGCGACGCGTCGGTTCCCTTCCGCTACGACGTCCATGCGCTCATCTTCTCGAACGATGCCGTCAGCCTGGAGAACGACCTCCACCAGGCGCTCGCGGACGAGCGCGTGAATCTCGTGAACCCGCGCCGGGAGTTCTTCTACGCGACACCGCAGCGGGTCCGCGAGCTGCTCGAGAAATTCCAAGGCGACCTGCTCACCTTCGTCGACGACCCTGAAGCGCTCGAATGGCACCAAAGCAACAACGCTCGATCACAACTTCAAGTCTGAAGGCTTCCGCAGGCACACATACAGATCTGTGGTTCGCCGGACGTCACTGACTTCATCGTCGCGGGACCCCTCGTAGACCGCTCGTCGCTCGACCTCGCGACTTCAGACGGCAAGGCGACGCGCCTCCGACAACGCGTCGATGATCAATCTCGCGTTATCGCCCTTGGGGTAGGCCAGAGGCGAAGGATGCGGGCACCGCAACACGCGGAGCCCGGCGGGTGGCAGTCCGCCGGTTGCAACGTAGCGATCCCACCCGTCCTGGGCCTTCTTGCCCATCAGGACGACGACCCCAAGCTCGGGGAGTAGTCGGCCGACCAGTTCGTCGACGAACGGCACCGCGGCGTGCATCGCCGCGGCGAACGACTCGGCCGGGAACCCGTCAATGCCCTTCTTCTGTACCCACCAGGGATAGATGTTCCAGTGGACGCGTAGGGACGCGTCGAGATCAGCCGCCGCGCACGCACGAGTGGTATTCCGAGCAGTCGGGTCGTTGGTGTCGGGGCTGATGAAGCCGCTGCCGGTGCTCGCAACTTCCGACGGGTCCTGGGCCGGCAGCAAGACGCGAGCGCGGTCTCCGCCTCCGGCCGGGTCGAACCATCGGCATTGAATTGCGTCCAGAGCTCCTCGAGCCGGTCGCGATAGTCGGCCAAAATCGAGCGGGCGTTGTGCAGCTTGTCCGCAGCGCTCACCAATGCGGCCGCCGCGCCTTCACGCTCGAGGGCAACGAGGTAGCCGACCTTCCGGTCCCACCACGACAGCTTCGTCGCGCCGGTTTCGAGCAGGCTGTCGGAGCACGCTTCGACGATCCTCGCGACTTCGCCACCGAACTCGGATTCGATGGCGGCCAGGCGGGCCCGGCCGCCCTTGTCCGCGCCCGCGTCATGCAGTAACCCGGCTATGGCCTGCACCTCGCTGCCCCCGTGTTCGAGCACGATCGCGCTGACCGCCAAGAGATGAGACATGTACGCGATCCCGGTGCCCTTGCGCGCATCGCCGGCAAACAACACTCGTGCGTACTCCACCGCGCGAGTGAACTCCGATGTCAGAACGGTGTCGGGAGTAACGGTCATGCGATCAGTTGTACCGCGTCGGCGGACGGACCCGCTATAGGTGACCACGATCCCGGGCGGCAACGAACCACCCGGCTGCATTCAGGCCCGCATCACCGTCACTGCGGTCTCGCCCACCGCGAACGAGAGCAGGGGCGCGGTCTGTTCGCAATGGCGGGCGAGGCCCTGCATGAACGCGATGCCGTCGGCGACGTCGTCACGCTCCAGCGCCTGGATCGGCGGTGCGAGCAGCCGCCGGGACACCAACACGATCGTCTTCA
>JAWXCJ010000379.1:0-11069 GCA_034408875.1 Actinomycetota bacterium
CATCACAACCTGACCGGACCGCTCGACAACACCGCGATCCGCGCCACGCTCCCGTCACCGCACGACCAGCCCACCCCAAGAACAGCCGGCCAGACCACGTCACCGAAAGAAGAAAGACGAATGAGTCTCAACCGACCGATCCCCGCGTCGAGCGGACCCCGTTCGACACCAGCCGCCTAGGCGCCCATGGCGAGCCCAGGCGAGAGGTCCGGAGGCCGGAGCCGCATGAACAGCACAGGCGAGAGGTCCGGAGGCCGGAGCCGCATGAACAGCACAGGCGAGAGGTCCGGAGGCCGGAGCCGCATGAACATGGTCGACCTCAGTGTCGAGCTCGGGCCCGTGCTGTTGGCGAACCCGATCGTGGCGGCATCGGGCACGTTCGGGCACGGCGACGAGCTCGCGGCGGTGTGCGATCCGAGCCGGTTGGGTGCGGTCACCGCGAAGTCGGTCGCGCCGTACAGCTGGGCCGGCAATCCGCCGCTGCGTGTCACGACTGCCGGCACCGGCGCGGGCGGCATGCTGAACTCGATCGGTCTTCCCGGTCCCGGCGTCGACGCGTGGGTCGCGCGCGACCTGCCCGCGCTCGAAGCGAGTGGCGCGCGCGTCATCGCATCGATCTGGGGGCGCAGCGTCGACGAGTACTCGCACGCGGCGCGCACGTTGAAGCCGGTGGCCGATCGGTTGGTCGCGGTCGAGGTCAATCTCTCGTGCCCGAACGTCGAAGGCCGCAACGACATGTTCGCGCATTCGTGCGCGGCGACCGCCGACGCGATCGCCGGCGTTGTCGACGCACTCGGCGGATCCGCGCCCGCGTTCGCCAAGCTGTCACCGAACGTGACCGACATCGTGAGCATCGCCGGAAGCGCGCTCGACGCGGGTGCGACGGGCCTCACGCTCGTCAACACCGTGATGGGATTGGCCATCGACGCCGATACGCGCCGACCGGTGCTCGGGTCGAACGGAGGCGGTGGCGGCCTGAGCGGTCCCCCGATCAAACCGGTAGCGCTGCGCGCGGTGCGCGACGTCGCGCGCGCCTACCCGGGAACACCGATCATCGGGACCGGTGGCGTCACGCGCGGCGTCGACGCGGTCGAGATGTTGCTTGCGGGCGCAACGGCAGTCGGCGTCGGAACCGCGACGTTCGCGGAGCCGCGGGCGATGTTGCGCATTATCGACGAACTCCGCGCGTGGTGCGCGGCGCAGTCGGTGCACCGTGTCCGAGATCTGATCGCGGCCCTGGAGGATTAGCGTGCCAACGACTGGGACCGATCTCCGCCGCCGGCTCGCGCTGGCGCTCGACGTACCCGATCTCGACACCGCGACCGGCCTGGCGCGCGACCTGGCCGAGTGGTTCGGGGTGGCGAAGGTGGGCCTCGAGCTCTACTCGGCCGCCGGTCCGGCGGCGATTGCGACCATGCGTGACCTGGGCTTCGACGTGTTCGCCGACCTCAAGCTGCACGACATCCCGACCACGGTGGGCCGGGCCGCCCGGGTGCTGGGGCGACAAGGTGTCCGTTATCTGAATTTCCACGCCGTGGGCGGGGTCGAGATGCTCCGGGCCGGGGTCGACGGGCTCGCCGAGGGCGCGGCCGAAGCCGGCCATGAGCCTCCGACCGGGATCGGGGTTACTGTCCTCACGAGCGATTCGGACACGTCTGCGTTCGATGCCCGGCTGGAGGCGGCGGTCGCGTCGGGGTGCGGGGGAGTGGTCTGCTCGGTCCACGAGATCGGGCGTGTGCACCGCGTCGCGCCCGGCTTCGTGACCATCGTTCCCGGCATACGGCCGGCCGACGGCGAGTCCCACGACCAAGCGCGCGTCGGTACCCCGGAAGCCGTGGCTCGCGCGGGCGGTGACGTCCTCGTTGTCGGGCGCGCGGTCACTGCGGCCGCCGATCCGACCGCGGTCGCGCGCCGGATTTTTGCCGCGGTGCGTGACGATTCGGGAGTGCAGTAGCGCGCGTCGGCGGCGCGTGCAAGCCGTGCGGACGCGGGGGAGCTGCCAACTCGCCGCAGGCCCCTGGCGCGGCGAGTGAGGGAGCCATGGTCATGGTCCCAGGTTGCAGAAACGCGACGCATCGCTATGCTGACCCGCTGCCGCGTCGGGATGGTTCTCTACCGGCGCCCGCAGGTCGACAAGAAGGAGTCCGCTATGGCGAATCCGCCCTCGCTCACGCCCGAACAGCGCACAGCCGCGCTCGAAAAGGCCGCGAAGGCGCGACGTCAGCGCGCAGAGGTCAAGGACAAGCTGAAAATCGGATCGCTCTCGCTGCAAGAGCTGTTCGACCAGGCCGACCTCAAAGACGAAACCGCGGGGATACTCGCGAAGCTCAAAGTCGTCAGCGTGCTCGAATCGCTTCCCGGAGTTGGCAAGGTGCGCGCGCGGAACATCATGCGCGAACTCGAGATCAGCGACAGCCGGCGGCTGCGCGGCTTGGGTGCGAACCAGCGCAAAGCGCTGCTCGCGCGCTTTCCCAACTGACGTCACGTTCTTGTGACGGGTGTGCTGCTTGTGCTCGCCGGTACGTCCGGCGCGGGCAAGGGCACGATCGGGGAATTGCTGCGCGCGCGGGACCCGTCGCTCGGGTGGTCGGTGTCGTGGACGACGCGCCCGCGCCGTGCGGGTGAGACCGAAGGCGTCGACTACCACTTCGTCACCCACGACGAATTCGAACGCGCCCGCGACGACGACGGCTTCCTCGAATGGTTCGAGGTCTACGGCGATCTCAAGGGCACACCCCGCAGCTACGTGGTCGACCGCCTGGCGCGGGGCGAGGACGTGATGCTCGAGCTCGACGTGAAGGGTGCGCTCGAGGTGAAGCGCCAGATCCCCGGCGCCCTGCTGGTGTTCGTGAAGGCTCCGTCGCGCGAGGAGCAGCGCCGGCGGCTCGAGGCCCGTGGCTCGGACACCCCGGCATCCATCGAGCGCCGCCTTGACCAGGCCGAGGACGAAGAACGCCACGCCGAGGCCGCGTTCGACGCGATCGTGGTCAACCACGACCCGGAACAGGCCACCAGCGAGGTCGCTGGTATCCTGGAGATCCGGCGGAAGACCGGCTGACCAGCCGAGCCTTTCGCAACCTCCCGACTTCCCCGAAACCGGAGTTCGAATGGCTGATCGTCGCGCGTCGTTGATGGACCCCCGTATCGAGCAGCTGATGAACCGGGTCGACTCCAAGTTCACGCTCGTCACGCTGGCCGCCATGCGAGCGCGGGAGATCAACGACTACTACAACCAGCTCGGCGAAGGCCTCGGCCGCATCGTCCCCCCGCAGGTGACGTCGGTGTCGCGCAAGCCGCTGTCGATCGCGCTCGAAGAAGTCGCCGTCAACAAGATCCAGTACGAGCGCATCATCATCGACGAAACCCCGGCCGCCGACGGTGACGCGGGCGAGAAAGACTCCGCGCCCGCCGACGAGCCGGCCTAGCCCGAGTCGCCTCATGGCGCATCGTTCGCGAACCGTTGTCCTCGGGGTCGCGGGCGGTATCGCCGCGTACAAGGCCGTCGACCTGTGCCGGCGGTTGGTCGACGCGGGCATCCACGTCATCCCGGTCCTCACCGACGACGCGCAGCGGTTCGTCGGCGCGACGACCTTCTCCGCGCTCGCGTCCGAGCCGGTGCGCACGTCGCTCTTCGACGACCGCGACCCGATCCCGCACACGACGCTCGGCCAACAAGCCGACCTCATCGTCGTCGCACCCGCCACCGCCAAGCTGATCGGCAAGTACGCGGCGGGCATCTCCGACGACCTCCTGACCGCGACGTTGATCGCGACGCGTGCGCCCGTGTTGATCTGCCCGGCGATGCACACCGAGATGTGGGAGCACGCGGCCGTCCAGGAGAACCTCGCCACGCTGCGCCGCCGCGGCGTCGCCGTCGTCGAACCCGAGAGTGGCCGCCTGGCGGGCGGCGACATCGGTGCCGGTCGCCTCGCCGATCCCGCCGCGATCGCGGCGGCTGTGCTCGACCTGCTCGCGGCGGGTGGCGCACCGCTCCTCGGCCGCCGCGTACTCGTGACCGCGGGCGGCACGCGCGAGCCCATCGACGCGGTACGTGTCATCACCAACCGGTCCTCGGGCAAGCAGGGCTATGCCATTGCCGCGGCTGCAGCCCGCCTCGGTGCGCACGTCACGCTGGTGACGACGGTCGAGCGGCCCGTGCCCGACGGTGTGGCCGAGGTCGTCCGGGTCGAGACCGCGGCCGAGATGGAAGCCGTCGTGATGCCCCGGGCACTCGAGCAGGACGTCATCGTCATGGCCGCCGCGGTCGCCGACTTCCGGCCCAAGGCACCGGGCGAGCGCAAGACCAAGAAGGAAGACGGCCCGCCCGAAATCGCGCTCGAACCCACCCACGACTTCCTCGTCGACCTGGGCCGCACCAAGCCGCCCGGCCAGATCCTGGTGGGCTTCGCGGCCGAGACCGAGAACCTCCGCGAGAACGCGGCCGGAAAGTTGGCGCGCAAGAACCTCGACCTGATCGTTGCCAACGACGTCAGCGCTCCCGACGCCGGCTTCGATGTCGACACCAACCGGGTCGTGCTCATCGACGCGCACGGGCAGGCCGACGAGATCCCCCTCTCCACCAAGGGCGCGGTCGCCCGGGTCGTGGTCGAACGGATCGTTGCGCTCTGTGAAGAGTTTCCGGCGCCGTCCGCCTAGGATCGGTCGCCATGAGCAGGCACACCTTCACCTCGGAGTCTGTGACCGAGGGTCATCCCGACAAGATGGCCGACCAGATCAGCGACACGGTGCTCGACGCCGTGCTCGCCGAGGATCCCTACGGGCGCGTCGCGTGCGAGACGATGGTCACCACCGGCCTGTGCATCGTCGCCGGCGAGATCAGCACCAAGGCGCACCTCGACTTCTCCCGCCTGGCGCGCGACACGATCTGCGAGATCGGGTACACCGACGCGAAGTACGGCATCGACGGCAAAACGTGCGGTGTGATCGTCTCGATCGACGAGCAGTCGCCTGACATCGCGATGGGTGTCGACAAGGCGCTCGAACAGCGCGCCGGCGCGGGCGACCCGTACGACGAGGTCGGTGCCGGCGACCAGGGCATGATGTTCGGCTACGCGTGCAACGAAACCGACGCGCTCATGCCGATGCCGATCTGGCTCGCGCACAAGATGGCGTATCGGCTCACCGAAGTTCGCAAGCAGAAGATCGTCGATTTCCTGCGGCCCGACGGCAAGACGCAGGTGTCGATCGACTACGAGGACGGTGTCCCGAAGCGTTTGCAGACTGTGTTGATCTCGACGCAGCACGACCCGGGCATCAGCATCCTCGACGACCTGCGCCCCGCGCTCATCGAGCACGTGATCCGCCCGTCGTTGCCGGAGCAGTTCGCCGACGACGACTTCGAGATCTTCGTGAACCCGACGGGCAACTTCGAGTTGGGCGGCCCGCACGCCGACTGCGGCCTCACCGGGCGCAAGATCATCGTCGACACGTACGGCGGCATGGCCCGTCACGGTGGCGGCGCGTTCTCGGGGAAGGACCCGACCAAGGTCGACCGTTCCGCGGCGTACGCGGTGCGCCAGATCGCCAAGGCGGTCGTCGCGTCGGGGATCGCGCAGCGGTGCGAAGCGCAGGTCGCGTACGCGATCGGAGTGGCGCACCCAATGTCGATCATGGTCGACACGTTCGGTACGTCGGAGATCGCGTCGGACAAGCTCGAGGCGATGGTGCGCGACATCTTCGACATGCGGCCCGCCGCGCTCATCGAGCGACTCGACCTGCGGCGTCCCATCTACCGGCGCACCGCCGCGTACGGCCACTTCGGCCGAACCGACGGTGAAGGCTTCACGTGGGAGAACGTCGACACGTACGCCGAAGAGCTGCGGCGCGCGGCCGGGTAGTAACGCTCCGTGACGCGCGTTTGCCGCGTCGCACCCGACG
This sequence comes from Actinomycetota bacterium, assembly GCA_034408875.1. GTDB lineage: Bacteria > Actinomycetota > Acidimicrobiia > IMCC26256 > PALSA-610 > JANNHK01. The sequence goes on from JAWXCJ010000379.1 coordinate 5,899, forward strand.
TCACTGCTGTCGAGCGGGTCTTCGACTACACGGTTCCCGAGCATCTCGCCGCGATCGTGCGCGTCGGGTCGATCGTGCGCGTCCCGTTGCACGGCCGCCGGGTGCGCGGGTGGGTTGTCGCGGACCATGTCGCGTCCGACGTCGAGGGGTTGCTCCCGATCCTCGCGGTCGCGTCCGATGGTCCGAGCCCCGACGTCGTGGCGCTGACCGAGTGGGTTGCGCGTCGTTGGTGCGGACCGCGCGTCGCGGTGTTGCGGTCTGCGTCGCCGCCGAACCGGGTCGCGCCGGGTGCGGGTGCACGCGCCGGCCCCGCGGGCCCGGGCTTCACGGCGACCGTCGTCCGGCATCCGCCGCTGCGCGACCGGCGCACGCTGGTGGAGGGCATGCTCGCACCGACCGGTTCGACGATCGTGGTCGTGGCCGACGGTGGCCGCGCCGGCAGCCTGGCCCGCACGCTGCGTACGGCCGGCCACAACGTCGCCTTGGTGCACTCCGACGAGTCCGACGCCCAGCGCACCGACGCGTGGCGGCGGGCCGCACTGGGCGGGTGCGTCGTCGTCGGGGGGCGCATCGCTGTGTTCGCGCCCGTGCCCGACCTGGCCGCCGCGATAGTGGTCGACGACGCCGACGAGGCCCTCCAGGAAGAGCGCGTCCCCACGTGGCACGCGCGCGACGTGTTGTTCGAGCGGGCCCAGCGCGCGCAGGCGTCGTTTGCCGTGCTTTCGCCCGCACCGACCGTCGAGGCGGCTGCCCTCGCCGACGGCGCCGTCGACGCGCTGCCGCACGACGTCGAGGTGTCGGGCTGGCCGCGCGCGCGCGTTGTCGACCGGCGCGAGGAGCCGCCCGGTGCACGGTTGCTGACCGAACCGCTCGCGGCCGCGTTGCGCGACGCCCGGGGTCTCGCCGTGTGTGTCGTGAACCGGCGGGGCCGGTTCCGGCTGCTCGCGTGCGACGCGTGCCACGCGCTGCTGCGGTGGGACCGCACCGACGAACGCCCGCGCATCTGCGACCAGTGCGGTGGTCAGCGACTGCGGGTCTTGCGCGCTGGTATCACGCGCATCCGCGAAGAACTCGAGGCGCTGATCCCGGGCCGGCGGGTGATCGACGTCGACACCGACACCGGCGATCTCGCCCCCGCCGACATCCTCATCGGAACCGAAGCAGTGCTGCACCGTTCCGACGTGCGCCGGGCGCGGCCCGTGCTTGTCGCATTCTTGGACCTCGACCAGGAACTGTTCGCCCCGCGCTACCGCGCCGCGACCCAGGCGCACTGGCTCGTGACCCGCGGTGCGCAGCTGCTCTCCGGCCGACCGCGCGCGGAGACCCAACTGCTGGTGCAGACCCGCGTCCCCGACCACGAAGTCGCGCGCGCGGTCGCCACCGGGAACCCGCAGCTCGTGGCCGCCGCCGAGACGGAGCGGCGCCGGGTGCTCGGCTACCCGCCGTTCGGAGCGATCGCCGAACTCACCGGCCCCGACGCCGCGCTCACGGTTGCGGCCGACGCGCTCCGTTCGCTCTCGGTTACGGTGCACGGCCCGACGGGCGGCCGCGCCCTCGTCCGGGCCCCCGACTGGGAGTCCCTCGCCGACCCGCTGGCCGCCGCCGTCCGCGCCGCTCGCGCGAGCGCCCCCGGCACCCGCGTCCGAGTAGCAGTAGACCCACCCCGCATCTAATGCCGCCGCCCCCGATCCGAAATTGCGTCATTCGGCGACCGTTTCGGTCGCCTCAGTTCGCAATTTCGGCTGGGTAGCATGGCGGGTGATATGGCGACGCACACGATTCGGATCTTCGGCGACCCGGTGTTGAAGCGCCCGGCCGCGCCCGTCACCGACGTCGACGGGTCGTTCGTGAAGCTGGTCGACGCGATGTACGAGACGATGTACGAGGCGCCCGGTGTCGGGCTCGCGGCGACGCAGATCGGCGTGCAGCAACGGTTCTTCGTCTACGACATCGGCGACGGCCCGCACGTGCTCGTGAACCCCGAGGTCGTCGAGGCGACGGGGGAATGGGACTACGAAGAGGGCTGCCTCTCGCTGCCCGGCCTGGCGTTTGACATCGTCCGACCAAAGCTCGTGACGGTCGCGGCGCAGGATCTCGACGGCAACAACGTCGTCATCGAGGGCGACGAGTTGCTGGGCCGTGTGTTTCTGCACGAGATCGACCACCTCGACGGCGTGTTGATGCTCGACCGGCTCGAGAAGCGCGATCGCAAACGGGCGATGCGCGACCTGCGCGAGCAAGGCATGGGGGTGCCGACCCCCGGGGGCCCGCGCCACGCCCTCTAGCGCGTGAAGCCAAACCCGTGAGAGTTGCCTACTTCGGCACACCCGACGACGCGGTGGCGTCCCTCGAAGCGCTTGTGGCGGCCGGCCACGACGTCGTGCTCGTCGTCACGCAGCCCGACAAGCGGCGGTCGCGCGGCGCGGGCACCGATCCGTCGCCCGTGAAACAGGCCGCGGAACGGCTCGGGCTCCCGGTGCTGACGCCGGCCAAGGCGCGCGAGGTTGTCGCCGAGGTGCAGTCGAGCGGCGCGGAGATCGGGGTCGTCGTCGCGTTCGGTCAGCTCCTACCCGTGTCGTTGCTCGAAGCCACGCCGCACGGGTTCGTCAATGTCCACTTCTCGTTGCTGCCGCGTTGGCGGGGCGCGGCACCTGTCGAACGGGCGCTCCTCGCGGGTGACTTCGAAACCGGGGTGTGCCTCATGGGCATGGAAGCCGGGCTCGACACGGGTCCGGTCTACGCCCGTGCGGTCACACCGATTGGACCGAACGACACCGCCGGTGAACTCCGAGCCCGGCTCGTCGCACTCGGTACCGAACTTCTGGTCGCGCAGCTGCCCACGATTCCGAGCGCGACCCCCGTGCGACAGGACGGCGAACCGACGTACGCCGACAAGTTGACGGTCGACGAGTTCCGACTCGACCCGAAGCGTCCGGTCGCCGACCTCGCCCGCCTCGTGCGCGCCGGGAACCCGCGGCCGGGCGCGTGGATGCGTGTGAACGGCCAACGCATGAAGGTGTGGCGCGTCCACGAGCTCGACGGCCGGGCCGAGCCGGGCGCGATCGACCTCGACGCCAACCTCGCGACCGCCGATGGCCTGCTCGCGCTCGATGAAGTGCAGCCCGAGGCCAAGTTGGTCATGGCGGGCATCGACTGGCGGCGCGGCGTACGCGGCGACGCCCGGCTCGACTCGTGAGTTCGCGCAGCCTTGCCGTCGACGCGCTCGTCCGCGTCGAGGACGGCGCGTACGCGCACATCCTCGTTCCGCAGCTGCTCACGAAGTCTGATCTCTCGCCGCGCGACCGCGGGTTCGTCACCGACCTCGTGTACGGCACCATCCGGATGCAGCGCGCGGTCGACCATCTCCTCGCCCCCGTCTCGGCCCGCCCGCTCGCGTCGCTCGACCCGCCGGTGCGGGCCGCGCTGCGCCTCGGCGCGTATCAACTCCTCACCGGTGTCGCCGCGCACGCCGCGGTGGGGGAAAGCGTCGAAGTCGTCCCTCCGCACGCCCGTGGGTTCGCGAACGGGGTCCTGCGTGCACTGGCGCGTACCGGCCCGCCGTTCGGCTGGCCGCCGGCCGACAGCGTCACCGGCATCGCGGTGCGCACGTCGCACCCCGACTGGATCGCGGAGTTGTTCGTGCGCGAGTTCGGGCGGGCCGACGCGCTCGCGACGCTCGCGCTGAACGACGAGCCACCACCTGTGACGCTGCGCGTGAACTCGATGCGCGCCGCACCGCACGACATCGAGCGGGAACTCCTCGACTTGGGTGTCGACGTCGAACGGGGTGGGCTCGTGCCCGAAGCGCTCGTGCTCCGCCACGCGGGCGACGTCGGCGGGTTCGCGTGCGTGCGCGACGGTCGCGCCACCCCGCAGGACCAGTCGAGCCAGGCCGTCGTCGCGCTGCTCGATCCGCAGCCGGGCGAACGGATCCTCGACGTCGCCGCGGCACCGGGGGGCAAGGCGACCGCCGCGGCCGAACGGATGGGCGATACCGGCCTCGTCGTCGCCGGCGATCTGCACCCCGGACGCGTCCGCACCGTCGCGCGCGCCCGCGACCGCATCGGGCTCACCTCCGTCGTCCCGATCGTGGCCGACGGTCACCGGCTCCCGGTTCCGCCCGAGTCGTTCGACCGCGTGCTGCTCGACGCACCGTGCTCCGGGCTCGGCGTGCTGCGCCGCCGTCCCGACGCCCGCTGGCGCGTCGAACCCGACGACGTGCGCCAACTCGCAGGCCTCCAACGCGAACTGCTCGCCGGCGCAGCCGCGGCCGTGCGCCCCGGCGGCCGCCTCGTGTACGCGGTGTGCACGATCGCGCCGGACGAAACGCGAGCGGTCGCAGTTCCGCCCGGGTTCGTCGCGCTCGACCCGCCCGGCGCGCCCTGGCGCCCGCACGGTGCCGGAGCACTGCTCCTCCCTTCGGACGCGCAGACCGACGGGATGTTCGTCCTCGCCATGGAACGGTCCCGGTAACCTCCGCTGTCATGAAGGTCGCGCCCTCGCTTCTCGCCGCCGACTTCGCGCACCTCGCCGACGACGTGGCGCGCGTCGCACCCGAATGCGACCTCCTGCACGTCGACTGCATGGACGGTCATTACGTGCCGAACCTCTCGATCGGTCCACCCGTCGTCGCGTCGCTGCGCCCGAACACCGACCTGTTCCTCGACTGCCACCTCATGGTCGACAACCCCGGCGTACTCCTCGAAGCGTTCGCCGCCGCCGGCGCCGACGGGTGCACCGTGCATGTCGAACTGGGCGACCCGACGCCGTTGCTCGACGAGATCCGCGCCCTCGGAATGCGCCCCGGCCTCACGTTCGAACCGGCGACACCGTTCGAGGCGGTCGAGCCCTACCTCGACCAGATCGGTCTGCTGCTCGTCATGAGCGTGAAGACCGGGTTCGGCGGGCAGGCGTTCATCCCCGAAGTGCTCGACAAGGTGCGGGCCGCCCGCCGCGTCATCGACGAGCGCGGCCTTTCTGTCGAGATCGAGATCGACGGTGGCATCAAGATCGACAACGCGCACCTCGCGGGTGCCGCCGGGGTCGACATCCTCGTCTCCGGCACCGGCGTGTTCGGCCAAGCCGACCCGGCCCAGGCCGTGCGCGAGATACGCGAGGCAGCCGAGGTCGGAGCCGCATGAGTCAGGCGAGAGATCCGCAGGCCCGGTCGC
>JAWXCJ010000380.1:0-6999 GCA_034408875.1 Actinomycetota bacterium
CCGCGGCCAATTTCGAGGCAGCGCTGGCAGAGGGTCGAGGCCTCGCTGCGTGACAACCACGCATTATCCAAGCGCGCGTACCCGGCTCCTTTGGGACGAACAGCTGAGTGCGAAAGTCCCGCAAGCGTTGCGGGTGCTCGGGTTCTTTACATCTCACGTCGGTCACGAAGGTGACGACGCCCCCGCGCGAGGAAGCACCGATCGCGAGGTAATCGAACACGCGCAGCAGACGAACCAGATCATCGTGACTTCGAATCACGACATGATGCTCATTTGCGAAGAGGCAGGTCAGCGATTTGTTTGGCTCGATCCTCGAGGTCGGCAGTACAGCCGAGCCGCGCAGGTCCTGCTCGTCTTCACCCAGATCGAACGCTGGGAACAGCTGCTCGGCGGCAGCGAGTCCGACTGTGTGCACGCGTTGCGAACCAAGTGCGATCCGATCGCTCCGGCTGACGCGGCCCGCCTCGCCCTGCGCAGAATGCGCGAGCTCCGGCGCCGACAACGAGCTCGGAGCAGCACTCCGCGATCACTTGGTGAGCTTCTGGACCCGCCGTAGGCTCACCCACCATGAGCAATGCCAATCAGCTCGTCGCGAAGCTTTGGAATTTCTGCAATGTGCTGCGCGACGACGGGGTTTCGACGATCGAGTACGTCGAGCAGCTCACGTACTTGCTGTTCTTGAAGATGGCCGACGAGCGGTTGAAGGCGGGGCTCGGCGAAGTCGTGCCGTACGGGCTCGACTGGCAGTCGTTGCTCGACCGCGACGGCGACGACCTCGAAGTCCACTACCGGCACATTCTCGAATCGCTCGGCAAGCAGCCGGGCACGCTCGGCACGGTGTTCCGCAAGGCGCAGAACCGCATTCAAGACCCCGCGAAGCTACGCCGCCTCGTCGTCAATCTCATCAACGAGGAGACGTGGACTTCGGTCGATGCCGACCTCAAGGGCGACGCGTACGAAGGGCTCCTCCAGAAGGGTGCCGAGGACACGAAGTCGGGTGCCGGCCAGTACTTCACGCCGCGGCCGCTGACCCGGGCGATGATCTCGTGCCTGCAACCTCGACCCGGTGAGACGATCGCCGACCCCGCGTGTGGCACCGGTGGATTCCTCCTCGCGGCCCACGAATGGATCGTCGACCATCACATCGCGGAAATGGACGCCGACGACAAACGGTTCCTGCGCGACGACGCCGTGCACGGATGGGAGATCGTCGACGGCACCGCCCGACTGTGCGCAATGAACCTCCTGCTGCACGGCATCGGCACGCCCAGTGGCGAGAGTCTCGTCACGGTCGCCGACGCGCTGCGCGGCGACCCCGGCGTGCGGGTCGACGTGATCGCGGCCAACCCGCCGTTCGGGCGTAAGTCGTCGATGACGATGGTGAACGAGGCGGGGGAGGCCGAACGCGAAGACCTTGTCGTCGTACGCGACGACTTCTGGGCGTCGACGTCGAACAAGCAGCTCAACTTCCTCCAACACATCAAGACGATGTTGAGGATCGGGGGGCGAGCCGCGGTGGTGCTGCCCGACAACGTGCTGTTCGAGGCGGGCGCGGGCGAGACCATCCGGCGCCGGCTCCTCGCCGAGTGCGACCTCCACACGATCCTGCGCCTCCCCACCGGCATCTTCTACGCGCAGGGTGTGAAGGCCAACGTGCTGTTCTTCGAACGCAAGCCGGCCGCGGCCGACCCGTGGACCAAGACCACCTGGGTGTACGACCTACGCACGAACATGCACTTCACGCTCAAGACCAAGCCGCTGCGGTCCGACGACCTCGCCGACTTCGTCGAGTGCTACCGGCCCGACGACCGCAACCAGCGAGTCGAGACCGAACGGTTCCGCAGCTTCACCTACGAAGAGCTGATCGCGCGCGACAAGGCCAACCTCGACATCACGTGGCTCCGCGACGAATCTCTCGACGCCGCCGGCACACTGCCTGCGCCCGGAGTCCTGGCCGCCGAGATCGTCGAGGACCTGGAAGCCGCGTTGACGCAGTTCACCGAGCTGGCTGCGTCCTTGCCGGTCGACGTCGTCGAGCCCTGAACGCGTGTGACACGATCACGGCCCGAACGAAGGAGGGCAACGTGGCGGATTCGGTGATCGATGTCGACTATTTGATCGTGGGTGCGGGGGCCGTAGGGATGGCGTTCGCCGACTCGATCGTGACCGAGACCGAAGCGACGATCGCGATCGTCGACCGGAACCACCGTCCCGGCGGGCATTGGAACGACGCCTATCCGTTCGTGCGGTTGCATCAGCCGTCGTCGTACTACGGGGTCAACTCCCGGCCGCTCGGGACCGGGGCCAAGGACGCGGTCGGCCTCAATGCCGGCTACCCCGAGCTGGCATCGGGCCAGGAGGTGCTCAGCCACTTCGACCTCGTGATGCAACAGCAGTTCCTGCCGTCGGGGCGGGTGCACTACTTCCCGATGAGCGAAGCGAGCGACGACGGAACTGTCACGTCGTTGCTCTCGGGCGCGCGGCGCACGGCCAACGCGCGCAAGGTGGTGGATGCAACGCACTCGCAGATGAAGGTGCCGTCGAGAAATGCACCCCAGTACGCGGTCGCGGCCGATGTCGCGTGCGTCCCGCTCAACGACCTGCCGCGCGCCGCGGGTAACTACAAGAGCTACGTCGTCGTCGGTGCAGGCAAGACGGGGATGGACGCGTGCATCTGGCTCCTCCAGAACGGCGCCGAGCCCGACACTATCCGCTGGATCATGCCGCGCGACTCATGGCTCGTAGGCCGCGCCAACTTCCAAGTCGGCGCGGAGTTCTTCGCGCGCACGTCGCAGAACCTGGCCGACGAGGTCGAGGCCCTGGCGGAGGCCGACACCGTCGACGACGTGTTCGCTCGGTTGGAGGCGTGTGATTCGTTGCGGCGCCTCGACCCGGAGGTGAAGCCGGAGGCGTATCACTGCGCGGTGGTCAGCGAAGGCGAAGTCGCCGAGTTGCGCCGCATCCGCAACGTCGTGCGGCTCGGTCGCGTCACCCGCATCGAGGTCGACCAGATCGTGCTCGAGCACGGCACGATCCCGACCGATCGCGACTGTCTGCACGTCGACTGCTCGGCCGCGGGCATCCCGGGGAACACGCCGAAACCGGTGTTCGACGGCGACCGCATCACGCTGCAGTGGGTACGCCTGTGCCAACCGACGTTCAGTGCGGCGCTGATCGGCCACGTCGAGGCGACCTACGACGACGAAGCCGAGAAGAACCACCTCTGCACGCCCATCTCGCCGCCCACGGTCCCGCGCGACTGGCTGCGCATGATGCAGATCGAGCTGAGGAACCGGCTCGCATGGAGCGCATACCCCAAACTCACCGACTGGCAGGCCGGCTCCCGCCTCGACCCGTTCACCTCGCAACTCCGGTCGCTGATCGCCACCGACGCCGAGGCAATGGCGCACCTGCAGCGCTATCTCGAATACGTTGGCCCGGCCACGAAGAACATCGAGCAACTCCTACTTAACGGCGTGTCAGCAGCGCGGTGATCACCGGCACGACTTCGTGCTCGATGCTGAAGTGGCCGAGGTCGTCGAACACGACGAGTTCGGCGTTCGTCGGCCCGTTCGATCGTCTGCTGCACAGGCCCGGTCTTAGCAAGCGTGACGTGAGAAGCTGTTCCGGTGAGCGACGTCACGGTTGATCCGAGTGCCTTGCTGGCCGAGCTGTTGCTCACGCCCGAAGGCCGGGCCGATCCGTATTCTCGCTACACCGGAGTCCGTGAGTACGCGCCCGCGTTTCGCAGCGCGATGGGAGCAGTCGTCGTCGGCCGCTACGACGATTGCCAATGGATCCTGCGCGACCCGCGGTTTGGCAAGGGTGAGCCGGGCGCGCGGTCGGTCGCGACGAGCACCACGTTGTGCGGTGCCGAGTCTTCGTTGACCACCGAGAGCGTGACGTTGCCGGCGCTTACGGAACGCGGTGTGACCGCGATGGCGTAGTCGGCCAGCGTGACGTTCACCGTCGTGGCGAGTTCGGGCGCCGGCATCAAGCTGGTGGTCGTGATGTCGCCGACATCCAGGTCGGCGCCGGCCGTGATGGATTGTGAATCGGCGGACAGCCGCGTCGTGTCGGTCACCGGCGCCGGCGGTGGCTCGGTCGTATCGCTGGAACCAGTACACGCTCCGGCGAGCAACGCCGGGAATGCGAGAACCACGAACCACGTCACGCGCTCGGCAGCTCGCCGCGAATGGGCCCGGATCATCGCACCGAATCTACGACACGGCGTCGGAGGGAGAAGAGCCGCGGCCTCTTCCCTTTGGCCGCGCCTGTCGACGATGTTCTATCCGCCGTGCGTGCTCCGCCGGAATACGTACACCGCGGGTTCGAGTTCCGGGGGAAGCACGAGCCGGCTCAGGGCAGGGTCCTCGGTGAACTCGAATGTGGACTGGCCGCGGTATGCGTCCCAGTTTCCCGCGCTGAACTCGTGCCGGCTGCTGATGACGATGTAGAGCTGGACGCTGCGCGTCTTGAAGACGTCGCGTTCGAATGCATTGCCGGCGGGCGGCCACGAGCAGATCACGACCTCCGGCTGCCGAGCGCCGAGCGCTTTGCGCGCGTCTTGGCGAGTGACCGTGTCCGGGAAGGTCACCCGGTCCTTCCAGCTGTAGTCGTCGGTCGCGGTGATGCGAACACCATTGTCGGCGAGGAAACGGGAGAGCGTTCCGTCGCCCGCGGCGATCTCGAGGCAAGAAGCGTCGCCGATGATGGCGGCGAGCTCTTCGATCAGTTGTTTCGAATAGAAGCAGTAGATGCCCTTCGGCTGGACGAGGGCCATCAAGAACCGCCGTTGCCAGACGAGCGGCCAGATGAGACGGAACCAGAACATCGAGACTGGCTTGCGCTCGAGGGCGCGTGCGAACAGCAGCCGTTGCAGAGCCCATCCGTTGACGAGGTTGAACCGGGCCTTGCCGTCGTCAACGCCGGTTGCGAGCGCGACGCGATGCTGACGGAGCGCGGCCGCAGCCATCTGCCGGCGAATCTCCGCGGAGACGAGCGCGTCCTGTTCTTGCTTGGAGCGCGCCCGCCTCGATGCCGTGGGCCGAGACACGGTCGCGACGATTGTCCTCAGCGCGTCGAACTCACCAGAAGCGACGATCTGTCGGATCTCGCGTTCTACTGCCTCCCACTCGGCCGGGTACGCGGCGCGTAACTCGTCGAGCGGTGGCTGTTCCCGCAACCAGGAGCGGACGTCATCCGGCCGCCGCGGCATCGATCCTCGTTTCGTACCCACTGCAAATTCGATCGGCGAGCACGACGCAGTTCTGAGGTACGCGTCTCGCTCGAACTCGGCCGAGCGCGACGTTTGGACGATCGACCGCGCGGCCGCTTTCGCTCTACCAGAGGAGGATGCATTCCGATCCTGTGCGGATCGAGCTTCTTGTGCTCTTGGGCGCAAACGGCGTCAGGCCGTCGCGTCAGGAACTCGCGAGGACCTTTTCGATGTTCTCGAGGGTCTTCTCCATGGCGGCGCGTGTGTCGTTACGCGATCGGGCGAGACGCAGCAACGGCTTGAATCCTCGTACCGCCGAGAAGTCCCATGTCTCGCATACCTTCGTGCCGCCGTCGACCGGCTCAAGTTCGTAGCGCCAGATCGCACCGGGACCCACGACGGTGCCGATTGCTCCCGCGGCCGAGTGTTGCCACGCGATACGCCGATTGTCGTCGAACTCGATCACGACATTGTGGGTGGAATAGGGGACGCCGCGCTTCATTGCCATACCGAACTTGTCGCCGAGTTTGACGCGCTCAGGAGCGTTCTTGGCCTCCTTCACCGTGCCGGAACCATCGATGTCGTGATGGCGACTGGGGTCGGCGAGCAGCGCGAAGATCGCCGCGGGCGGTGCGGGGATCGTACGTTCGACGGTTTCGACATCACCGGATCGGGTCATGGGCTGCAGCGTACGCCGAGAGCACGCGCGCTGCTCTCGCGAAACGCGCACTGAATGCCCGCTCTGGCGCTGTTACGCGAGCCACGACGGCTCGGTCTGACCCGCGCAGCCACTGCCGTCTGGCGATGACGAACGTTCACCGCGCGTTGAAGCCGAAGGACTGATTCGCATCACTCTCGCGCCGGCCGCGGTGCATTCGCTTTCCGAGTACCAGAACTCCGAGTCGTCTTCGGTCAGCGTGATCCCGCCTGCGCCCGGGTCCTTCGCCGTCGTACAGCCGGCTGACCACGCCGAGGTCGACGAAGTCGCCCCCGGCGTGCATCTGCGATTCGTGCATCGTCCGCTCAATTCTGCGGAATCGGCGGGAACTGGCAGACCGCGGCAGGAGAAATCGAGAGAACGCAAGAAGAAACGCGCAGGAGGAGAGCCATGACTCTCGGACCGGTCGAGTGCATCGTCGTCGGATTCCCCGGCAACAAGTTCACGGGGGCATCGCACCCCGCACTTGCCAAGCTCATCGACAGCAAGACGATCCGCATTCTCGACCTGCTCTTCGTCTCGATGGACGTGAACGGCGACGTGCTCGCGTTCGAATTCGACGAACTCGACGAGGTGACCGACTTCGGAGATGTTGGCGGCCTGATTCTCTGACGACCGCGGGGTAGCTCCCGGCAGTGCTCTTCGGGCATGGGCCGCCCCAGGGTGGCCGCTTCGGCGGGTGGAGCGTCTACGCCAAGGACGGCAAGGCCAAGTTCGTGTACAACGTGCTCGGCATTCACGAGTTCCAGGTCGAAGCCGAGTCGCAGATCCCCTTCGGTGCGACGCAGGTGCGAGTGGAGTTCGCGTACGACGGCGGGGTTCTCGCCGAGGGCGACGACGTCACGATCTACTACGACGGCAAACCCGCCGGCACCGGACGCGTCGACATAACGCAGCCGGTTCACCGGGAAGATCAACTGGGTGCAGATCGATCTGGGTGACGACAACCACGACCACTACATCGATCCGGGCCGAGCGCGAAACCGAAAAAACCCCGAAGAAATCAGCGCGATCCTTGCGTTGATGTCGCACCGGTTTGCTACGATAGCGAACAGATGTTCGC
>JAWXCJ010000381.1:0-10232 GCA_034408875.1 Actinomycetota bacterium
CGAACAACCAGTCCCGCACGCCGGTTCCGAACGTGATCAACGGCGACTGGCAGTTCGGCTCGAACTTCCAGCTGACCTTCAACGTGGCCGGCAACTACTACTTCAACTCGATCAAGACCGCGAACGGCGCCAAGATCAATGCCGTTCCGGGTGTGAAGATCTACGTCTGTGACTTCGCCCAGTTCGGCACCGTCGACGTGTTGCCGACAACGCTGGTCTCGGCCGACCTGTACCTCGAGGTGCAGGGCACCGACCAGGTCAACGCCTTCCGCGGTGGCGGGAACACCGACTGGATCGGCGACATCTTTGCGCCGAACGGCGGCATCCACATCGGGAGCGGTGGTTCGGTTGCGTCGTTCGTCGGTCACCTTCACGCGGGTGGCGTCGTCGACATCGAACACGGTGTCAACGGAGTCGGCCCGGGTGGCGGCCAGACGCAAAACCCCGGCGGCGTCAAGGACGCAACGCTCTCGCACGGTGCGAAGAACGAGAACAACGGCGCCAACCTGTCGCTGTGGGTCAAGAACCAGATCGCCGGCGTCGTCGGATTCGACGCCAAGCTGATCAACCCAGCGGCCGTACAGACCGCGACGTTGCGTCTGACTGTGTGTTACACGCCGGGCAACCTCACGTGGTGCCCGACGCCGTCGAACAACTGGCCGGCCGCCGGCGGACGCGACCACGTCTCACGCCTCGTCGACGGCTGGGAGCGGTGGGGCAGCGGGTTCCCGAACCCGACCAACACCCCGCCCGAGGGCAACGGGAACAACATCCCGATCAAGAACAACCCTCGCGGTAACGGCGCGGGTGTGACCTGGAACTGCGCGATCGACACCGATATCGCAGACGAAGGACGCGACTGCCCAGGTTCCGATTTCTGGAACGCCGGTCTGCTCACTGAGGGACCGAGCGTCCAGTCAACGACGCTGCTCACGAACAACATGGCGAACGGAACCGTCGTCGATTTCGACGTCACCGCGTTCGTCCAGCAGGGTCTTGGGCCGCTCGACACGACGTTCATGTCGTTCTTCATCCGCAAGGAGCCCAACACCGGTTCGGGTGAAATCTTCTACTACTCGAACGAAGGCGCGGCGTTGGCGGGCAACCCCGCGTTCGCTCCGCAGCTGATCATCACGCCGTAAGGCGTGGTCGTTGTCCCGGTGCCGAGCGGCCTACCGCTCGGCACCGGACGACGAATGGTTCGTCGTCTCGCCGTCGCAGATCCGCGGCGCGCTCGCAGATGCGAACGACAGTCGGTTCGACGGTAGCACCGCCGCGCGCACGCTTCGTGGCTCTTGCGCACGAATCGGAAATGCTTGTAATCGGGGCGCGCGCCAGCCAACATCGTCGCCTGATGGGCCTCACGAAGCGCGAACGAGAGATGATCGATTTCGAGCGCGAGTGGTGGCAGGCGGAGGGTCGCAAGGACGACGGCATCCGCGCCCGCTTCGGTCGCGCGCCGAGCAGCTACTACCGCGCCCTGCAAGCGGTCCTCGATCGTGACGACGTGGCGGCGTACGACCCGCTGACCGTCAAACGGCTTCGCCGCCAGCGCGACGAGCGCCGCCGGAACCGCATCGAGGGTCGCCGCGCCGACCCGGGTACCCGCTAATCGCGCGAGTCCGGCACCGCATCGCCCGACCGGGCAGAATGTCGCCATGAGCCGGCAAATGGGTGGCCGTGGAAACGGCGGCAATGTGGCGCGGGGGGCGGGATTCGCCGCGGCCAAAGGGGCAGGCCTCATCGGTCTGGCCGTTGTCATCGGCTTCGTGCTGCTGCAAGTCGTCGACGACGGATCGGAACCGGCGGTCGAGGCCGAAGGGAATTCGGACACGACGACGACCGTTCCGGCGGCCGAGGGCGACGACGACGACACGACCGACACGACCGCCGCCACCGCAGAGCTGACACCTGACCAGCTCAACGTCCTCGTACTCAACGGCAGTGCGCCACCGGGCTCGGCCGGTTCGATGTCGGACGCGCTGCTCCAGGCCGGCTACACGAACCAGGGCGAGCCGTCCGACTGGGTCGACCACGAGCAGACCGGCAACGTCGTGGTGTGCAAGGAAGGGCTCGACCGTGAGGCCTCGTCCTTGGCCGTCGCCGTCGGCGCCGGCACGTTGGTAGAGCCGTTCCCCGATCCGGTACCTCCCGGCTCCGACGAGTCGAACTGCGTCGTAGTCGTCGGCGCCGCGGCCACCTAGAAACGGCGCCGCGGCCACCTAGAAACGGCGCCGCGGCCACCTAGAAACGGCGCCGCGGCCACCTAGAAACGGCGCCGTGGTCGGCGCCGCCTAGGTGAGCAGGCGATCGCGCGCGGGGCCGGTGGCGATGTCGATCGCGGTCCACGCCATTCCGAGCGAACCTTCGAGTACGGCGCGGTCGGCCGACGCGTTGATGCACGCGGCCGCGAACTCGGCCTGGTGATTCACGGCACCCGCGCTCTCGACCGCGATGCACGGGTGAATCGAAGGAATCTCGAGCGACACGTTGCCCATGTCTGTGGAGAATGTCATCTCGCCGCCGGGTGTCGGCGCCCGGCCGAGGGCGGCGTCGTTGGCCCGATACAGCTCGACCAGGTCGAGGTCGTGTTCCATGTGCGCGTACACGGGCGCGACATCCTCGACCGACAGTGTCGCACCCGTTGCCAGCGCGCCCGCTTCGAAACACCGGTGCACGCGGGGCCGCAACGCAGCGAGTTCGGTCTCGGTCGTCGCCCGTGTCATCCATCGTCCCGACGTTTCGTTCGGCACGACGTTCGCGGCGTCGCCGCCGTGGGTGACGATGCCGTGGACCTGGTCGCCCGGCTGCAGGTGCTGGCGCAGCAGGCCGATCGCGACCTGGGCGATGGTGAGGGCATCGGCCGCGTTGATCCCGAGCTGCGGCGCCGCGGCCGCGTGCGACTCGCGGCCGTGGTAGCGCACGTCGAAGTGGGCGACGGCGCTCACGCGCGGGACGGGGTCTTCGTAGGGGGCGGGGTGCACCATCATCGCCGCGTGCACGCCGGCGAACGCGCCGCGTTCGAGCATGAACACCTTGCCGCCGCCGCCCTCCTCGGCGGGTGTGCCGAGTACGTGGATCGTGAGCCCGAGCTCGTCGACGAGCGGCGCGAGCGCGAGAGCCGCGCCGACCGCGGTGGCCGCGATGATGTTGTGCCCGCACGCATGACCGATCGCGGGGAGCGCGTCGTACTCGGCACAGATGGCCAGGTGCAACGGCCCGTTCCCGATCACGCATTCGAACGCGGTCGGGAGCTCGTACGCGCCGTGGTCGACGGTCAGGCCCGCGTCGGAAAGCAGGCCCGCGGTCCACGCGCTGGACTCGACCTCTTCGAACTTCAACTCGGGCGTCGCGTGGATCCGGTGGCTGAGCGCGACGAGATCGGTCTCGTATCGGGAGACGTGTGCGCGCGCGGCCGCTTTCGGGTCCATGCGGGTAGCGTCGCAGGGTGCTCGACGTGGATGCAACGATTTCCGCGATTGCGGCGAATCCCCTCGCCACCGTGTTCCTGTTCGACTTCGACGGCACCGTCTCACCCATCGTCGAGCACCCGGCCGATGCCCGGCCCCACCCCGAGGTCGTCGCGCTCGTACGCGAACTGGTGGAGCGACTCGGCCGGGTCGGCATCGTCAGTGGGCGTTCGATCTCGTTCCTTGCCGAACAGCTCCCGATCCCCGGGCTCGCGTACGCGGGCTTGTACGGGCTCGAGACCCGGGAACCGGGTGGCGAGCGGCGTATCGACCCGCGCGTCGAGGCGTACCTCGACGTCGTGGAAACCGCCGCGGTCGAAGCCGAGGCGCGCCTGCCGGGCGTGCTCGTCGAGCGCAAGGACGGCGTCAGCGTGACCATGCACTGGCGCATGACGCCCGAGCGCGCGGCCGAGATCAAAGCAGTCGCCACCGAACTCGGGGAACGGCTGGGACTCGACGCGCCCCAGCGCGGGCGCATGGCCGTCGAGCTGCGCCCACCCGTGCCGGTCGACAAGGGCACGACGGTCCGGGCGATGATCGACGGCTACGACGTCGCAGTGTTCGCCGGTGACGACGCCGGCGATCTCGCCGCGTTCGACGCGCTGGCGCGGGCCGAGGCCGACGGCGTGGTGACGCACGGCATCCGTGTCGGCGTGATGTCAACGGACGCACCGGAAGCGTTGGCGGCGAGCGTCGATTTCGTGGTCGACGGTCCCGAAGGGTTCGTCGCGTTCCTACGAAGTGTGGTCGCCGGCTTGCGCGAGTAGGTCGTCGAGCCAGTGGCGCGGGGTCCGGGCGACGGCGAGCGTGCGCAGCCGCGCGGCCATCGCAGCGCGTTCGCCTCGCGGCATGGCGAGCGCGTCGTCGAGCGCGACGGCCATCTGCTCGATGTCGAACGGATGCACGGGTAACACCGCCGATCGGAGCTCGTCGTAGGCACCGGCTTCGCGCGACAGGCACACGACGCCGTCGCGCCGGTTCAGGGCGGGACCTTCCTTCGCCACGAGGTTGAGGCCGTCGCGGATCGGGTTGACGAACAGGACGTCGTAGCGCTGGAGCCCGGCGATCGAGCGGGCGAAGTCGTCGCCCTGGTCGAGGATGATGGGCGTCCAGTCACGTGTGGCCCATCGTTCGTTGACGCGCGCGACGACTTGTTCGACTTCGTTTGCGTACGCGAGGTACTCCGGCAGCCCCTGGCGGGAGGCGTAGACCATGGCGACGAACACGACTCGACCGCGCACTCCCGGGCGGGCTTCGAGCAGCCGGTCGTACGCCAGGAATCCGCGCACGATGTTCTTCGACGGTTCGACTCGATCGGTGCGCAGGATGACGAGGCGCTCGCCGACCCGGTCCGCGAGCGCCGCGGCTCGGTCGCGTGCGTCGCTGCTCGCGGCGGTCTCCTCCAGGGCCTCGACGTCCGGGCCGAGGCTCGCGGTGAATGGCGTGTGGACCGCGGCGCGGCGTCCGAGCAACTCTCGGGCGGAGCGTTGGTAGGCCTGCGCCCACCGCGCGGTGTGGAAGCCTGTCGGGCCGGACGCGAGTGCGCCGAGCAACTGTTCGCCGATGTCGGTCGGCAGAACGCGCGCGGTCTGCGCGTCGCAGAAGGGTGTGTGCATGAAGTGCACGATCCGCAGGTCGGGACGCTGCGCACGCAGGAGCGCGGGTACCAGTGCAAGTTGATAGTCCTGCACGAGGGCGATGTCGCCGTCGGGAGCGATATTCGCAACCGCGTCGGCGAACGCCTGGTTCACCTGCACGTACGCTTCCCACGCGTCGCGGAACCGCAGGTCGAAGCGGGGCCGCCGGGCGTGGTCGAACATGCCGTGCACGAGGAACCAGAGCACGCCGTTCGAGATGACGTCGTAGTGCATCCGGTGCACGGTCGGGTCGATGTCGATCAGGTGCAGATCGAGCCCGAGCCCCTTGGTCGCACCTTCGGCCTGCGCTTCGGTGTCGTCGGCGGTCATCGCGGCCGCCACCCAGGTCGAGTTGTGCACCGGTTCGAGCAGCAGCGGCGTGAGCGCCGAGACCACACCGCCCGCGCCGCGTGTCGTGGTGAACGTGCCGTCGTCCTCGCGCGTGAATCGGAACGGTCCGCGATGCGAAAGGACGATCAACTCAACCCAACTCGCCGAAGAGTCGCAGCCAATCCTCGAGCTCGCGCGTCGAGAGGAAGTTCTTCCGTACGTGCTCGCGGCCGACCCGGCCCATCTCGTCGGCTTTCTCGGGATCGCGTAGCAGTTCGGCGGTACGGGTCGCCGCTTCCTCGACCGAGTCGACCAGGTACCCGTCGACGCCGTCTTCGATCTGCAGGGTGATACCACCGCAGCGACCGCCGACGACGGGCCGGCCCTTCCACAGGGCTTCGCTCACCGTCAGGCCGAACCCTTCGCGCAACGACTTCTGGAGCACCACCTCGGCGGCCCGTTGGAACGCGTTGATCTGCACCGAGCCGACCTGCTGGATGTTCGACAGAAGGTGGATCGAGGGATCGCCGGCGCGAGCGTCGTTCGTGAGTTCCCAGAAGTGGAAGCCCTCGGGGTCGTCGGTGGCCATCGAACCCGCGAGCACGAGCTGAAGTTTGGGGATTTCTTCGCGCACGATGCGGAAGGCTTCGATCACGCCGATCGGGTCCTTCCACGGGTCGAACCGGCTGACCTGCACCATGAGCGGGTCTTCGGCGCGCACGCCGTACCCGCGACACAACTCGTTGACGAACGGCGTCGCGAGGTCGAGGTTTTTCACCGACAGCGGGTCGATGCACGGCGGCATCTTCAGGACGCGGTCGAGTTCGAGGGTCGACGGCACGAATTCCGGCATGGTGAACACGGCCGCGTCGTATTGCTGCACGTAGGGCCGGAAGAACTCCCAGACGCTCGCGTTGGCGTCGGTGAGGTCGATGTGGCACCGCCACACCCATTTCGTGTTCTCGCGGTCCTGAGCGTGGCCGCGAATAAACTCGCGGATTGCGGCCGGCTGCGGGTCGTGGATGACGATGAAGTCGTACTCGCCCTCGATCAGTAGCGCGTTCTCGAGCACCTTCTCGAGGTAGATGCGCTCCATCGACGTGTCCCAGCCGATGTCCTGCCCTTGTAGGGCGTTGTGCACGTTCTTGGTGACCGCGAAGAACTCGTCGCTGCCGTGGATGACCTGCCACTCGGCATCGAGCCCCACATCGCGACTCAACGCCACATGCGTCGCGAGCAGTTCGGCGACACCACCGCCGTATGCGGTCGCGTTGACATGCAGCACGCGGGCGCCCCGAAGTGGCTTCGCGAGCTCGCGAATGCGTTCGATGGTCCCCGGCTCGACCACGTCGGCGTAGTCGTCGAGCGATTTTTCGAGCAGCGGTACACGTTCGAGCAACGAAGCTCCTCGGTATGCATCGGGGGCGATTCGAGGGCAATCTATTCGACATGCCCCGCGCCGTTGCCTGTTCCGACAAGTTTCGGGGGACACTGCGCGCGGCCGAGGCAACCGCAGCAATTGCGGCCGGTTTGGCGCGCTCGGGTTTCGACGATGTCGTCGAAGTTCCGCTTGCCGACGGCGGCGAGGGGACGCTCGACACGCTGCTCGCGGCCCGGGGCGGCGCGCGGCGGCCCGCCCGGGTTACGGGACCGCTCGGGGAACCCGTCGATGCCGAGTGGGGCGTGATCGGCGGAACCGCGATCGTCGAGATGGCGCAGGCGAGCGGGCTCGTGCTCGTGGGCTCGCGCAACGATCCGCTGCGGGCTTCGACGCGCGGCACCGGCGAACTCATCGCCGCGGCGCGCCGCGAAGGGTTCACGAACGTCGTCGTCGCGGTCGGCGGGAGCGCGACGACCGACGGCGGCTTGGCCGCCGTCGAAGCTCTGGGGTGGTCACTGGCCGGAATCGAGGTGACCGTCGCGTGCGATGTGACGACGCCCTTTCTGGACGCGGCGCGCGTCTACGGCCCGCAGAAGGGCGCATCCTCCGCGCAGGTGTCGCTCCTGCAACGGCGACTCGAGCGGCTGGCCCAGGTGTACGTCTCGCGCACCGGCGTCGACGTGACGACCGTCGAGGGCGGTGGCGCGGCCGGTGGTCTCGCGGGCGGCCTCGCCGCGATCGGCGCACGCCTGATACCGGGACTCGACGTGGTCGCCGACCTCGTCGGGTTGGACCGCGCCCTCGAGGGTGCCGACCTCGCGGTGACAGGGGAGGGCAAGTTCGACGCGACGAGTCTCGACGGCAAGGTCGTCGGTGGCGTCCTCGAGTGGTGCGCCGACATCGGCGTTCCCCGCGTCGCGGTCGTTGCCGGTCAAGTGGCCGACGACGCGCGCACGCGGTTGTCCGAACGCGACGATGTGCTCGTGCTGTCGCTCACGGATCGCGCGTACCAGGCGAGCGAGACGTACACGCGCGCCGCGGTACTCGTCGAAGAGGCGGCCGTCGAAGCTGCCGGGTGGGCACTCAGCGGTCGCGGTACGTCGGAACGGTAATGATCGGGGGTCGCTCGCGCACGAGCGCCTCGTACGGCGCCTCGACACCCGCGCGTCGCAGCGCCGCGGCCATGACTTCCATCGCTTGGGGTGCGAGTTGATGCAACGGCCGGTTGCGGTGCTCACGCGTCCCGAGGTCGGCCTGCGCGATCGCCTCGCGACCGAATCGTTCGACGATGTCGATGAGGAGCCCGAGCTCGACACCCCACCCTTCGATGAACGGCAACACTTCGAAGGCCGAGCGTCGCCCCGCGTACTCGCCACCGAGCGGCTGCACGATGTCGGCGAGCTTCGGGAACAGCAACGAGAGCAACGGGCGCGCCACGAGTTCGGTCACGCGGCCGCCACCGGTCGGCGCGCCCTCGAAACCCCGTTCGTAGAACCCCTTGACCATCAAGATGCCAGGTTCGGTGAGCAGCGGCCCGACGAGACGCGTCACGTAGTCGGCCGAGAAATTTCGCAGGTCGGCGTCGAGCCAGCAGATGATGTCGCCGGAACTCGCGTGCAGCGACTTCCACATCGCGTTGCCCTTGCCCGAGCCCGGCCCCGACTCGGGCAGCACCAATGCCTCGGAAACCACCCGGGCTCCGGCCGCCCGGGCTTCGCGTGCGGTGCCGTCGGTCGAGCCGTCGTCGACGACTACGACCTCGTCCACGAACCCGGTCGTCACGAGTGCGTCGTGCACCTCGCGGACGATGGCGCCGACGGTCGCCTCCTCGTTCAACGCGGGAAGGCACACCGACACGGTGGCGCCGGCCGCTTGTTTCGCGGCCTGTAGGTCCATGGGTGAAGGTTAGGAGAAGGGTCGAGACGGTCGGATAACGGTTGGATAACGGTTGGCAGGCACCCGGCGGACGGCTGCTACGATGGTCGGGCAAACACGCGCTCATCCAGAGCGGCTGAGGGACAGGCCCTATGACGCCGCGGCAACCAGCTCGTTTCCGGTTTTCCGGGGGAGCCAGGTGCCAATGCCTGATTCGATGAGACAGCCAAAGAGCGGTTCTTCCGCTCGAGGCGCTCGAGAGCGCGTCGAGGACAGCGAAGGAGAACCGGCGAGCCATGACCGACAATCGTGTGCACGTGAATGGCCTGCGATGCAGGGAGTGCGGGCGCGACTATCCCGCGGAACCGATCTACACCTGCGAGTGGTGCTTCGGCCCGCTCGAAGTTGCGTACGACTACGACGCGATCAAGGCGGCAGTCAGCCGCGAGAGCATCGCCGCGGGTCCCCTTTCGTTGTGGAGGTACTCGGACCTGCTGCCGGTCGCGTCCGACGCCGCCGTCGACCTGGGAACCGGATTCACCCCGTTGGTGCGCGCCGACCGGCTCGCGGCCGAACTCGGCCTGGGTGAGGTCTGGCTCAAGAACGACACCCGCAACCCGACCAACTCGTTCAAGGATCGGGTCGTCTCGATCGCGCTCAGCAAGGCGCTCGAGTTCGGGTTCAAGGTCGCGGCGTGCGCGTCGACGGGCAACCTCGCCAACTCGGTCGCCGCGCACGCGGCCCGGGCGGGCATGCGCAGCTACGTGTTCATTCCTTCCGATCTCGAGCAGGGCAAGGTCGTCACCACCGCGGTGTACGGCGGCAACCTGGTCGCGATCGAAGGGAACTACGACGACGTGAACCGGCTGTGCGCGGAGCTGGCCGGCGTGTACGAGTGGGCGTTCGTCAACGTGAACATGCGGCCGTACTACGCCGAGGGTTCCAAGACGCTCGCGTTCGAGACCGCCGAGCAGCTGGGTTGGGAAACGCCCGACCACGTCGTCGTCCCGGTCGCGAGCGGCTCGCTGCTGACGAAGATTCGCAAGGGCTTCGACGAGTTGCACACGGTCGGCCTGCTCGACCACGAACCGCAGGTGCGGGTATCGGGTGCCCAGGCGCTCGGGTGTTCTCCGGTCGCGTCGGCGTGGATCGAGCAGTCGGACACGATCCGGCCGGTGAAACCGTCGACGATCGCCAAGTCGCTGGCCATAGGGAACCCGGCCGACGGGTACTTCGCGCTCGACGTCGTCCGCACGACCGGCGGCGGCTTCGCCGCGGTCACCGACGACGAGATCGTCGACGGCATGCGGTTGCTGGCGCGGACCGAGGGCATCTTCGCCGAGACTGCGGGCGGCGTGACCGTCGCGACGCTGAAGCGGCTGGCCGAGGAAGGCATCGTGCGGCGCGACGAGCGCGTCGTGGTCTACATCACCGGACACGGCCTCAAGACACTCGAGGCCGTGGCTCCGACATGTGGACCGACGGCGACGATCAGGCCGACGCTCGACGCATTCCACGAAGCATTCGACGTAGAGGAGC
>JAWXCJ010000382.1:0-4001 GCA_034408875.1 Actinomycetota bacterium
CGGCAACCGGCCCCTGGTTCTCGCCTCCACAGAGAGGGTGTCGACCGCCGAAGGAGCCGGGTTGAGCGGGGCATTACTACGATTTGGCTGTGACCGAACTGCCGAAGGGCTGGCGTGACCTGGCGGCCAAGGAGCTACGGGGCACCGACCCCGAATCGCTCGTGTGGAGCACCCCCGAGGGCATCCCGGTCAAACCGCTCTACACCGCCGCCGATCTCGAGGCGATCGACACCGCCGGGCTGCCGGGCGTCGCGCCGTTCGTGCGTGGTGTGCGGGCCACGATGTACGCGAACCGGCCCTGGACGATCCGCCAGTACGCGGGGTTCTCGACGGCCGAAGAGTCGAACGCGTTCTACCGCCAGAACCTCGCGGCCGGTCAGATGGGCCTCTCCGTCGCGTTCGACCTCGCGACGCACCGCGGTTACGACAGCGATCACCCGCGCGTCGTCGGCGACGTCGGCAAGGCGGGTGTCGCGATCGACTCGGTCGAGGACATGAAGATCCTTTTCGACGGCATCCCCCTCGACAAGATGTCGGTGTCGATGACGATGAACGGCGCCGTGCTCCCGGTACTCGCCGGGTACATCGTCGCGGCCGAAGAGCAAGGCGTGGGGCCCGAACTCCTCGGCGGCACCATCCAGAACGACATCCTCAAAGAGTTCATGGTCCGCAACACGTACATCTATCCGCCCGAGCCGAGCATGCGGATCGTCGCCGACATCATCGAGTACACGGCGAAGCACATGCCGAAGTTCAACTCGATCTCGATCTCCGGCTACCACATGCAAGAGGCCGGGGCGACGGCCGTGCAGGAACTCGGGTTCACGCTCGCCGACGGGTTGGAGTACGTGCGTTACGCGACGGGTCGCGGTCTCGATGTCGACGACTTCGCCGGGCGTGTGTCGTTCTTCTTCGCGATCGGCATGAACTTCTTCATGGAAGTCGCGAAGCTGCGCGCCGCCCGGTTGCTGTGGGCGCGCATCATGACGCAGCTCGGTGCCGAGCAGCCGGGCTCGCTCATGCTGCGGACGCACTGCCAGACATCGGGCGTGTCGCTGACGGAGCAAGACCCGTACAACAACGTCGTGCGCACGGCCTACGAAGCGTTGGCCGCCGTGCTGGGCGGAACGCAGAGCCTGCACACGAACTCGTTCGACGAGGCGATCGCCCTGCCGACCGAGTTTTCCGCCCGCATCGCCCGCAACACGCAGCTCATCCTCGCCGAGGAAACGGGCGTCACCCACGTCGTCGATCCGCTCGGGGGTTCGTACTACGTCGAGGCGCTGACCCAGAGCCTGGCCGACGAGGCGTGGGCGCTCATCGAAGAAGTCGAGGCCCTCGGCGGCATGACGAAGGCCGTCGAGTCCGGCATGCCGAAGTTGCGCATCGAGGAGTCGGCCGCGCGTCGCCAAGCGGCCGTCGACCGCGGCGAAGAGACGATCGTCGGTGTCAACAAGTACCGGCTCGCCGACGAGGACGCCATCGACGCACGCGCCATCGACAACACCGAGGTGCGGCGCCAACAGATCGAACGCCTCGAACGCGTGCGCGCGACCCGCGACGAGCCAAAGGTGCAAGCCGCGCTCGACGCGCTCACCGCCGGCGCCGCCGCGAACGGCAACCTCCTCGAACTCTCGGTGGCCGCGACCCGCGCGCGCGCGACCGTCGGCGAGATCAGCGACGCGATGGAGAAGGTGTTCGGTCGGCATCGGGCGGTGATCCGTTCGATATCGGGTGTGTACGGCGGTGCCTACGCCGACGACGAAGAGTTCCAGAGGATCCGCAAGGACGTCGCCGAATTCGGCGAAGCCGAAGGCCGCCGCCCGCGCATCCTCGTCGCCAAACTCGGTCAGGACGGCCACGACCGCGGGGCCAAGGTGATCGCGACGGCGTTCGCCGACCTCGGCTTCGACGTCGACATCGGCCCTCTGTTCCAGACGCCCGAGGAAGCGGCACGCGACGCCATCGAGAACGACGTGCACGTCGTCGGGATCTCGAGTCAGGCCGCCGGCCACCGAACCCTCGTGCCCGAACTGATCGAGCAACTCCGGGACCAAGGCGCGCGCGATGTCGTGGTTGTCGTCGGCGGGGTGATCCCCGCTTCCGACTACGACTTCCTCCACGCCGCCGGGGTCAGCGCGATCTTCGGGCCGGGGAGCAATATCTGCCGGGCCGCGGCCCAAATCCTCGGACTCGTGCGCGCGGGCGGGCCCGCGGCGTGAGTTCACTCGCCGGCGACGTCCGCACCGGCGACCGGCGGGCACTGGCCCGCGCGATCACGCTCGTCGAGTCGACGCGCGCCGATCATCGTGAAGAAGCGACCGCGCTCCTCGAGGAACTGCTGCCCTCGACGGGCCAAGCAGTACGGGTCGGGATCAGCGGTGCTCCGGGGGCCGGAAAGTCGACGTTCATCGAGGCGCTCGGAATCGAGCTGGTCGACGCGGGCAAACGCATCGCCGTGCTCGCGGTCGATCCGTCGAGCACCCGCAGCGGAGGGTCGATCCTCGGCGACAAGACGCGCATGGAGGAGCTGGCGCGCCGCGCCGACGCGTTCATCCGTCCGTCGCCCTCGGGCGGCACGCTCGGTGGTGTGGCGCGACGGACGCGCGAAGCGCTGCTCGTATGCGAAGCCGCCGGGTTCGACGCCGTGATCGTCGAGACCGTCGGCGTCGGGCAGTCAGAGGTCGCGGTGGCCGACATGGTCGACGCGTTCTGCCTGCTCATCGCACCCGGAGCGGGCGACGAATTACAAGGTGTGAAGCGCGGCATCGTCGAACTCGCCGACCTCGTCGTCGTGAACAAGGCCGACGGCGAGTTGAAACCGGCGGCGATGCGCACCGCGGCCGACTACGCGAACGCGCTGCATCTCGTACGGGGACGCGCACCGCAGGTGCTCACGTGTTCCGCGCTCGCCCGCACCGGCATCTCCGATGTGTGGTCCGCGTTGATGCAGTTCCGCGCCGACGCGGAGAACTCGGGGGAGCTTGGTCACCGGCGGGCCGAGCAGGCGCGTACCTGGCTGTGGTCGGAACTGAACGAGTCGCTCGTCGACCAGTTCCGCTCGGACCGGCGGGTCCGCGAGCTGCTCCCGGCGCTCGAAGCCGAAGTCGTCGCGGGGCAGACCTCGCCGGCCGCGGCGGCGCAGCGCCTGCTTGCGGAGTTCCGCGGCTGAGGGCGAGCGCGCAGAGGGGCCTCCCCCGGAAGGGAGACCCCTCACTCGCGTTTACGCGGAACGGTCTAGGTCGGCGCCCCGTCGTCGTTGAGGATCGTTCCGACCGCGGCGCTGTCACCGAAGACGGCGCCCTGTGGGGCCGACAGCGTCACGTTGATCGTCTCGTCGGGCTCCACGTTGACGTCACCCTTGATGACGACCTCGATGACAGCCGACGACTGGCCCGGTTTCACCGTCACGGAACCACCCTTGTTGTTGTAGTCCTTGGCGGTACCGATCTGGGTTGCGTCGCCATCGGTCGTCGCGATCTTGGCCTTGATCGTGAAGTCAGAGACGCGGTCGACCGAGACCGTGAACACCATCTTCGTCGTCCCCGAGTCGCCCTCGACGAGCGACGCATCCGCGATCGACAGAGTCACCGGGTCGGTGTCGGTGATCGTGCCGAGACCCGTACCGTCCGCGATTGACGCACCCGTAGGTGTGTTCAGCACGACGGTGAAGTCCTCGGTCGACTCCGGAACCGTGTCACCTCTGACGATGACGTCGAAGGACTTAGAGGTCGTACCGGCCGGGAACGAAAGCGTGCCCGACTTCTTGTTGTAATCGTCGCCGGTCGGCTTGGCGATGGCCGTGCCGTCGACCGTGTTGTACTTGACCTTCACCGTCGCCGCCGCGGGCGGTCCCGTGGTGGTGGTCGTCGTCGGCGGGACCGTCGTCGTCGTGGTCGGCGGGACCGTCGTCGTCGTCGTCGTCGGAGCGCCGCTGGTCGTGGTCACTGTCTCGAGGACCGGTGAAATGCTCACCGGCTGCACGATGCGGAAGCCGGACG
>JAWXCJ010000383.1:0-10982 GCA_034408875.1 Actinomycetota bacterium
ACCCGGAATGAGTGTCGGTGCAGGAAGCGTCGGCAGCTCCGGGTCGCCGATGACATCGGCTCCGACGGTGGCGGACGCCGCCTTTTGCAATGTTGTTCCGACGGCGCGCAAGAGCGTGCCCTGGATGAGCGTGTTGGTGTCCATGCGGACGTTGCCACCGCTGCGCACATTGCCGAAGATGCCGTTGCCGGGATCGCTGATGATCGACGCGCCGCCGTTCATGCGGAGCGCGACGCCCGTACTGGGCTTGTTGTTCCGGACACCGACAAGGCCGGTGATGGTCGAGTCGATACCGATGTCGACGCCGTTGTTGCCGAAGATGACGTAATCGCTGAGCGGTGGTCCTACCGCTTCAGCCGGAGCTGCGATGACTGCCGTACCGGCAGCGATCGCGACCCCACAGAGAATTGCAATTGCGCGTCGCACTAACCCGTTCCTCCCACTACGGGCCCATCCATGGGGAACGCCGCGACCGCGTTGTCCTGACACCTGATGTAAGAGCCTCTTTATAGTCCGCACGACCCACGCAACGCGAGTCGAACCACAAATCGTACGGAAATGTTCGCGCGTTGGTGTGGCTTGTGTTGCTGATGTTGTCAGCGTGTCGGTGGCCGACGAAAACGGAAAACGAGAGCCGGGTGTCGGACTCGAACCGACGACCTGCTGATTACAAATCAGCTGCTCTACCAGCTGAGCTAACCCGGCGAGGAAGCGTCCATCGTAGGCCGACGGCGCGCGACCTCGTGGCAGGCAAGGGCCGCAGCCGCGGCGACGTTCAACGACGCAACATGGCCACGCATCGGGATGCCGACGAGCACATCGCACCGCTCACGTGTAAGTCGCGCGAGCCCGCGTCCTTCGGCGCCGAGCACGATCACGATCGGCTGGTCGGCCAGCGAGAGGTCGAAGAGACTCTGCTCGCCCCGCTCGTCGAGCCCGACGCTCCACACGCCTGCGCGCGCCGCGCGTTCGAGCGCCGCCGGTATTCCGCTGACGGGCGCGATCGGGAGGTACTCGATGGCCCCGGCCGCGGCCTTGGCGACCACCGGCGTGATCTGCGCGCTCCGATGCCGCGGCAACAGCAGGCCCGTCGCGCCCGCCGTTTCGGCAGAACGGGCGACCGCGCCGAGGTTCTGCGGGTCGGTGACACCGTCGAGCGCAACGAGGAACGCCCGCGGCGCGGCGAGGAGCGCGTCGAGGTCAGCCGCCCGAAGAGGTTCCGCAATCGCGACGACCCCTTGGTGGGTCTCGGACTTGGCCAGCGCCGCCAGACGCTCCGGCGGAACCCGCTTCAGCCGCGGCCCGGCCAGCGCTTCGATCTCGGCCAGGGCGTCGTCGCCGTCCGCGGAACGCGAAACGTGGACCGATCGCACCGCGCGTCGACCGGCCCGGAGGAGTTCGAGGACGGCATGGAGGCCTTCGACCTGCCCGCCACCGAGCCCACCGCCGTCGCTCACGGGTCTCGGCGCCAGACCGTCCCGCCCGAGGTGTCCTCGAGCACGACACCTCGCTCGCGGAGTTCGTCGCGGATGCGATCGGACTCGGCGAAATCCTTGGCGGCGCGGGCGGCGTCGCGTTGCTCGACGAGCGCCTGGATGTCGGCGTCGGGCTCGTCGGTCTCGTTGCGCAGTTCGATACCCAGGGCGCGCGTCAATTCCACGACGGTCGCGACCAATTGGGCCGCGTCCGCTCGCTCCTGGTCGATCGCGGTGTTCGCCTCGCGCACGGTGTCGAAGATGAACGCCAGCGCCGCGGGCGTGTCGAAGTCGTCGTCCATCGCGTCGCGAAACGGCGTCGAGTCGCCGCTGTCCGCCGGCTCGATTCCGGCGATGCGGGCCCGGCGCACGAGTTGGTCGATGCGGCCGAGCGCCTTGTCGGCGTCGTCCAACTCCTTGGCCGTGAACTCCATCTGCCGCCGGTAGTGCGTTTGCAACACGAGGAGGCGGAACGCACGCGGGTCCCAACGGTCGAGCAACTCTTCGAGCGTCGTGAAGTTGCCGAGCGACTTCGACATCTTCTCGCCGTCGACGTTGACCATGCCCGCGTGCAACCAGTGACGCGCGAAGGCATGGCCCGCGCCCGCGGCCTGGGCCAACTCGTTCTCGTTGTGCGGGAACAACAAGTCGTCTCCGCCGCCGTGGATGTCGAAGCCCTCGCCGAGGATCTCGAGCGACATGGCCGAACACTCGATGTGCCACCCGGGCCGTCCGCCCCCCCACGGCGAATCCCACTGCGGCTCGCCCGGTTTCGCGGCCTTCCACAGCGCGAAGTCGACCGGGCTGCGCTTGCGTTCGTCAACTGCGACGCGGTCGCTCCGGCCCGCACTTTCGAGGAGGTCCGCCGGCGTTCGGTGCGACAGCGACCCGTAGTCGGCGAACTTCGCCACCTCGAAATACACGCCCTGTCCTTCGATCACATACGCGCGCCCGGCCGCGACCAACTCGCCGATCAAGCGCAGCATCTGGTCGATGAACTCCGTCGCGCGCGGTACCGCGTCGGGCGCGCGCACATTGAGTCGGCGGAGTTGGTTCCAGTACTCGGCTTCGAACTCGCGGGCAAGTTCGGGCTCGGTCGTTCCCCGCTCGGCGGCCCGGGCGATGATGCGGTCCTCGACGTCGGTGACGTTGCTTACGAACGTGACCCGGAATCCCCGCCACTCGAGGTAACGGCGAATGGTGTCGAACGCGATTGCGGTGCGTCCGTGGCCCAGGTGCGGCGAGTCGTACGGCGTAACGCCACACACGTAGATGGACACCGCACCGTCGTGTCGAGGTACGAACTCGACCTTCTCCCGAGCAGCCGAGTCGTGGATGCGGAGCACCTGGAGAGGCTACCGAGGGCGGCCCGGCCTCAGGTCGGAATTCGGCAGGCGGGAATCAGCCGGCCAGCGCGGCCGCGAGACGCTCGCGGCCCCGCGATGCGAGCGACTTCACCGTGCCCGGCGCGCAGCCCAGCTTCTCGGCGATCTCCGCCTCGGAGAGATCGTCCCAGTACCGGAGCACCAGCACGGCGCGCTGGCGGATGGGCAACGCCTTCACGACGTCGTCGAGTTCGGAACGTCCGACCACGGTCTCATCGAACGGAGCCAGCAGCGGCAGACGCAAGCGCTCGACCTTGCGGTGACGGTGATACGAACGGCATCGGTTCACGACCGCGACCCGAAGGTACGCGGCGGGCTCGTCGGCGTTGCCCCACGTCGAGTACATGCGCTGGAACACGTCCTGCGCGACGTCTTCGGCCGCGGCCGCGCTGCCTGTGAGCGCGTTGGCAAGGCGAACGGCCGAGTGCCAATGCGTTCGGTAGAACGCCTCGAACTCAATGGTCGTCGTCGCGCCGGGCAACATCCTGTCGCCAGTCCCATCCCTATCGCGAGTGCGGCCGAACCTGCGCTCAGACGCTCATCGCTGCCCCATGAATGAGTGTGATGGTACAACTCGGACTCGCTCGCTAGCGAGGGTCGTACAGCTCCAAATAGGTGCGATATTCAATGGTTCCGGCGCCCGGGACCCTCAGCCATGGGCCAAGAGCACTACTGCCCACACCGCGATGCCCTCAGCCCGGCCGATCGCGCCGAGGCCTTCGGCCCGCTTCGGTTTCACCGACATTCCGATGCCCGTGCCCATCGGCTCGCGCGTCACCGCCAGCGCGGCCACGAGGTTGGCGGCCATCGCGTCGATGTGCGGCGCGAGCCGCGGTTCCTCGGCCGCGATCGCGACGTCGACGTTGTCGACCCACCAGCCCGCCGCCGCGACCCGGTCGGCGACGTCGCGCAACAGCGTGAACGAATCGACATCGCGGTACTGATCGTCGGACGCGGGAAAGAGCGTGCCGATGTCGGGCATTCCCGCCGCACCGAGCAGTGCGTCGGCCACCGCGTGAGCAACCGCGTCGCCGTCGGAGTGACCGGCGAGACGCCGCCCCTCGGCGATCGTGACTCCCCCGAGCACCAGCGGCGGCTCCGCCCCGAACGGATGCACGTCGAACCCCAACCCCACCCGATGCCTCATGTCGCTCCCGAATCGAGGAGGGCTTGGAGCAGTTCGAGATCGGAAGCGACAGTCACCTTCAGGTTCCTCGGTTCGCCCTCGACGACCACGACCCGGCCGCCCGCCGCCTCGACGAGCGCGGCGTCGTCGGTGCCCGACCCGCCGCCTTGATGGGCGGCGCGCAAGGCCGCGGCCCGGAACGCCTGCGGGGTCTGCACCACGACAAGATCGTCGCGCGGAACGGTCTCGACCACGTGACCGTCGACGACCCGCTTCACCGTGTCGACGACACCGAGTGCCGGTATGGCTCCGTCGGCACCGGCGAGTACGGCGCCGATCACCGCCGCGAACAGCGGACGCGAGGCCAGCGGGCGGGCCGCGTCGTGGATGACGATGATGTCGGCGTCGGCGGGCACCGCGGCCAACCCGGCGCGAACGGAACCCGACCGCGTGTCGCTGCCGGTGACCGTCGTGACGTCACCGGGCGGATCCCACGGGGCGTCGGGTGCGACGACGACCACGACCCCGTCGCACGCTTCGCGCGCGGTTCCGACGGCCCGGTCGAGGATCGTCACCCCGGCGACCCGAACCAGCTGTTTCGGCCCGCCGTAGCGCGTACCGCTGCCGGCGGCGACGACGATGGCCCAAGTGCTCACGGCCGCGAGTCTGGCCTACGACGAATGGTCGAGCTGCGCAAAGAGCAAGCGGCCCGCGCTCGTCGGTACGACCGACGTGACCTGGAGCATCACCTCGGGCCCGCCCACGAGCTCGGACCCGCCGTTGACGACGACCATCGACCCGTCGTCGAGGTGGCCGACCCCTTGGCCGGCTTCTTTGCCGTTGCGGGTCAGCGCGACGCGCACGAAGTCGCCCGCGGCGACACCCGGGGCGAGGTCGAGCGCCAGCTTGCGCAAGTTGCACGTCGCGACGCCTTGCATCTCCGCATTGCGAACGAGCGGGCCGTCGTTGCTCAGCAACCGCAACTCCAGGCGCTTGGCGAGCGCGATCAGCTTGGCGTCGACCTCGGCGATCTGTGGCAGCTCGTCGTCGAGGACGTACACCCGCGCCAGGCCGTCGTGGCGGAGTGCGTCGAGCATCTCCAGGCCGCGGCGGGCCCGGCGGCGGCGGACGTCGTCGGCCGCGTCGGCGAACCCCTGGAGCTCGTCGAGCACGAACCGGGCCACGTAGAGGTCGGATCCGACGATCCCGGCCCGGACCAGGGGCAGTAGCTGGCCGTCCATCAGCACCGACGTGTCGACCAGCAACCCGTCGCTCGCGTCGTACGCCTGCGCCCGCACGAGCGGGCGGGTCGACAGACCCATCATCTCGAGCACCGCGACGCTGCGGTTGCCCAGCACCCGGAACCCCAGCCATCCGGCCACCCAGGTGCAGAGCCCGGCGATCGGGAGGGCCGCCCGGACCGGCACCAAGAGCGCCAGGGGCACCAGGAGGACCACCGCCACGCCCGCACCGGCCAGCGCCCCGAGGGTGCCGGCCACCACCCGCGCGGGCGGGACCGCCTCGGCTTTCCGCTCGACGACACCCATGGCCCGGTCCAGGAGCCGCCCCAACACGCCACCGGAGACGTATCCGACGAGACAGCCGAGCATCCCGGCCACACCCTCCGTGGCAATCGCCAGGTCGCGAGCGGCCCAGAAGCCGGCCGCCGTGCCCAGGACGACCATGAAGAGGCGGACGCCTTCGACGAACATCGCCTCCTCATCGGCCTGATCAAGTCTCAGGCCAGCCCGCGGTCGCGCCGATGGAGACCACGAAGACCCGACCCGGGCGGATAGCCTCCCGCGACCCACAGGACTCCGGACATGGCGGCACGCCAAGCAGTGCTCGACAAGACGGATCTCTTCGGCACGCTCCCCCCGGAGCTGATCGAGCAGCTTCGCGGTAGGACCGGGCTCACGAAGTACCGCCGGGGCGACCTGGTGTTCACGCAGGGCGACCCGGCGACGCAGCTGTTCGTGTGCTTCTCGGGGCGCATGGCCATCATCGCCCGGGCCGGCGACGGCCGCGAGTCGGTCATCTCGGTCCTCGGCCCCGGCGCCCTGTTCGGCGAGATGTCGCTGTTCGACGGCGGCGTCCGCTCGGCCAACGCCCGGGCGCTCACGACCGTGCACGTGATCGCCATCGACTTCGACGATGTACGCGAAGTTCTCGCCCACCGGCCCGAGGTGCTGTGGGCCGTCGTGCGCATTCTTGCCCGCCGCCTGCGCGCCACCGACGAGGCTCTCGCCGACGCGATGTTCCTCGATGTCACCGGTCGCACCGCGAAGCGCCTGCTCGAACTCGCCGACGGCGACGACGAGTTCCGCATGCCGCTCACCCAGGAAGAACTCGCCGGCATGGTCGGCGCGTCGCGCGAACGCGTGAACAAGGCGATTGCCACGTTCATCAAGTTGGGTTGGCTCGAAGTCTCGGGTCGCAGCCGGTACGCCATCGTCGACCGCGAGAACCTCACGGGCCGCGCCACCGTCTAAGGCAACACCACCCCGCGGGTTCCGTGGTCACGCACGTGCACGTATTCGTGAAGATCGGTGACCACGACTAAATTCGCGCCGTGCCTGTCGCCGATGTCGTTTGCACAGCTGCGGCTTCTCCTACGGAGCTAGCCGCGCTCGTCGAGTGGGTACGCACGATCGAAGCGTGGCCTGCGGGCAGTCACGTGTGGGGCCACTATGCCGAGGAGACGGCGAACGGGCCCGCGATCTGTCGCACCGAGAACGTCTCCGCGTGCCACCCGGGCGTCGCCGAACTCGTCGACGGACCGCTGCGCGCGGCCGCAGCCGAGGCACTGGGCGAGCCGGTCATCGCGTTCAAGGACAAGATCAACTACAAGCCGCTCGGCGGGGCCGGTTTCAGCCCGCATCAAGACCGCCTCGCGTACCCGGGCGTCGACCGCGTGATGTCGATCCTTCTCGCGATCGACGACTGCACGATCGAGTCCGGTTGCCTCTGGCTGGCGGAGGGCGTCAATGAGCTGCTCCCGGTCGACGATCGCGGCGTCGTACGCGCCGAGATCGCCGAGTCGCTGCATTGGTTCGGCGCCGAACTCGCGGCGGGGGACGCCGTATGCATCAACGGTCTCGCCGCGCACTACAGCGAGGCGAACCGCAGCTCGGCGCCCCGGCGCGTGCTCGTCGCGAGCTACGCACCCGTCAGCGAGGGGTACACGCGCGAGCAGTATTACGCCGCGCGCCAGGACGAGATGCAACGGGCATCAGCCGGCGACGGCCGCTTCCGCATCAGCACCCTCGCCGACTTCGAAGGCACCCAGGTCGCAGTCGAGACCGCCGTGTCAGCCCGCTGCACGCACGAGTGAGCGGGCCCGGGTACCTCCCTGCCCCGTGCCGACGGGCGACGAGTCGTTGAGTCAAGAGGTCGAGAAACGCGACCGGCCCGCGACCTCGTCACCAGCCCGAATACCAACATGCCGTCGTCGTATCCATCCATGGCCGCACCCAACACAGCGACACGCACCCGGCAGACTCAACCACATCACTGAGATCAACGCGAACATCTACTGAGAAACCAAACAGTGGGCCAAGCGATGCGAGGGTGCGTTGACCGCTCTCGCGCGACAACAGTTCGCCGTTGGGCAGCACCAGCCTGAGCAGCCACAGCTCATCCGGTGTGTCAACGAGTACGAGCACGGCGCCGTCGGTCGTCCGTCGTCGGACCCGCGCTTCGGATGCATGTTCGCTGTCGAGTGCAAGTTCCTCCGCGCTCGGGCCTTCCCAGTTGAAGGCAATCTCGCGTACTCGCTGAGCGCTCGGGTGTCTCTGCGAGACGCGCAAGTATTCAAGGCCTGTGGGTTCCATCACCGCGCCATCATCACGGGCCGCTGTCGCGTCGGACGCGGTTGACGGCAAAGCGTCGTTGGGTTCGAAGGTGTATCGGCACCCCATCGCGGCGTCCGCATCGAGGAGAACGTTGAGGTACATCGTGCCGCGTCCAATCGCGCGTGCAACAGCAGCCAAGTCTGGGCAATCGTCCGGTCGGAGCGGCGAGGCGCCTCGGTCATTGGAGCAGCTCATCGTCGTTGGAAGCCTCATCATCAAGGGCCGACAACAGCGGACGTGTCAATCAATCCCGTGCAATTTCACTCGTTTGCCATCCGACGGGGAGGCTCTGTACAGCAGGCGTTGTCGGGGCGTTGATCGTTGCTACGGAAGAACCCACTCGATCGCGCGTTGCCAGCATTTCGTCGCGTCCTCGAGGCGGTGTGCGGGACGGTCGGGGTCGTGGACGAAGCCGTGGTCGCCGCCTTCGACGACGATGACCTCGCAGTCGTCGCGCTGCTTCCACGTCGAGCGCAACGACTCGATGTCGGCGGGTGGTGTCCACGGGTCGACACTGCCGAACACCGCGAGCGTGGGGCACACGTCGGCCGCGACGTCGAGCGGTTCGCGCTTGTGGCCCGGGCCCTTCCATGCGTCCGGCGTGCGCAACATCCCGTAGAACGGCACAGCCGCGTCGTAACGATCGGTCGCGGCGGCCTTGTACGTGTAGTACCCGCCCATGCAGAACCCGAGGATCGACACGCGCGCGACGTCGTCTTCGACGATGAGCAGATTCGCGGCCGACTCGAGGTCGCCGAGCTGCACGTCGTCGTCGAGGTCCTTCACGCTCGCGAGGCGGTCCTCGATCGTCGTCAACCGGTCGGCGGGCGTGCGGGCGAACGGCTCGACCGCGCACACTGCGAGGCCGTGCGTCGCCAGCATCCGGCACATGTCTTCGAACAGCGGGCGCAGGCCACCGATGTCGGGGTGCAGCACGAGGCCCGCTCGCGGCAGGCCGTCGGGCCGCGCGTGCACGACCGGAACGTCGACCCCGTCGACGAAGATCGTGCGGTGCTCCACAGAGACGTCGTAGATCGGACCTTGACGTAACGCAGCCATGGGCGAGTCGCTACGCGTACCGGTCGAGGATGCTGGTCTCGGCGACGCGGGACAGGCCGTCCTTGATAGCGCGGGCGCGGGCTTCGCCAACGCCTTCGACTTCGACGAGGTCGGAGATCGAGGCGCGCATGATCTTGGGCAGGTGCCCGAACCGTTCGACGACGTTCTCGGCGATCGACTCGGGCAGGCGCGGGATCTTGCTGAGGAGGCGGTACCCGCGGGGTTGGAGCGACGAGTCGAGATCCATGTCGGCGGGCAGGTGCAGCAGCGCCGCGACCTCGCGCAGGTCGAGCAGCTCTTCGTCGCCGAGTTGCGCCAGCTCGCGCGTGACCTGGTCGAGCAGCCATTCGGACGACTCGACGAAGTAGTCCTTGCACACGAGCCGGCGGTCGCCTTCGACACCGCCCGTGAGTTCTTCGAGTTGCAGTTCGACGAGACGACCGTCGGCGCCGAGTTCGACGACGTAGCCCTCGATCTCGTGCGCGATGCGCCGTACCATCTCGGCGCGCTGGAGCACCGTTGAAACGTCGCGAACCGTGACGAGATCCTCGACTTCGAGCGCCGACAGCGCGCCGCTCACGCCGTCGAGCCGCGCCTTGTAACGCCCGAGAATCTGCAGCGCCTGGTCGGCGCGGTCGAGTACCCGCGGGATCGGCTCGAGCGTTTTCTTGTACCCGCGGTAGTGGATCGTGACGACGCTCATCTCCTCGGAAACCGTGATGACAGGGACCGCGATCTGGCGCGCAACGCGTTCGGCGGTGCGGTGCCGAGTGCCCGTCTCCGCCGTCGGGATGTCGGGGTCGGGAACGAGGTGCACGTTCGCGCGCGCGACGCGCGACGTGTCCGACTGGAGGATGATCGCCCCGTCCATCTTGGCCAGCTCCGAGAGCCGCTGTGGTGTGAACTCGGCGTCGAAGAGGAATCCGCCGGAGCAGATGCTCAAGACGTCGGGTCCGTCGCCCACGACAATGAGCGCGCCCATCTTCGCCTGGAGAATCCGGTCGATGCCTTCCCGCAAGGGCGTGCCCGGCGCCACGAGCCGTAGCGCTCCGTACAAGGCTTCCGATCGGGGCGTCTGCGGCAACGGGTTCCTCCCACGGGACGACTCGAACGCGGCGGGGCAATCCGTACGAGGGTTTCCGCACGGAGGGTAGCGCGCCCCGAGGGTGTCGGCCTCCGGGCGGCGCCGGTTGAGGGGGTGGCCTAGGCGAAGGGATCGGGCGTCGCCGACACCAGGTGCGGACGCCGCGCCGGGGCCGGTTCGTCGTTGCCGATCAACCGCGCCGCGGCGAGGGCGTCGTGGACGTCGACGACACGCACGAGGTTCATTCCGCGAATATCCGGCGTCGACGGCGGGACGATCGCGCGCTGGAAACCAAGGCGCAATGCCTCGGCCAACCGGCGCGGCGTTTGCGCGACCTGGCGAATCTCGCCGCCCAGACCGACCTCGCCGAGCGCGACCGTGGTCGCGGGAATGGGCGCGTCGTACTCGGCGCTGGCGAGGGCGAGCAGGATCGCGAGGTCGGCGCCCGGTTCGGCGACACGCACGCCGCCGGCCACACTCACGTAGACGTCACGGCCGCTCATCTCGATCTGGCCGCGGCGCTGCAACACAGCGATCAGCATCGCGAGACGATTCGTGTCGACCGCCTGCGCGACCCGACGCGGGACCAGCGCGGTCGTCATGTTGACAAGTGACTGCACCTCGACGCACAGCGGCCGGGCGCCTTCCATGACGGGCGCCACGATCGAGCCCGACGCGCCCGGCTTGCGGTCGCCGAGGAACAGTGCGCTCGGATCGGCCAGGGGAAGCAAACCCGCCTCGGTCATTTCCATCAGCCCGAGCTCGTCGGTCGCGCCGAACCGGTGTTTCGCGGCCCGCAGCATGCGCAGGGCATGGTGGCGGTCGCCGTCGAACGACAGCACCGTGTCGACGATGTGCTCGAGCACCCGCGGACCGGCAAGTGCACCGTCCTTGGTGACATGGCCGACGAGCACCGTCGACACGTTCTGCTCCTTCGCGAGCCGAACGAGACGCTGGGCCGCGTCGCGCACCTGGCTGACGGAGCCCGGCGCGCCGGGC
>JAWXCJ010000384.1:0-7073 GCA_034408875.1 Actinomycetota bacterium
ACGAACAGCGTGCCGTCTTCGAGTTCACCCTTGATGAGGCTGGACCGCTCGTAGAGCGTGGCCTCGACGACGGTGCCCTCGGCAACCGCCTGCTCGAACTCGGTGATGTCGATCGAGTCGCGCTGGGGTCCCTCGTCGCCGCCGCCGGAACGCCAGACGAGCAACAACGTCGCCAGAACGACGACGATGGCGGCGAGGCCGTAGTAACGAATTCGTTTCGGCAACGAACCTCCCGGGCGGGCCCGATCAGGCTATCGCCCACTAGACGGGGGAATTTCCGCAGTACTCGGCAATGAATGGCAGGTTCCGGTAGCGCTCGGCGACGTCGAGCCCGTACCCGATCACGAAGTCGGGCGGGATCGTGAAGCCGACGTACCTGAGGTCTGGATCGGTCCTTTGGAGCCCTTCTTTAACAAGCAGGGCACAGACCTCGAGGGATGCCGGATTGCGAGCCTTCAGGTTCTTGCGCAGGTACGCCAGCGTGAGGCCGGAGTCGACGATGTCCTCGACGATGAGCACGTGACGGTCGGTGAGGTCGAGGTCGAGGTCCTTGACGATCCGCACGACTCCGCTCGTGCGCGTCGCCGACCCGTACGACGACACCGCCATGAAGTCGAACTCCACCGGCAGGTCGATCGCGCGCGAGAGGTCGGCCATGAACATGAAGGCACCCTTGAGGATGCCCACGAGTAGCGGCGGGTCGGCCCCGTAGTCGCTCGTGATGTCCTTGCCCAGCTGGTTGATCCGCTGCTGGAGCTCGTCTTCTTCGACGATGATCCGCCCGATGGCGGGATCGTGTGACTGGTTCATGTACCGCTGACCTCGCTCGCCACCCACAGGAATCGTCGCGTGCGCGACGTCACCCGTACCCGATGATCGATACGGTAACCGACGACCCACACGATTCCTTCGACCGGGTCGATCAGCACCGGCCGGTCGGCACGGGCACTCGCCGGGATTCCCGCTTCGGCCAGCGCGTCATGCACGAGCTTCGACCCCGCGCCGCCGACAGGCCGGAACCGGTCTCCGGCGCGAGGCGTTCGCAGGGCAACCGTGTCGCCGACGGCGTCGGCATCGAGCACCGCCGTGGTCCGGCCGTCGGGCCAGGCGACGGGTACGCCCTCTTCGATCCACGCCTCCACCGACCAGTCGCCGAAGGCCGCCCGCCCGGGGAGCGAGAGAACGACCGAGTCGGGGTGAGGCGCGCCCGGGTGTACGAGATGCAGACGGCCGCGGGCCCGTTCCACCCGGCGCCCGCCGGGAAGTTCGACGGCGCGGCGCGCGCCCGAGACCACCTCGAGCACCGTGTCGACATGCGCGAGTGACGGCGGCGGCGGGCCCAGCCAGCGGCGGACCGCCCGGCGCGCCAACGGTCGCGGCGCCGAGCGCAACGCGTCGATGGCAAGGGACGCACCGTCGACGTCGACCGCCGCGACCGCCATCGCATCGAGCAGCTCGTCGTCGTCGCGGAGCACGTCGGCCTGACGAGCGAGGACCTCGACGATGTCGCGGCGGGCACCGGTCACGAGGCGGGGTACGACTTCGCGGCGCAACCAGACGCGTCGGTGCCGGACATCGCTGTTCATCGGGTCGTCGACCGGCGCGAGGCCGAGCCGCGCGCACATCTCCACCGTGTCGGAGCGGCGGAGCCCCAGCATCGGACGGCGTAGGTGGTCGCGCGCGGCGGGCATCCCGGCCAGACCGGCGGCCGCGCTGCCCCGCAGCAACCCGAGCAGAACAGTTTCGGCCTGGTCGTCGGCCGTGTGCCCGACGAGCGTGACCGACGCACCCACGTCGACGCGCACCGATTCGAGCGCGGCGTAGCGCGCATCACGCGCGCGGGCTTCGAGATTCGGCCCGTCGGCGAGGTGCAGCTTCACGAGGCGCATGCGCGCGCCGAATCGCTCGGCGGCCGCCCCCACGACCGCGTGGTCGTGGCCAGTCCCGCTCCTGAGTCCGTGGTCGACGTGCACGGCGACGACGTCGAGCCCGGCCGCGCGCGCCAGCGCGAGCAGGGCAAGCGAATCGGCTCCTCCCGAACAGGCGACAACGACGGTCCCCGAGACATCGTCGAGCGCGACAAGCCGCGGAAGCCACGACTCGACGGCGCCGTTCATGCGGATCCATCCTCCGGCGCTCGATCGCCCGTGCGACGCCGGGTCACCGTCCGCGCCTCCGGCTTGCGCCTGGAGGGGTTCATGGCTCGAGCAGGTCGCCTGACGTCAACATGCGCAGGAGCTGGGTCGTACTGCGCAGGCCGAGACGATGGACGATGCGCCGCAAGCTCGCATAGATGTTGCTCCGGCTCGTGCCGAGCTGTTCGGCCACCGCCGTCACGCCACCGGCCTCGCGCAGCATCGTCAACAATTCGCGTTGCTTCGGTGTCAGTTCCGAAAGACGCTGACGCGCGTCGCTGATTTCGGCCGGCAGTGACGTGCGCACGCTCGCGCGCTCGAGCCGGGTGAGGTGCACCCGCGGCCCCGTCGTCGGGCCCGCGTCGTGACGTCCGGCCTCGATACGCGCCAACGACTCGAGCGCGCCCTGGCGCGCCTCGCGGCGCAACTCGTCTTCGGGCGGCGCATCCGGGCCGAGGACGTCGTCGAGCGCGCCGATGAGATCGCGCGGGTGGAACGGCTTCGTGAGGTACCGCACCGCGCCTTCGATCGCGCCGCGGAGTCGTTCCTCGGCCTGCGAGAGCGCGGTGACCATGACGACGGGAATCGACGAGAGCGACGCGTCACTCGCCTTCAACTGCTTCAACACCGACCAGCCGTCGGTGCCGGGCATCAGGACGTCGAGAAAGATCGCGTCGGGTCGTTGCTGCGTCACGGCTCGCAGTGCCCCCTCACCGTCGGAGGCGGTCGTCACGCGGTAGCCCTGCGCCTCCAGGTTCATCCGGATGACGTCTCGGATGTCGGGTTCGTCGTCGACGACGAGGACGAGCGGCATACGGGCGACCCTAGTGAAGTCGAGCGATCGAGCGGCGTTAGTGGGCAGCGGGGGCATGTTCGACCCGTTGCAACCATGCCTGCGGCGCGGTGAGTTCGTCGATCGTCGGGAGATTCTCCGGGCCGCGCCATGCGTGATCTATCGCCGACGGTCCACCCAACTCGACAACTCCCCGTATGAACTTCTCGCCGACTTCGTACTGGCGCAACTTCTGCTCGAGTCCGAGCAGCTTGTGCATGAACCCTGTGAACCCGACCGAGTTCCGACGCTGGTGGAGCACGCGGGCCATCCGCTCCTCGCCGGCGACGTGCTTCACTCCGAGGTCGCTCATGACGTAGTCGCCGTGCCCTTCGAGCAACGACATCAGCGCCTGCACCTGCGCGAGCACGCCGCGCTGTTCCGGCGACGCGAAGAGTCCGACGAGTCCGCCTTCGTCGAGCGGGTTGCGACCGCGACGCAGTTCGTCGACGGCGTTCGACAACGCCCGCACAACCGACCGGGGATCGGGCTCGACCACCGACATCGCCTGGTGGGCGAGCGAGAAGAAGTGGTCCCGCAGCCAGGGCACGCCCGTGAATTGGGCCCGGTGGGTCGTCTCGTGCAACGCGATCCACATCCGGAAGTCGCG
Organism: Actinomycetota bacterium; assembly: GCA_034408875.1. Classification (GTDB taxonomy): domain Bacteria; phylum Actinomycetota; class Acidimicrobiia; order IMCC26256; family PALSA-610; genus JANNHK01. Next base: position 3,578 of record JAWXCJ010000384.1, read on the forward strand.
GGGCCGGAATGCGAATCGCTTTTCGAGCGCCAGGACGTTCGGGCCGACGTAGTAGACGGCGTCGCCGCCGGGTTGGTCGGGGACGAGCAGGTCGTACTGGCCGATGACGCGTTGCGACAGGTAACCGAGCAGCGCACCGATCTCGGAACCCGCGAGCTGGCGGCCGATCGGCGCGATCGGGCTACTCGCCATGCGTTCGCCGACGCGGTCGAGCAACGGCGCGAGCAGTTGGCGCATCGACTCGACGTTGGCATCGACCCAGCCCTTGCGGTCGAGGACGATCGCGGTGACGGGCGCGGGCGCGCGCAGCCCGGTGAACTCGCCGACCAATACTTCGGAACGAGCGGTGAAATCCGCGAAGTCGTCGTCGAGCGACGACCCCAGATACGAGTCGGCCAGCGCGTCGCGTCCGGCGACGATGCGGGCGACGCGCCGCGCGGTACCCCAGTCGACCGGTTCGGGTATCACTACCGGCTCGGGTACTGCCACCGCGCCTGCCGCGCCCGAGTCACTCACTCTTGGGGCGGCCCTTCACCTCGAGCTTGCCGACTTTGAACCAGTACTGGACCGTGAGCATGACGAGCCACGCTCCGAGTCCGCCGACGATGAGCGGCGCGATCCAGAAAAACCAGAAGCGGCCACCGGCCCGGTCGACGAGCGTCCACACGGCCATGCCCGTGACGGCGAGCCCCACCACGAGGGCAGTGATCAACGACATGATGGTGGTCGGCCTCAACGCTCCTCCTCGACGCTTCCGAACATCGTAGAGCCGTGGCGGTAGGCCCCGAGGAACGGGCGCGACTACTGCGGCGGTTCGAGTCCGAGCGCCGCCGCGATCCGGGCCTTCAGGTCGTGCGGAACCTCTTCGTGGCACTTCGACACCACGACCCGGCGCAGCTCCACTTCGAAGGTGAAGCCGTCGGCACACGGGGGACAGTCGTCGAGGTGGCGGGTGATCGCGCGCCGCCTCCAGACGGTGAGCTCTCCGTCGAGATACTCGTACACGCGGTAAATAGCGTGATCGCAGTCCATGTCGGCCTTCAGGCCCCCGTCGTGGTATCGGCGCGAGGCCGCAGGTTGTTGCGTTCGGCGTACTCCCACAACCGCTTCTGCAGCTGCTTTCTTCCACGATGGATACGGCTCATCACGGTGCCGATCGGGACATCGAGGATCTCGGCGATCTCCTTGTAGGAAAAGCCCTCGATGTCGGCCAGGATCACGGCCATGCGGAACTGCTCCGGTAGCGCTTCGAGGGCTTCCTTCACCTCGGTGTCGGGCAGGGCGTCGAGCACCTCGGTCTCGGGCGTGCGGGCCGCGTCGACGCTCTCCAGCCCGCCCATCCGGCGGTACAGGTAGAAGTCCTCGACGTCGTCGAGGTCGACCTGGTCGGGGCGGCGCTTCTTCGCCCGGTACGAGTTGATGAAGGTGTTCGTGAGGATCTTGTACAGCCAGGCCTTGAGGTTGGTGCCCTCGCGGAACCCCTCGAACCCGCGGTACGCGCGCAGGTACGTCTCCTGCACGAGGTCTTCCGCGTCCGACGGATTGCGCGTCATACGCATCGCGGCCGCGTAGAGCGCCGGCATGTAGTCCATCGTCAGTTCGGAGAATTGGGCCTGGTCGGCCATGCCTGCAAGGGTACCCGTCGCGTCCAATCGGCACGCCTTCGGGGCTTGAGGGCCTTAGGCTGATCCGGTGCAGCGGGGAATGCTGCGCGGCATGGCCGCGTTCCGGTGGGGAGCTTGGGCCTGGCTGGCGATCGTCATGCTCCTCAAGCGCGACGAACTCCTCCGGCCGGAACTCGCGTTGGTCGTCGTCGGGCTCGCGTTCGCCTGGACGGTGGCCGCGACAGTGCTCGTGTCACGCGCACCCGAGATGTTGGAGACTCCGGCTGCGCTGCTGACCGAACTCGCGATCGCGGCGCTGCTCGGCATAGCCGGCGGGATCGTCTACGAGCAAGCGACGACCGCCGGCGAAGCGTTCTCGAGCACGCGCACAATCGGGTTTGCGTGGCCGCTCGTCGGCATCATCAGCGCAGGAATTGTGTGGGGCGGTTGGGGCGGCGCCCTCGCGGGAGTCGGCGTGGCCCTCCCCCGCTGGTTCGCACCCATCGTCAACGGCATCACGTTCGCCGACTACGAGAGCCAGCACTGGTTCTCGCTGATGTCGACCACGCTGCTGTACGCGCTGGTCGGCTCGGTCGCGGGCTACATGTCGACGTTGCTGAAGCGCGCCGAGCGAGACCTCGCCGCGGCACGCGCCCGTGAAGACATCGCGCGCACGCTGCACGACGGTGTTCTGCAAACGCTCGCGGTGATCGAGCGCCGCGCCGACGATCCCGACCTCGCGCGTCTCGCGCGCGAACAGGACCGGGAACTGCGCGAGTTCCTGTTCGGCGCGGGCCCGACGGCCGACCGCGGTGGCGCCGCCGATGTCGGCCCCCGCCTGCGCGCCGCGGCCGCACGCTTCGAGGACGCGTTCCACGGTACGGCCGACGTGGTGCTCGCCCCCGATCTCCCCCACCTCGACGCGACGCGCGCCGACGCGCTCGCGGGAGCCGTGGGCGAAGCGCTCGTGAACGCGGGAAAGCACGGTGGCGCCGAGCGGGTAACCGTCTACGCCGAACCCGACGACGACGGGTTCGTGTATTGCACGATCCGCGACAACGGCCGGGGCTTCGACCCCGAAACATTGACCGAAGGTATCGGCCTTTCCCGGTCGATACGCGGGCGCATGGAAGAGGTCGGCGGACGTATGGAAATCGAGAGCCGCCCGGGCGCGGGAACGGAGGTGCGGTTGTGGCTGCCGTAAGAGTTGTGCTGGCCGACGACCATTCGATCTGGCGCAGCGGCGTGCGCACCGACCTGGGCGAGGGCTTCTGGGTCGTCGGCGAGGCGAGCGACGCCGACGAGGCGATCGAGGTCATCAAGCGCGAGAAACCCGACCTGGTCGTGTGCGACCTCCATATGCCCAACGGTGGTGGCATCAGGGTCGTGAAGGAGTGCGGCGAGAACACGGTCGTCGTGATGCTCACTGTCTCCGAGCAGGAGCGTGATCTCCTCGAAGCGGTGGCGGCCGGCGCGCGCGGTTACTTGGTCAAGAGCACACCGGGGCCCGACCTGCGCGCGGCGCTGCTCCGGGCCGCGAACGGCGAGCCCGTGTTCTCACCGCACCTTGCCTCACTGGTGCTCGGTGAGTTCCGCCGCATGTCGAAGGAAGCGACCGGCACCAACCCGCTCTCCGAGCGCGAACGCGAGGTGCTCCAGCACGTCGCCAGGGGCTACTCGTACAAGGACATCGGCGAGCGCCTCTTCATCTCGCCCAAGACGGTCGAGAACCACGTCCGCAACATCCTCTCCAAGCTCCACCTCAACCGGAAACAGGAACTCATCCGCTACGCCGTCGAGCACGGCATCGAATAGGGGCGTTCCCCGGTCGTCATCGGGCGGTCGATGCCCGCCGATCGGAACATGCACCCGACACCGATCTACCCCTGGGC
>JAWXCJ010000385.1:0-11478 GCA_034408875.1 Actinomycetota bacterium
TACTCGAGGCCCTTGGCCGAGTGCAGCGTCATGAGCGTGACGGTGCTGACTTCGGGGTCGTCGGCGTCGAGGTCGGTGACGAGCGAGATCGCTTCGAGAAACGTCTGGATGCGGTCGAGGCCTTCGGGTACCGCGGGCGTGTCGTCGCCCACACCGACGCCACCGATCGCAACGAGCCCGGAGATCTCACCGTTCTCGACCTGCTCGTCGAAGTTGCGGGCCGAACCGATCAGCTCCTGGAGGTTCTCGACGCGGCCCGCGGCTTCGACCGACCGTTCGGCTTCGAGTTCGGCGAGGTAGCCGCTGCGGGACAGCACCGCTTCGAGCGCGGATGCGACACCGCCCTTCGCGGCCTCGGTGACCTCGTCGACGAGCTCGAGCAGGTCCTTGATGCCGCCGAGCGCCTTGCCCGACACGCCCGCGACCGCCGCGCTGCGGGCTGCTTCGCGGAACGTGACGTTCGCACCCTTGGCGTAGGAGTCGATCTTGTTGACGGACGTGTCGCCCACACCGCGGCGGGGCGTGTTGACGATGCGCTTCCACGACACTTCGTCGTCGGGGTTCACGAGCGCGCGCAGGTACGCGAGCGCGTCCTTGACTTCGCGCCGGTCGTAGAACTTCACGCCGCCGAACACGCGGTACGGCACTCCCCCGCGCACGAGCGACTCTTCGAGCACGCGGCTCTGCACGTTGGTGCGGTAGAAGACGGCGATGTCGCCGTAGCGATGGTGGTTCTCGTCGACGAGCCGGTGGATCTCGCGGATGACGAACGACGCTTCGTCGTGCTCGTCGTCGCCCTGGAACCGGACGATCGGTTCGCCCTCGCCCTTGTCGGTCCACAGTTGCTTGGGGCGGTGCGACGGGTTGTTCACGATCACCGAGTTGGCCGCGTCGAGAATCCGCTGCGTCGACCGGTAGTTCTGGTCGAGCACCACAATCGTCGCGTCCGGGTACGCGTCCTCGAACTTAATGAGGTTGCGATAGTCGGCCCCGCGGAACTTGTAAATCGACTGGTCGAGGTCTCCGACGACCATGATGCTGCGGCTCTCGGCGCTCAGCAGGCGGACGAGTTCCCATTGGGCAAGGTTGGTGTCTTGGAACTCGTCGACGAGGACATGCTTGAAGCGCTGCTGGTAGCGCGCCAGTGCTTCGGGGTGCTCGCGGAACAGGCGTACTGCGAGTACGAGCAAGTCGTCGAAGTCGACGGCCGATGCGTCGGCGAGTCGGCGCTGGTATTCGGTGTACACCTCGGAGAGCCGGCGTTCGGCCGGGTTCACGGCCATGTCGCGATACTGCGCGGGCAGCACGAGTTCGTTCTTCAGTGCGCTGATCTGGTTGTGCAGCGCGCGGGCCGGGAACCGCTTCGGATCGAGGTTGAGGTCGCGCCGCACCCACTCGGTGAGGCGCTGCGAGTCGGCCTGGTCGTAGATCGTGAAGCTCGACCGGTAGCCGAGCAGGCTCGCCTCGCGGCGCAGGATGCGCGAGCACGCGGCGTGGAAGGTCGACACCCACATCCGCTGCGCGACCGGACCGACCAGGGCGGCGACCCGTTCCTTCATCTCGCCCGCGGCCTTGTTGGTGAACGTGATCGCGAGCAGCTCGAACGGCGACGCGCCCAGCTCGCGGATGAGGTAGGCGAGCCGGTGGGTGAGCACCCGGGTCTTGCCCGAGCCCGCCCCGGCGATAACCAGCACCGGGCCCGGCGGGAGCGTGACGGCCTCGAGCTGGGCGGGGTTCAGGCCCGACAGGTCGAGCTCGGGCCGCGGGGGCCGGGCGTAGGGATCTGGCGGAGGCTCGACCTCCGGTGCGTGGGAAACGGGCTCCGCCACCAGGTCATCGTACCGATGTGGCGAGACGAATCACATACGTGTGAGTCAACCAAAACGACCTCGGGGGGGTGAGATGGAGTCTGGCCGAAGGTGCGCGACTACGAAAACCCGGCCTCGTGGCTGCGAAAGGTCGCCGTCAACCGTGCCCTCAACCAGCGGCGGGGAAGATCTCGACAGAACCGCGCCACGGAACGCATCGCCGCGCCGCCGATGGCACCGGCCGAGCCGGCCGCGGTCGACAACGACCTGTGGCAAGCGGTGCCGCCGACTGCGCTCGAACCTGGAAGTGAACGATGGCGCCTGAACCCGAAGACCTCTCGGCCGATCTCGACGCTCTGGTCGCCGCGCCCGACGTCGACCATGCGTGGGGCGCGTTTCGCCGCCGACTCGCGCGGCGCCGGGCGGCGCGTGTATCCGCGGTTGCAGTCGTTGTCGCACTCGGGATCGGCGGCAGTCTCGTGGTGCTCGACGACGACGAACCCGACGGCATCGTCACGACACCTCCATCGGAAGAGACGACGACGTCGACATCGGTCGCGGCGCCGACGACGACCATGGACACGGTCATCACCGTTCCGTCGCCGACCGACGCGCCGACAGCGACCATGACTCCCGCACCCGTGCTGAGCCTCGGTGCACCCCGAGAGATCGGCGACGGGCCGCTGCAGCAACGGCGCTCGGCGGCAACGGCGTGGAACGGCACCGACTTGTTCATCTGGGGCGGGAACGAGGTGACGGGCATGCCCGTGTGGACCGCGGCGGGCGCGATCTACAACGCACTGGCCGACGTCTGGCGGGGATTCGCACCGGCGCCGCGCGCGCTGGCCGCGCCGCAGGCATGGTGGATCGGAAACGACGTCGTCGTCATCGGCGACGACGGCGCGCTGGCTTGGAACGTCGACCGCGACGAGTGGCGCGAACTCGCGGCGCCGCCGCGTTCACTCGGCCGCGCGATCGCCGTGGGTTCCAAGATCTTCGCGCCGGTCTCCGGGCTCCAATACGACGTTGCCTCGAACTCGTGGTCTGAGATCGCGCCGTTGCCGGAGCACGACGAGTTCACGTGGGTCGACGTCGAGTCGACGGGACGCGAGGTGATCGTGTTCGCCTTGCCTTCGGTGTGGCGCTACGAGTCGTCGAGCAACCGCTGGGTGAGTCTCCCCGACTCCGGGCTCACGTACGGCGCCGGCGCGACCATCGGTGACCGGTTGTTGGCGACCGACGGCATTTCGTTGCGGGTCCTGCCTGCGCTCGACGCAGCGGAGTGGGTCGACGCACCGTTTGCCGATCTCCGCGACAGTGAGTGCGGCGGCGATCTGCACGTCGAGAACGGCGTCGTGTGGTACGTCGACTGCCGCAATCAGGTCATGTCCGCGGTCGGCGACACGTACACGTGGGTTCGGGCAGCCGACGTCCCCCGCGACACGTCGAGGAGCGTCGGCGCGGACCGCTTCTTCGTCGGCTCGGATCGCCTCGTCGGATACGGCGGTTTGTCGGACGTGTTCGCGCTGCTCGAACCCGACATCTTCATGATTCCGTTCAGCTCTCGACCATAAGCGTGACCGGCCCGTCGTTGACGAGCGCAACCTGCATCTCGGCCCGGAACCGTCCGGTCGCGATCGGCACCCCCGTCGCGGCGAGCGCGTGCGTGAACGCGTCGACGAGCGGCTCCGCGACCTCGGGCGGCGCCGCCGCCGACCACGCCGGTCGCCGCCCCTTGTTCGCGTCGCCGTAGAGCGTGAATTGCGAGACGACGAGCACCGCGCCACCGGTGTCGAGCACCGACAGGTTCATCACCCCGTCGCCGTCGTCGAACACCCGCACGTTCGCGACCTTGGTCGCGACCTTCTGCGCAATCTCTCGCGTGTCGTCGTGCGCAACACCGACGAGCACGCACAGGCCGGCGCCGATTTCGCCGACGACGTCGCCGTCGACCGTGACCCGAGCCTCGGTTACTCGTTGGACAAGCGCGCGCACGACGGAACCGTAGAAGCTCGTGGTCACGGATCTTCAGGTATTCCTGAAGATTCGTGACCACGACACAGAAATCGGCCCCGGGCGGTGCCCGGGGCCGTTTTCCACCTACTGACGATTACTGCTTACGTGCCGGCGCTCCAGCGCGGGCGCTTGAACAGCGCGAGCGCTACGCCGAGGATCACCACTCCGCCGCCGATGGCGGTGAGCGGACCGGACGACTTACCCGTGACCGGCAGTTGCGCGGCAACTGCGGGGGCGGTGGTCGTCGGCGTCGTGGTTGCCGGCGCAACGGTCGTCGTCGTTGCCGCCACAATCGCGGCACCTTCCCACACGATGGTGGCGACGTTCGACACCTGCGCGATGCCGTCACGGGTGAACGTTGCCGTCCACGTGTCGGTGCCCGGCGCGTTGCTCACGTAGGTAACCGACACGCGTCCGGCGGCGTCCGTCACTCCGGAGAGCGTCGCGCCTGCGTTCGGGCCACCGGCGGCGGCCGTGAACGTCACCGTCACACCCGGCTGGACGACACCACCGCTCTTGATTTCAGCAGTGAGTGTGGCCGTTCCGCCCGTAGCGAACGTCGAGGTCGGCGGCGTCAGTGAGATGTCGCTGGCCGACAGACCCTCACCACGGGCGACGATGTACGGGATGCCCTTGGTGCCATCGGCCGCGGTAAACGGCGTCGGCGTCGCGGGATCTTCAGGGATCATCATCGCCAGCACGGCAAAGTCGGACGGCCACGAGTCGAATGCCTCGTGCACCGAGCAGCTCCAGTTGGAGAGGTCGGTGTCGGTGAGGCCCGTGAGTGCCGGGTGCGACGCAACGATGTGCGCGTTGTTGTTGCAGTCGGCGCTCTGCACGGTGAACGACCCGATACCAGCCAGCATCGGCACGGGTGTGTTCGGACCCGCGGAGTCGTAGTTGCAGCTCAACGTCGCGTACAGGCCGGTCCGGCCCTCGGCAGCAGCGGCAAATCCGATGCCCGAGTTCGTCAGCGCGGCGCCACCAATTGACTGGTGGAACACGGGGTCGGTCCCGATCAGAACGACGTTGCCGTTCACGACGGAACCCCACGTTGCCGCGTTCGCCTCGGCGGCCGGCGACAGCGAGTCGCACGTCGGGTCACCGATGACGATCAGTCGGTACGTCGCGAAGTCGGCGCCAGTCATCGCGGCCCACTCGACGTCGGTCTTGACCTCGACCGTGAGACCGAGAGCAATCGCAGCCTGCGCTTCGATGCTGGCTGCTCCACCACTCACCGAGCTGTCGAGGATGACTGCTTTGCCGGTCAGGGCATCGGCTGTGGGCGCCCCCGCGACCGTGCCGATGCCGATAATCGTCGCGGCTGCCGCGACCGCGCCGATACGACGCGCCCATTTCCTTACCTTCATGGTGTCCCCTCCCGAGCCAACCCTTGCCCCACCGCCGGACCCCCAGTGAAGGGCCTGCGTCACCCTATGCGCAACGGCATTTTCTACTCGAATCGTCCCAATGCTCACAGAATCGGGGGTGATTTCGAGCTATCTCCGTCACTATTACGTTACGTCGGTACGCTCCGTGGCCGTGGCGACGAGATGAAGAATCTGGAAATCGCGGCGGGGTAAGTGATCGATCCGAAGCTCAAACGCGCGCTCGGCCAGATGATCAAGGGCGTACAAGTGGTCGCGACGACGCACGAGGGCGTGACTCGCGCGTATACCTCGCACTGGGTTACGCAGGTCGCGTTCGAGACGCCGATCGTGATGGCATCGGTGTCCCCCAAGCACGACACCCACCCGCTCATTACCGCCACGGGCTGGTTCTCGGTGTCGGTGCTCGCGGGCGACCAGGTCGAGGCCGGCCAGTATTTCTCGTATCCCGGCCGGCGGTTCCGCTACGTGGCCGACGAGTTGCTGACCGTCGTCGACGGCACGCCGATCGTGGCCGACTGCATCGCGTGGATGCGCTGCGAGGTGTTCGAGCGCAAGCCGATGGCCGACCACGACCTGTTCTTCGCCAACGTCACCGCGTACGGGTACGGCCGACTGAAGGCCGACCCACTCGCGTACTCCGCCCGCCACGGCTGGCGCATCGCCGACACGAAAGCGCGCGAGAAAGGCGTGTCGATACGAGACCGGCTCCTCGCCCGCCTGGGCGAAGACCCCTCTCCGGACGATCTCGACGACGAATAACCGTTCTGGACGCGCGTATCTGTTTCCGACAACAGATACGCGCGTCCAGAAGCGGGGGTTGGGGGAAGTTGTCTCACCTCCGGGGCAACCTGGCTCCCCATGCATTGGGAACAGGCGTTCCGTGAGGAAGCCGAACGACAGCACGGCTTGCTGGCGAAGTTCCATGTGGCGAGGCTCGGCTTCGACTCCGACCACTGGTGGCGGGCAGCCCGATCGCAGCGGTGGGAGCTCTTGAGTGCTCGCGTCCTGCGCCTGCACGGGGTGCCCGAAACCGACGAACAGCGCGCACTGGCCGCCGTGTTCGACGCCAGCCCCGGCGCAGTACTTCACGGATCGACAACGCTCGCATGGTTCGGTTCACGCGGATACGACCTGGCGACGATCCGCGTGGCGCGATCACGGGGGATCAGCGGAGCCGGCGTCGAACTCGGCCACCTACACCAACTACGCCGGATCCGCGCGCACGATGTCGTCGTCGCACGGGGCGTGCCTACGGAAACGCCTCTGCGGGCTCTGTGGGCCGAGGCGGCAAAGTTCGCGGCGCCGCACCGTTTCGAGTTCGGTGTCCGCCGCATCGGCCGGCTGTTGGACGACGCGCACGTACGTGGTCTCGTCACGTGGTCTGCGCTCCACGAGATGGTCGACGACATCAGCGAACGCGGGCGAGCCGGTACCAAGCTCATGCGGGAGCTCGCCCAGAGCCGCCACCCGGGGTCGAGCCCGACCGAGAGCCGCAACGAGGACCGATTCGAGGAGACAATCCGAACGGCCGGCATCTCGTCGCTGCGACGCCAAGTCGTGATCGGAGGGCACGAGCCGATCGGTCGTGTCGACTACTGCGACAGCGATCTCCCGCTCGTGGTCGAGGTCAACAGCGTTACGTACCACTCGTCGCCGAGCGATCGCGTCGAGGACAAGGTTCGCTATCAACGGTTCAACGACGCCGGATTCACCGTCGCCGTCGTGTGGGAACACGACCTGTGGTCCGACAAAGGCGCCGTCCTCGACACGATCAGGCTCGCCCGCAAGCACGCGCACGCCCGCGACCGGGTCGTCGTGCACACGCCATCGTGCCCGTGGCCACGGCATTGAACCTTCTGGACGCGCGTATATGTCGTGGAGAACAGATACGCGCGTCCAGAAGCAGTTAGCCGGCGGCGGCTTCGGCGTCGCCGGTCCAGGCGCCGGAGCGGGCGAGGCCGTTCATGTGGGCGCGGTGGAGATACGCCTTCTGGCCGGCGTCGGCCTTGGCGTCTTCACCCTGCCAGGCCGCGAGCGCGGGCGCCTGCAACGCGCGGCCGTACGAGAACGAGAGCTGCCAGGGGTGCGGGCCCTTCTGGTTGATCGCGTTCAGGTTCGCGGTCGCTTCTTCGTCGCCCTGGCCACCGGACAGGAACACGATGCCGGGCACCGCGGCCGGGACGACCTCGCGGAAACAGCGGATCGTCCAGTCGGCAACGTCGTCGGGTGACGCCGGACCCGACTTCGACTTCTTCCCGGGAATCACCATGTTCGGCTTGAGCAAGATGCCTTCGAGGTCGACGCGCTGGTCGTACAGCGCGGCGAACACCGTATGCAGCGTGGCGCGCGTGACGTCGTAACACCGCTCGACCGAGTGGTCGCCGTCCATCAACACTTCGGGCTCGACAATCGGGACGATGCCTTCTTCCTGACACAACGCCGCGTAGCGAGCGAGCGCGTGCGCGTTGACGTCGATGCAGTACGACGACGGGACCGAGTCACCTTCGATGTCGATCACCGCGCGCCACTTGGCGAACCGGGCGCCGAGGTCGCGGTACTCGACGAGGCGCGCGCGCAGTCCGTCGAGCCCGTCGGTGACGAGTTCGCGGGGCGACTTCGCAAGCGGCACCGCGCCCTTGTCGACCTTGATGCCGGGGATGATGCCCTGGTCTTCGAGGATCTTCGCGAGCTTGCGGCCGTCGGATGCCGTCTGGCGGATCGTCTCGTCGAACAGGATCACGCCGCTCACGAAGTCGGCTGCGCCCTTGGTGGTGAACAACATCTCGCGGTACGCGCGTCGCCGGTCTTCGGTCGACTCGGTGTTGATCGTGTCGAACCGCTTCTCGATCGTTCCGCCACTCTCGTCGGCCGCCAGGATGCCTTTCCCCGACGCCACCAGGGCCTGCGCAGTCTCGACTAGTGCCTTTTGTGCCGCGTCCATCGTGCTCCTATTCCCACTCAATCGTGCCGGGCGGCTTCGACGTGATGTCGTACGCCACCCGGTTGACACCAGGTACCTCGTTGATGATCCGCGACGCGATCCGCTCGAGCACGTCGTAGGGCAGTCGGGCCCAGTCGGCGGTCATCGCGTCGTCCGACGTCACGGCCCGCAGAATGATGGGGTACGCGTACGTGCGGTCGTCGCCCATGACACCGACCGTCTTGACCGCGGGCAGCACCGCGAAGCTCTGCCAGATCTCGCGGTACAGGCCGGCCCGTTTGATCTCCTCGGTGACGACCGCGTCGGCGTTCTGCAGGATCTCGACCCGTTCGGGCGTAATCGTGCCGATAATGCGCACCGCGAGTCCCGGTCCCGGGAACGGCTGGCGCCACACGATCTCCTCGGGCAGCCCCAACTCTTCGCCGACGGCGCGCACTTCGTCTTTGAACAAGTGCCGCAACGGTTCGACGAGCTCGAAGTCCATGTCGTCGGGAAGGCCACCGACGTTGTGGTGCGACTTGATGTTGGCGTTGTCGCCGCCGCCCGACTCGACGATGTCGGGATACAGCGTTCCCTGCACCAGAAACTTCGCGGGCGCTGTTGATGCGCTCCGCTCCTCGGCATCGAGGGCTCCGCCAAGCCGGCCACTCCGCTCTCGCCGGCCCAAGTCGCGCGCGGCTTCTTCGAAGATGCGGATGAACAGCTCGCCGATGATCTTGCGCTTGCGTTCCGGGTCGATGACGTCGTCGAGCTTCTCGAGGAACCGGTCGCCCGCCTTCACGTGCACGAGGTCGATGGCGAACTGCTCGCGGAAGGTCTGCTCGACCTGTTCGGCTTCGCCGCGGCGCATCAAGCCCGTGTCGACGAACACGCACGTGAGCTGGTCGCCGACTGCCTTGTGCACCAGCGCGGCCGCAACTGCGCTGTCGACGCCGCCGGACAGACCGCAGAGCACCCGCCGGTCGCCGACCTGGGCGCGGATCTCGGCGACCGCATCTTCGATGATTGACACGTTCGTCCACGTGGGCCGACAGCCCGCCGCGTCGTAGAGGAACGTCTTGAGGATCTCCTGGCCGCGTTCGGTGTGGGCGACCTCGGGGTGGAACTGCACCGCGTAGATCGCGCGGTCACGATCCTCGAACGCAGCCGTGGGCACCGCGTCGGTGCGGGCGGTCACGGTGAAGCCCGGAGGCGCGGCGGTCATGGAGTCGCCGTGGCTCATCCACACCGTCTGCTCGACCGCCAGGTCGGAGAACAGCAGCGACGAACCCTCGATACGCAGTTCCGTGCGACCGTATTCGCCGGTGCCGGTCTTGCGCACCTCGCCGCCGAGATCACGGGCGATCAGCTGGGCGCCATAACAGATACCGAGGATCGGCACGCCCGCCTCGTAGATGGCGGCGTCGATCGACGGTGCGCCTTCGACGTGTACCGACGCCGGACCACCCGACAGGATGATCGCGGTGGGCTTCTTGGCGAGCATCTCCGCGATCGGCATGGACCGCGGCACAATCTCGCTGTATACGTGCGCCTCGCGCACACGCCGCGCAATCAGCTGCGCGTACTGAGCCCCAAAGTCGACGACGAGAACAAGGTCCGTGTGCTGGCTCACGCCATTCCGACGCCCTGCGCGCGCTGCAACGACTTGCCTTCGGTCTTGAGGGCGGGGGCGACCATCACTTCGGCCTTCTGGAATTCTTTCACCGTCTCGTACCCGGTCGTGGCCATCGAGGTGCGCAGGCCCCCGAACAGGTTGAGGGAACCGTCGTTCTCGTGGGCCGGGCCGACGAGGATCTCTTGCATCGTCGCCTTCTGCCCGGCGAACACGCGGGCGCCGCGGGGCAGCGTGGGGTGGAACGTCGCCATGCCCCAGTGGTAGCCGCGGCCCGGCGCCTCGTACGCCGAGGTGAGCGGCGATCCGATCATGACTGCGTCGGCGCCGCACGCAATCGCCTTGGCGATGTCGCCGCCGGTGCGCATGCCGCCGTCGGCGATGACGTGCACGTATACGCCGGTCTCGTCGAGATGACGGATGCGGGCGCCCGCGGCGTCGGCAATGGCTGTCGCCTGCGGGACACCGATGCCGAGCACACCGCGCGTCGTGCAGGCGTGACCCGGGCCGACTCCGACGAGAACGGCAACCGCACCGGTGCGCATGAGGTGCAAGGCCGTCGAGTACGACGCGCACCCGCCGACGATGACCGGCACGTCGAACTCGCGAATGAACTTCTTCAGGTTGAGCGGCTGGCGCTCGGGGTCGTGCGACACGTGCTCGGCCGACACGACCGTGCCCTGGATGACGAGCATGTCGAGCTCGGCGTCGAGGACCAACTTCGCGTACTCCTCGACGCGTTGCGGCGTGAGCGAAGCACACGCGAGCACGCCCGCGTCCTTGATCTCACGGATGCGCGGCCCGATGAGCTCAGGTTTAATGGGCTCGGCGTACAACTCCTGCATGCGCCGCGTCGCCTTCTCGGGCGCGAGTGCGGCGATCTCGTCGAAGATCGATTCGGGGTCAACGTATCGCGTCCACAACCCTTCGAGGTTGAGGCACGCGAGCCCGCCGAGTCTGCCGATCTCGATCGCGGACGACGGCGAAACGACGCCGTCCATCGCGGCCGCCATCATCGGGAGTTCGAACTTGTACGCGTCGACTTCCCAACTGATGTCGACATCTTCCGGGTCGCGCGTACGTCGGCTCGGCACGATCGCGATGTCGTCGAACCCGTACGCCCGCCGACCTGATTTACCGATGCCGATTTCTACTTCCACTGGCCCCTCCGGCTCTCCGCGCGTGGAAACAATGAGGATATCCGCGTCGCGCGCTAGGTACCGGCAACCAGGTGGCCCAAGAAACCCGTCAAAATGCGGGCCGTCGCCCCCCACACGGTTTCGTCGGCGAGTTCGTAGAAGTGCACGCCCAACCCTTCGGGAAAGAACTCGGGCCGGATCGACTCCCAGAGCTCCTCGCGGTAGACGTCGTCGTCCATCAGTTCGGCGAGCGGCACCTCGATCACCCGCACGACTTCGCGTTCGTCGGGCGTCAGGTCGGGGCGTCCGGGCAGGAACCCGACGAACGGTGTGATCACGAACTTCGACGCCACCGTCGAGAGCCCTTCGAGCTGGGCCACCAGCTCGACCGATGCGGGATCGAGGCCGATCTCCTCGCGGGCCTCCCGCAACGCGGTGTCGCGCAGGTCGCGGTCGACGCCCGCCTCGAACTTGCCCCCGGGGAACGCGATCTCGCCCTGATGCGACGGCATCGTGTCGGGCCGCTTGGTCAGCACGACGTGCGCCTCGCCGCCGACCTCGAACAGCGGGA
>JAWXCJ010000386.1:0-40579 GCA_034408875.1 Actinomycetota bacterium
ATCCAGAAGGTGTGGGAGCTCGACGTCCCGGTCATCGTGGCGTGCAAGGGCTGGGTGATGGGCGCGTCGTTCCAGCGCGCGCTGCTATGCGACATGCGGATCGCCGCCGAGGGCACGCGGTTCCGTCTGCCCGAAGTGACCTACGGGGTGATTCCCGACACCGGTGGCGTCGGCGTGCTCTACGAGATGTGCGGGCACGGCGTCACCAGCGACCTCGTGCTCACCGGACGCGTGATGCCTGCCGACGAGGCGCTGGTGCACGGCGTCGTGAGCCGCGTTGTCCCGGCCGACGATCTTGACGCGACCGTGCGCGAGATCGCCGAGCAAATCGCCGCGGCTCCGTACGTCACCGTGAAAATGGCGCGCGAGGTGTTGAAGCGTCTCGCGCTGCCCGACATCCGGTCGTCGATGGCCGACGAGATGATCTACCAGACGTTCATCAAAACGATGAGGCCACAAGACCAGAGAGGCGAGTAGCACGTGGAACTGATCGGACTGCCCGCGCCGCCTCCGGTAGGGGAGACGGCACTGCAACCGGACACGTTCGTGGGCCAGGCCGTCTTCGTCACGGGCGCCGGAACGGGTCTCGGGAAGGCGATTGCGTCCGAGTTCGCGCGCCTCGGCGCCGCCATTGTGATCGCAAGTCGTAAGGACGAACACCTCGATGCGGGCCGCGACGCGATTACGGCGATCGGGGCGCCGGTGCTCACCGTCACGTGCGACATCCGAGAACCCGAGCAGATCGCAGCGGCGTTCGACGCGGCGGAGACGGAGTTCGGGCTGCCGAGTGTGCTCGTCAACAACGCGGCCGCGAACTTTCCCGTGCCGGCCGAGGACATGTCGCCCAATGCGTGGCGCACGGTTGTCGACATCACACTCAACGGCACCTACTTCTGCGCGCGCGAGTTCGGCCGCCGCCATATCGCCGCGGGTACGCCCGCGTCGATCGTCAACGTCGGTGCGTCGTACGCGTGGACCGGCGGTCCGGGCTTTGTGCACTCCGCCGCAGCCAAGGCCGGCGTGAAGAATCTCACTGAGTCGCTGGCGGTCGAGTGGGGCCCGTACGGAATCCAGGTGAACGGGCTCGTCCCCGGCCTGTTCCCGCACGAGGACATGACCGCCGATATCCAGGGGAACCTGGCGCGGACGAGCGACAAGGACGCGTGCCAGCCCGCGCTGCGCGTCGGTCAACGCCAGGAGCTCGGGTGGGCGGCGACGTTCCTCGCATCCCCGTACGCCCGGTTCATTTCGGGGCACACACTTGTCGTCGACGGCGCCAACTGGCAACGGCGCACACTCACCAATCCGCCGGTCGTGACCGTGCGCGAACAAATGGGGAAAGGACCTTTCGTACCATGAACCCCGAACAGCTACGCGGTCTCTTCGACCTCAGCGGCCGCGTCGCGATCGTCACCGGAGGCACGCGTGGCATCGGACGCGCGATTGCAGAGGGCTTCGTCAGCGCGGGCGCGCAGGTCGCCGTGGGCAGCCGCAAGGCCGACGCGTGCGCGGAGACCGAGCAGCATCTGATCGGGTTGGGCGGCGAGGCAATCGGAGTTGCGACCCACATGGGCGACCTCGACGCGTTGCGTAACCTCGTCGGGCAAACGGTCGACCGCTTCGGCGGCGTCGATATCGTCGTGAACAACGCGGCCAACGCGCTGACCCAGCCCTTCGGCGAGTTCACACCCGAGGCATGGCAGAAGTCGTTCGACGTGAACCTGCGCGGCCCCGTGTTCCTCGTCCAGGAGGCGTTGCCGCACCTCGAACGCAGCGAGCACGCCGCGGTCGTGAACGTCATCTCCGCGGGCGCGTTCCTGTTCGCGTCGAACGTTGCGATGTATGCCGCGGCCAAGGCCGCGCTGATGTCGTTCACTCGGTCGATGGCGGCCGACTTCGCGCCCCGCGGCATCCGGGTGAACGCGCTCGCGCCGGGCACGGTCGACACCGACATGGTGCGGGCCAACACTCCCGAAGCGCAGCAGTCGATGGCCCTCGCCGGCCACCTGCGCCGGGCCGCGAGGCCCGACGAGATGGTCGGCCCGGCGTTGTTTCTTGCGTCCGACGCGTCGAGCTTCGTCACCGGGCAGGTCGTGCTTGCCGATGGGGGTCTCGTCCCGCACTAGGTCCTCTGCGACCCTGGCGTCACCCGGGATTGGTGAATGTCGCGAGCAGGCGCGCGAACTCGGCTTCCTCGCGCGCGCGAGCGGCGACGATTGCGGGCAGCTCGCCCGCGCGCATCGTCAGTTTGATCGCGCGCAGCGCCGGAAGGGTAGAGGCAGCAATCTCCGTCGCGACCGCGACGGCGCGCGGGAGGAGGTCGACAGGGATGTGCCGGCTGAACGCGAGGCCGTACTCGACCGCCTGTTCCGCGTTCAGCCACTCGCCCGTGAGCAGCACGAAGGCCGCGCGCTGCGCGCCCATCCGGGCGGGAAACAGATAGCTGCTGCCGGCTTCGGGCGCGACACCCATCTCCGCGAACGGTGTGCGAAAACGCGCATCGTTCGCGACCAAGACAATGTCGCAGTGGGGGAGCAACGTCATGCCGATGCCCACCGCGACCCCGTTGACCGCGGCGATGAGCGGCTTGTCGAAGGTCTGGAGTGCTTCGAGCAGCACGGGGAATCCGGATTCGAGCCCGGGTTCTCCGGCGGCGAGGCGCGCCATTTCCTTCAAGTCCTGACCGGCCGAGAACGCGCGCCCGGCACCGGTCAGGACCACGGCGTGGACGTTGTCGTCGGCGCGAGCATCGTCGAGCGCCGCGCCGGTCGCCCGGTACAGGGCCGAGTCGAAAGCGTTCAGCGCTTCCGGGCGGTTCAATGTGAGCAGCCGCACCCGGCCGCGGTCTTCGACGAGGATCACCGGCTTAGTCCGTTTCGTCGCCGAGCGGCGGCCGTGCCTCCCGCGTCGCCGGCCACGCCTCGGGATCGACGAGCGCGTACAAGAGCGCGCCGATGACGGCGCCCACGATCGGTGCCAGCCAGAACAACCAGAGTTGTTCCATGGCCCATCCGCCCTCGAACACGGCCGGGCCCGTCGATCGGGCCGGGTTCACCGAGGTGTTGGTCACCGGGATGGTCACGAGGTGGATCAGCGTCAGCGTCAGGCCGATCGTCAACGGCGCGAATCCGACGGAGGCGGTGCGCGCGGTGGCGCCGAGGATGACGAGGATGAATATCGCCGTCATCACGATCTCGGCCACGAGCGCGGCCGAGAAGTTGTACAAGCCGGGGGAATGGTCGGCAAACCCATTCGCGGCCAGTCCGTTGACGTCGAGGTCGTAGCTCTCGGTTCCGTTCGCGATGACGAGGAGTACTCCGCTCGCGGTGATCGCCGCGATCACCTGCACGACGATGTACGGCAGGACCGCAGCCGACTCGACCCGGCGGGCCAGCCAGAGTCCGATCGTCACGGCCGGGTTGAAGTGTCCGCCGGAAACGACGCCGAGCGCATACGCGCCCGCGACGACCGTCAGGCCGAACGCGAGCGAAACGCCGACCAAGCCGATCCCCAGGTTGGTCTCGGGCTGGAAATTGGCCGCGAGTACGGCGGCTCCAGTTCCGCCGAGTACCAACAGGAACGTGCCAATGAACTCCGCTGCCAGTCTCCGACCCATGGCAATCACGGGAACCTCCATTGCGTGGATGCGGTTGCGGCGGTGTTGCTATCACCCGCGTACGGACACTCGCACGTATCTCGTAGCGCGCGCAGCTGCTCGCTTTTTGTGATCGCCTCGTCACCTCACCCTCGGTGAAGTCACCCCGGGAAGGGTGAGGCGCCCGGCCTCACCCTTCGTATGCTCTCCCAGACCCGCACCCGCCCGAGCACGAGTCACGAGGGGACCACATGTCGGTAGCCGCGCCTTCACCGGTAGAGACTTCCGAGTTCTTTCGAACGTGCGGCTTCGACCTCGCCGCCGGGGAAACCGCGACGCTGTGGGAACGTACCGAAGGCTGGGCCGCAGGGCTGCGGCTGGCGGCGATCGCACTCACTTCGGAGCCGGATCCGGCCCGGTTCATCGCCGACGCGGCCCGGACCGAAGCCGTTGTGTCCGATTACCTCTTCCGCGAGGTCATCGACCGCCAACCGCCCGACCTCCAAGAATTCCTGCTGCGTACGAGTGTCGCCGACCGGCTCACGGCCGAATTGGCCGAGATGCTCTCGGGCGATCGCGACGCGCGCGACCGCCTCGAGTTGCTCGAGCGCGGCGGCGTGTTCCTGACCGCAGTCGACGACACGCGAACCATGTTCCGGTACCACGCACTGTTCGGCGCGTTGCTCCGGGCCCGGCTCCGCGCGCAGCGCCCCGACGAGGCACAGGACCTCGCCCGCCGGGCCGCGACCTGGTTCGCCGACCACGACATGGCGCCCGAAGCCGAAGTGCACGCGCGCCGCGCCGCCGACTGGGAACTTCTCGGCGCCTTGCTGTGCAGTCGCTGGCTGCGCTCGGTCATCGACGGTGCCGGCGATCGCCCGCTCCCGTTCGACCTTCTGCTCGACGCCGCGCCCGACGAACCGGCGCTTGCGCTGCTCGCGTACGCAGAGGCCGTCTCGATTCGAGATCGCGCCCACGCTGACCGTTGGCGCTCGCAGTGGGCGGCCATGGCGGCGCCCGCAGATGACGAGCAAGCGCTCGTCTTGGGCCTCGTCGACGTCATGTACGGCCGTACCTTCGGTGCGACCGCCGAATCCGTTTCGGCCAGCGCCCGAGTGCGGGCCGCGTGCCTCGCCGCGGGTCGAGAGCTCGATGTGTTGCGCGTCGTCGCGCTCGTTCGCGAGGCCGAGCTGTGCCTGGACGTCGGCGACATCGACGAGGCGGTCGCGCTGCTGTACGAGGCGCGTCGCGAAGCCGTCGAAACGAACGCGCCGTGGATCGGCTGCGAAGCAGCGGCGTCGCCGGCGTTCGTTGCGGCGTGTCGCGGCGACCTGCGCGATGCCGAGGCGTGGCTGCGCGAAACGCTCGAACGTGAGCAGCCGGCGCGGACGACGGGTTCGCTCCACGACATCGTCGGGGTGACGAGCGCCTTGCTGCACGCGGCGCGTGGCCGCAACGCTCATGCGCTCTCGGCCGTCGCCGCCGCCGCCGGCGCACGGGATTCGTCGGCATTGGTGCGAGACGCGGCGGCGCTTGTCGTCGAGGTCCTCGATCCCAGATCGGCGCGCCGCGCCGCGGCCCGCAATCCGATCCTGACCGAGGTGCTTGTCTCGCTCGGCGACCTCGAGCGCGTGAGCGAGAGCGGCCAACCACCGGCCGCCACGACGGCGAGCGCGCGGTAGCGCGGGCGCGACGTCTCGTCGACACGGGTCGGGACGACGCCCTCGTGCTCGACGTCCTCACGGCCGCGCTCCTCGACGCGAAGGCCGGCCACCCGCGTACCCGGGTCGAGATGATGGTCCTCGGGGCCCCCGCCGCGGAGCGACTCGGCGACGAGTCCGGTGCCCGTGAGTGGGTGCAACGCTCGCTAGACACGGCCGAACCTGACGACTTCCGGGCGCCCTTCCTCGGCTACGGGCGCGATGTCGCCGGTCTGCTCGAGCGGTACGCGTGGCAGGCGGGCCCGCACCACGGATACGCGGTAGAGATCCTCGAAGAGGTGCGCCGTTCCGACCCGCCCGTGTTCGTCGAGCCGCTCACCGACCGCGAGCACGCGGTCCTGCAGTACCTGCCCACGATGATGTCGAACGTCGAGATCGCACGGGAACTGTTCGTGTCGGTCAACACGGTGAAGACCCACCTGAAGGCGGTCTACCGGAAGCTGGGAGTCGAGCGACGCCGTGATGCCGTGCTGCGCGCGCGCCAGCTCGAGATCCTCTGACCCGAGCGGTAACCACGATGAGGTGATGCGAGGTCGCGGTGCTCCAGTGGGCGCGCAACGGTCCCGTGCCGTACGGTTGGCCCCGTCGTGGCGATACCTGAGGAAGCAGCGGCGGTCGGCAACGCGCTGGCCCGGAGCGCGGGCCGAGTGCTCGCGTCGGCGGGCGACGTCGCGCTCTCCCTCGTCGGGCGCGTCGTCAACGGGGTGATCGCCCAGGTCGACATGAACGCATTGCTTGCCCAAGTCGACATGAACGCGTTGCTCGCCCAAGTCGATCTCGACGCGCTCATGGAGAGCATCGACCTCGATGGGCTCCTCGCCCGCACCGAAATGGGTTCGCTGATCGTGCGGTCGACGAGCGGCGTTGCCTCGGAGGCGCTCGATGTCGTCCGCAGCGGCGCGGTCGGCATCGACGGCGCCATCGGGCGCACGGTTGACCGGGTCCTGCGCCGCAGCAGCAGCAATGGCCGCTGACGCGATTGTCAAACCGACGAGCCTTGCCGGTCACTACGCCGGCGTAGCGTCGCGAACCGGCGCGTACGTCGTGGACGGGTTCGTGTCCGTGGCCGTGTACACGGTCGGCGTCGCCGGGGTGCGCTTCCTGCTGGACCTCGTCCTCGACGTGAAACCGCCCGACAAGGGCTCGCCCATCTGGCTGGTCGGCTTCGTCGTGTGGCAGTTCGTCTACCTGGCCGGGTGCTGGGGCACGTCGGGGAAGACTCCCGGCAACGCAATGCTCGGCATCAGGGTCGTGCGCGGGAACGGCCACGAACTCGGGCTGCGGCGTGCGATCGTGCGCACGATCGTGTACCCGTTCTCGTTCCTGTTCTGCGGCGTCGGCCTGATCGGCGTCGTGATCGGTAAGCACCGGCGCGCGCTGCACGACGTCGCGGCCGGCAGCGTCGTCGTGTACGACTGGGACGCGCGCGCGGCGCGGCTGCGATTTCTCGCCCGCCGCACCGACGCGCAAACCCCCGGCGGCTAGGCCCCTTCGAACTCGTCGGCGTGCTTCAGCAACGCCCACAGGATCACGACTTCGACGACCAGCCCCGCGAACGAGGCGAACGGATAGACGAACATCGAGAACACGGTGAGCGTCGCGGCGATCGTCGCCCACGCAATGCCGAGCGTCGCTTCGGGGAGGTCGGCCAGGACACCCGTCAGGAATAGGAGCACGACGACGGTCAGCGCCGCGCGCCGAACACTTCGCGCCACCACTGCGCGCTCGCGACGGCACGGGTCTCCTCGAAGTCGTCGGGGAGGAGGCCGCCGAACACGAACGACCAGCCGTACTTCTCGGCATCCTTCCGTCTGCCCAAGTGGGCGTTCGGGGTGCTCGTCGTCGTGACGTCCATCACCGTCGGCGTCGCGCCCACATCGACGTGGTTGCACTCGACGACGACGAACACCGACAAGTTCGTCGACCGGGTCGCGCCCGTCGTCGATGACCCGGCGGTCGAGGCCGCGCTAGGAGCCTGGGCCGCCGCCGAACTGCGCCAAGTGGTCGACCTCGACGGCTTCTTCGAGGAGGTGCTGCCCGACCGGGGCGAGGTGCTTGCGCCGGTGCCGGCGAACGCAGTGCAGGGGTTCCTGGCCGAAGAGGCGACGAAGGTCTTCGCGAGCGACACGTTCAACGAGGTGTGGGAGACCGCGCTGCGGCGGGCGCACGAGGCCGCGATCAAGGTCTTGCGGGGTGGGGGAGACAATGTCTCGGTCGAGAACGGCAAAGTGGTTCTGCACCTCACGCCGTTGCTGAACCAGGTGCTCGTCAACGTCGGCGACCGCATCTCCGGACTCGTCGGTCGCGACATCACCCTGCCCACGATCGACCCCGACGCGCCGCCCGGCGAAGCGCGCCAGAAGCTCGAGACCGCGCTCGGCCGCCCGCTTCCCGACGACTTCGGCGAGATCGAGGTGTTCGACTCCGACCAGCTCGGGGCGATGCAGGTCGCGCTCGAATACTTCGACAGGGGGTCATGTACCTCGCCGTCGGTTCGCGGGCGAACGCGAGGTCCTCGACCAGTTCAAAGTCGAGCAGAATCGGGAAGCGGCGAACGCGTGACCAAGGTCGGCGTGACGACCGCCGACTCGGCCGACGACGTCGCCTGGCTGCGTGAGCACGTGGGACTGTTGCGGGTCGGGGTCCTCGTCGTCGCGGGCCTGCTGGTCCTGTTCAGCACGCTCTCCTTCATCGGGCTGCTCGTCGTGGGCGTGATCGTCGGGCTCATCGAAGCGTGGCTCGGCCTGGTGAGCCGCGGCGGGACGGACGTCACCCCTCGAGCCAGTTGATGCCGACCGCGAACGCGAACCCGAGCGTGGTGATGAGTCCGACCTTGCGCCCGGCGTACTCGTAGGCCTCGGGAACCATCGACGTCGTCAGCATGGTGAGGATCGCGCCGCCGGCGAAGGCGAGCACGAACGCGATGACGTCGGGCGACGCGCCGTCGAGGAACCCGTAGCCCGCCATCGACGACACCGCCGACGCGAGCACGATCGTGCCCCACAACGCGTAGACGCGTTTGGGCTTCCAGTTGCGCTCGTGCAGACCGGTCGAGGCGGCGATCGACTCCGGGAGGTTCGACGCGAAGACGGCGACGAGCATTGCGACGCCGACCTCACCGGTGAGCAGCGTCAGCCCGATGACCGCCGACTCGGGGATGCCGTCGAGGGCGGCTCCGAGCACGATGCTCATCGGTGATGCTTCGTCCTCCGGCCCGATGGCTTGGCCGAACCGGTTGATGGCGACGTCGCCGAAGTAGAAGGTCAGTGCACCGACCGCGAGTCCGAACGTCGTGCTCCCGAGCCCATCCGCGGTGCCGAGCGCGACTTCGACGAGCTCGAACGCCACCGCCGACAGCAGCACACCCGACCCGAACCCCATGACGAGACCGAGCGCGATCTTGTGCGGCGTGTGGATGCGTGCGATGACCGCACCGATGAGCAGCGACGACGCCGCGACGGCGCCCCACATGAATGCTTCGAGCACGGCGTCAGTGTTTCAGATCGTGCCGCGCTTCTCAGGGAGTGAGCTCGACGACCTCGGTCGTGAATTGCGTGTCCTCGCGCAGCGGGCGTTCCTCCAGGCGCAGCGCGGTGACCACGTCGTCGGTGTCTCGGATGGCTTCGTAAATCGCACTCCACACCGCGACACCGATGGTCGAGCCGAGGATGCGGCACAGCAGCGCCGGGATAGTCGATCGAGTGTGGGATACGTCTGTAGGGGAGTTGCAGCGCGAGCACGACCATCACGGTCGACACGAGCGCGAGCGGCAGGTTGATGAAGAACGCCCAGCGCCGGCTCAGCTGGTCGACGAAGATGCCACCGAACTACATTGCCGTGAGATTCCACGACGGGGGAACCCCATGCAGCTGAGCGATATCGACCTGCTCGACCGCGACGTCTTCACCAAGGGCGTACCACACGAGTGGTTCACCTTCTTGCGGCGCGAGGCGCCGGTGTACAAGCACCCTGAGCCGGGCGGGCCCGGGTTCTGGGTCGTCACCAAGTACGACGACGTCGTAGCCGTCGGCCGCGACGGCGCGACCTACTCGTCGCACCAGAAGCGCGGCGGTGTGGTCGGCCTCGAAGGCACCGTCGAGCAGTACCAGGAGTTCACCGGCGACGCGAACCTGATGCTCACGATGGACGCGCCGGAGCACACCCGGTACCGCAAGCTCGTGAACCGGGGCTTCACCCCGAAGCAGATGCGCATGCTCGAGCCGCACCTGCGCGAGATGACGAACAAGATCCTCGACGAGGTCATCGAGAAGGGCGAGTGCGACTTCGTCGTCGAGGTCGCGGCCGAACTCCCGCTCCAGGTGATCGCCGAGATGATCGGTGTGCCGCAGGAGGACCGGCACAAGCTCTTCGAGTGGTCGAACCGCATGATCGGGTCGGAAGACCCCGAGTACATGGTCGCCGAGAGCGAAGTGCAGCAGGCGCAGGTCGAGATGTTCATGTACTCGAACCAGCTCGCGCAGGAACGCAAGGCGAACCCGCGCGACGACATCGTCTCTCAGCTCCTGACCGCCGAGGTCGACGGCGACCAGCTCTCCGAGATGGACTTCAACATGTTCTTCCTGCTGCTCGCGGTCGCGGGCAACGAGACGACCCGCAACTCGATCTCGCACGGCATCCAGGCGTTCTGCGACAACCCCGAGCAGTACCAGAAGCTCGTCGCCGACCCGTCGCTCGCGACGCCGGCCACCGAGGAGATCGTGCGGTGGGCGTCGCCGGTCATGTACTTCCGCCGCAACGTCACGCGCGACACCGAACTGCGCGGCCAGCAGATCAAGGAAGGCGACAAGGTCTCGATCTGGTACGTCTCCGCCAACCGCGACGAAGACATTTTCGACACCCCGTTCACGTTCGACATCACCCGCGACCCGAACGAGCACGTCGGCTTCGGTGGCGGTGGCCCGCACCACTGCCTCGGCGCCAACCTGGCCCGCATGGAGATTCGTCTCCTGCTCGAGGAGATGGCGCGCCGCATGCCCGAACTCGAAGCGACCGGTCCGTCGGAGCCGCTCCGCTCGAACTTCATCGGCGGTATCAAGCACCTGCCCGTGCGATTCCCGAAGGGGAAGCGCGAAGCATCCTGAGTGAGTGAGAGGTCAGGTACCCGGTTGGCCCGGGATCACCATTCCCGCACTGAGGCCCCCGTCGACGAGCAGATCGGCGCCGGTCACGAACGCGGCCTCGTCGGACGCGAAGTAGAGCGCGGCGTCCGCGACGTCGCGCATCGTGCCCCGCTTTCCGATCGGTGCGCGGTGCGCGTCGCCGCCTCCGCCGCTCGCGGCGCGCCCGAAGTCGAAGTCGGGCGGCAGCGCTTCCATCACCATCTCGATGTTGCCCGCGGCCGGGCACACTGCGTTGACGCGGATGTTGAACCGGCCCAGTTCGAGTGCCGCGGTCTTGGTGAGGCCGCGCACGGCAAACTTGCTCGCGGAGTAGGCGGCAGTGCCAGGTGTGACGTAGACGCCGTCGATCGACGAGATGTTCACGATCGACCCGCCGCCCCGCGCTTTCATCGGCTCGATCGACGATTTGATGCCGAGAAAGGTGCCGAGTTCGTTCACCTCGAACACGTGCCGGTACGTCTCGACCGTCGTGTCCGCGATCGCGGTGAGGTGCAGCACGCCCGCGTTGTTCACCAGGACGTCGAGGGCGTCGAGGGCGCCGACGGCTTCGGCCCAGCTCGACTCACTCGTCACGTCGAGGGTCACGTAACGGCCGCCGACCTTCTCGGCCACGGCCCGGCCCTGTTCCTCGCGGATGTCGGCGACGACCACGTGCGCGCCTTCTTCGGTGAACCGCTCCGCGATCACCGCGCCGCTGCCGCGCGCCGCGCCGGTTACCAGTGCCGTCTTGCCGTCGAGTCGTCCCATCGCGTGGAGCGTAGCCAGGCGGAGAACGGAGGCGCGGGCCTCGCCCGCGCTTGCAGTTGTGATGGAGCGCCGCAGTGCGGAGCCGCATCAGCATGAGCACGCCCGAGCCGCACATCCGGCGGGGTGGCTGGCGGCTGATGCGCGAGGTCTCGACTCGCGAGCCGCGCTGGATCGCGCTCGGCGTCGGGTGCGCGCTCGGGTGGACGTTGGCCAAGATCGCGATCCCACTCTTCGCGCTGCAGGCCATCGACGAGGGGATCGACCCGTACGACCGCGAGGCCCTGCTCGGCTGGTCGATCGCGATCGTGGCCGCGACGATCGTCGTCGGCGTGTTCACGTACTTCCGGCGCAAGTCGGCGTTCGCGATCTCGTTGCGGGCGGAGGCCGAGTTGCGGCGCCGGTTGTTCGACCATCTCCAGCGCCTGCACTTCGCCTACCACGACCGCGCCCAGATCGGTGAGCTGATGGCGCGCGTCAGCACCGACGCCAAACAGGTGCAGATGCTCGTGGTGTTCATACCGATCGCGGGCGCGAACTTCGTGATGATCGTCGGCGTGTCCGTCGTGCTGTTCGCGCTGAACGCCAAACTCGCGCTCGTCGCGATGGCATCGCTGCCGGTGCTGCTCGCGATCGCGACGAAGTTCTCGTCGATCCTCCACCCGGTCGCCATGGGGTTGCAGGAGCAACTGGCGGGCGTGTCGCACGTCGTCGAGGAGAGCCTGTCGGGCGTACGCGTCGTCAAGGGTTTCGGCGCCGAGGAAGTGCAGAACGGCCGGCTCGCGGTCGCGGCCGACGGTGTGTACGAGCGGGGCATGGCCCTGGCCAAACTGCGGGCAACGTTCAACCCGCTCCTCGAGATCCTGCCGATGCTGAGCCTCGTCGCCGTGCTCTACGTCGGTGGGCGCGAAGTGATCGAAGGGCGACTGAGCGTCGCCGAGTTGATCGCGTTCAACACGTACATCCTCATGCTCATCTTCCCGCTGCGCATGACGTCGTTCATGGTCGCCCAGGTTTCGCGGGCGTCCGCGTCGGCGCAACGGGTGTACGAGATCCTCGCGACCGCGCCCGAGATCGTCGAGCGTAAGGACGCGCAGCCGTTGCCCGAGGGGCGGGGCGAGGTGCGCTTCGAGGATGTCACGTTCGGCTACGGCGAAGGCGCGAAGATCCTGCGGGGATTCGACCTGACGATCCGCCCGGGCGAATCGGTTGCGCTGGTCGGCGCGACCGGCACCGGCAAGTCGACGGTGGCGCGCCTCGTACCGCGCTTCTACGACGTCGACGCGGGGCGGGTGACGCTCGACGGCGTCGACGTGCGCGACCTGCGCCTGTCGGATCTGCGCGACGCCGTCGGCCTGGTGTTCGAGGACACGTTCCTCTTCACGGACACCGTGCGCGCCAACATCGGGTTCGCGGAGGCGGAAGCGACCGCCGAGGACGTCGAACGGGCCGCACTGCTCGCGGGGGCGCACGACTTCATCGACAACCTCGGCGACGGGTACGACTCGATGCTCGGGGAGCACGGCTACTCCCTGTCGGGTGGGCAGCGGCAACGCGTCGCGATCGCGCGGGCGATCCTCGCCGACCCGCGGGTCCTGATCCTCGACGACGCCACGTCGTCGGTCGACCCGACGAAGGAACACGAGATCCGCGACGCGCTGGGCGAAGTCATGCGCGACCGGACGACGATCATCATTGCGCACCGCCCCGCCACCATTGCGCTCGCCGACCGTGTCGTACTGATCGACGAGGGCAAGGTCGCGGCCGAGGGGACGCACCGGGAGTTGCTCGCGACCTCGGCTGCGTACCGCACCGTGCTCGCCCAGGCCGAAGCCCACGAGGCCGCATCGTGAGGCAGATGTACGGGAGCGACGAGAAGCTCTCCGGCCAGGAAAAGGCGCTGGTGTTCCGCCGCACCGCCCAGATGCTGCGCCCGCGCCGGAAGTTGATCCTGCTCGGGTCGGTGTGCGTCGTCCTGCAGGCGGCGTCGACACTCGCCGGGCCCGCCATCGTCCGTTTCGGCATCGACAACGGTGTCGAACCCAACGATCTCGACGCACTCAACCAGGCCACGTTCGCGTTCCTCGTGGCCGTCGCCGGGGTGTACGGGTTCGGCCGGCTCACCGTGCTCCTCGTCGCGCGGGTGGGGGAAGGGTTCCTCCGCGACCTGCGCGAGAAGGTGTTCCGCCACCTGATGGACCTGCCGTTGGGGTTCTACGACCGCAACCGCACCGGTTCGCTCGTCGCCCGCATGACCGCCGATATCGACTCGCTCCAAGAGTTGGTGTCGCAGGGCTTGTCGATGTTCATCGTCAACCTCCTCGTGCTGCTCGGCGCGATTGTCGTCATGGTCTTGATGAGCTGGCAGCTCGCGCTCGGTGTGCTGTTCGTCGTGCCGGTGTTGGTGTGGGCATCGACGTGGTTCCGGCGCGAGTCGAACAAGGCGTACCTGCAATTGCGCGAGCGGGTGGGCGGCACCCTCACGTCGTTCCAGGAGGGCATGTCGGGTGTGCGGGTCGTGCAGGCGTTCAACCAGGAAGACGCGTTCCGTCGCCGCTTCGCCGAGACCAACGAGAAGCAGTACAAGACCAACCTGCACGCCGAGACGGTGACCGCGCGCTACACGACGATCATCGAACTCGCGCAGGGCAGCGCCATCGCCGTCATCCTCTTCTACGGCGGTTGGCTCACGGGCCAGGACGTGATCACGGTGGGCACGCTGGCCGCGTTCGTGCTCTACCTCCAGAACCTGTTCGAGCCGATCCAGCAGATGAGCCAGTTGTTCAACACGATCCAGGCCGCCGGCGCCGCGCTGCAGAAGCTGTACCAACTGCTCGACGAACCGGTGACGATCGACGAACGGCCGGGCGCGGTCGACCTTCCGCCGATCGGCACGCTCGACGTCGACGCGGTGTCGTTCCGGTACGGCGACGGACCGACCGTGCTCGACGACGTGTCGATTTCGGTGGCGCCGGGCCGGCGGGTCGCGCTCGTCGGGCCGACCGGCGCGGGCAAGTCGACGCTCGCCAAGCTGATGGTCCGCTTTTACGACCCGGCCGAGGGGTCGGTCAGCTACGGCGGCGTCGACCTGCGCGACGCGACCTTGCACTCGTTGCGCGAGCGCATCGTCGTCGTTCCGCAGGAGGGGTTCCTCTTCGGGGGCACGATCCGCGACAACATCCTCATCGCCAAGCCCGGCGCGAGCCCGGCCCAGGTCGACGAGGCGGTCGCGGCGTTGGGCCTGGAACCGCGGTTCGCCGCGTTTGCCAACGGGCTCGACACCGAGGTGCACGAGCGGGGTGCGAACCTGTCGGCCGGGGAGCGTCAGCTCGTCTCGATCGCACGCGCTGCGCTCGCCGACCCGACGCTCGTCGTGCTCGACGAGGCGACGTCGTCGCTCGACCCCGGTACTGAGCTCATCGTCGAGCACGCGCTCGAACAGCTCATGGAAGGCCGCACGGTGATCGTCATCGCGCACCGCCTCTCGACCGCGGCGCGCGCCGACCTCGTCGCCGTCGTCAACCACGGCCGGCTCGTCGAGGTCGGCCACCACGACGACCTCGTCGCCCGCGGCGGCGAGTACGCGGCCCTGTTCGCATCGTGGACGGGCGGCGCTCGCCTGTAGCGAGACCCCATCGTCGCTTCTGGACGCGCGTATCTGTTCCTGACAACAGATACGCGCGTCCAGAAGCAGGTGGGTTGGGTGTCGGGCGACACGGGTCGCGACTGCTACCCACGTCTTGCGCATGGTCCTGCCCTTTCGCCTTAGGCTCGCTCCATGGAGATCTCCTGCGCGTTTCCGCCTTCACCATCGGTTGTCGAGCACATCGTGCTCGCCGAAGAACTGGGTTACAAGCGGGCGTGGTTGTACGACTCGCCGGCCCTGTACGGCGACATCTACGTGGTGCTCGCGCTGGCCGCGTTACGAACCGACCGCATCGGGCTCGGCACCGCCGTGATCGTGCCCAACCTGCGCCACCCGCTGACCCAGGCAAGTGCGATCGCGACGATCGAACAGCTCGCACCGGGGCGGTTCTCGGTCGCCATCGGTACCGGGTTCACCGGTCGCATGGCGATGGGCAAGCAGGCGCTGACGTGGAAGTACACGCGCAACTACATCGCGCAACTGCGCGCGCTGTTGCGGGGCGAGAAGGTCGAGGTCGACGGCGCGCTCGTGCAGATGCTGCACGCGCCCGAGTTCGCGCCGCCGTTCCCGATCGACGTATCGATCGTGGTCGCGGCCAACGGCCCGAAGGGCATGGAGGTCGCGCAGGAGTTCGGCGACGGCGTCATGACAATCGGCGGCGGCTCCGAGTTCGACTGGACGGCGGTTCTCGCATTCGGCACCGTGCTCGACGACGGCGAGAGCCCGAGTTCGGAGCGCGCGCTGGCCGCTACCGGCCCCGCGATCGCGGTCGTCTACCACGCCATGTGGGAGGGCGGCGCGGTCGACGGTCTGCCCGGCGGACCGGAATGGCGGGCGGAGTTGGAGAAGCTCCCGGAGAACGAACGGCATCTCGCCGTGCACAAGGACCACCTCGTCGCCGTGACCGAACGCGACCGGCCCGTGATCAACGGCGAGCTTGCCCCTGCCTTTACGTGGACGGGTTCGGCCAAAGAACTGCGCGACCGGCTTGACCTGCTCGAAGACGCGGGTGCCTCGGAAATTCTTTACGCGCCTATGGGGCCGGACGTTCCCCGCGAGCTCAACGCCTTCCTCGACATGGCGCGGTGAGTGTGTTTGAAGCTCAGTGGCCGCTCAGCGGCCACTGAGCTTCAAACACAACTAGGCGGTACGCCAGAGGGCGGTCTCGCGTTGATCCCACACGTCTTCGATGAGGTCGGGGTCGAGATGCTCCTTGTGCACGTACGCCACCGCACCGCTCGACGACGCGCCGTGGGGGAGTGCTTTGGCGTCGTACGTGGAAACCAGCACGACGACGGTGTCGGGATGGGCGGCGACGATCTCGCGCGTCGCATCCACACCGCTGATGCCGGGCAGGTTGATGTCCATGACGACGAGATCGGGACGCAACGACTCGACGAGCGCGCCCGCCTCTTCGCCCGACGTGGCTTCGCCGACCACCTCGAACCGGTCGACGAGGTCGAACACGAGCTTGGCCGCTTCCCGGAACGGAAGCTGATCGTCGACGATGAGGACGCGCACGAGTTCGGTCACGGCGTGGCCTTCCCGAGGTTCCCGAGTTTCTCCTGGTCGGCGAGATAGACGAGGACGGCTTTCACGCGGCGGTGCACGGTGTGCTCTTCGCCGAGCCCGAGCTTCGCGAACACGGCGTTGATGTGTTTCTCGACGGCGCGGTCGCTGAGCGACAGTGCCTCGGCGATACCCGCGTTGTTCTTGCCCTGGGCCATCTCGGCGAGGGTCTCTCGTTCGCGGGGCGTGAGCGTGCTGACCGGAGATCGGGACGCGGCGCGCGCTTCCAGGAGGACGTCGACGACCTTCGGATCGACGACCGAGCCGCCGCGCGCCACCTCGCGAATGGCGCGTGCGAGCTGTTCGCCGTCGGCCACTCGCTCTTTGAGGAGATAGCCGCGACCTTCGGCGCCTTCGGCGAACAGGGCGAGCGCGTAGGACGGCTCGAGGTACTGGCTCAACACCACTACTCCGATGTGGGGGTGTGTTTCCCTTAGCCGGGCGGCGGCCCGCACGCCCTCGTCGGTGCCGGTCGGGGGCATCCTGATGTCGGTCAGCACGACATCGGGCCCGTGCTCGGCCACCAACGCGATCAGCGCGTCGAAATCTTCGGCGACCCCGACCAGCTCGAGATCGTCTTCGAGGTCGATCAGGGTGCGGACGCCTTCGCGCATGAGGACGTTGTCCTCCGCGAGCACGAGCCGGATTGCCACAGGGCCAGGCTACTGAGCGCCGGCCCGGCGGGTAAGTGGGCAGACCCCCCGGTGCGGGTGGGGCTGGCACCACGAAGGAAGGCGGGGCCCCAGGCTGTTGGCCCGGACCGTTCCGTTCCATACTTCGCAACGATGCAGACCAGCCCGGCGGCCGGCACCTCGGCAGACGAGGTGGTCACTCGCCGCCCGCCGAAGTTGTCGGCGCCGGTCGTGTTGACGCGGCTCCTCGTGTACGGCGCGCTCTTCGCGTTCATCGGGCTCGTGTTCGGCGCGCTGCCCGTCGTCCTCGGAAGCCTTGTGGGTTCGGGCGCGCGGACGGTGCTGTCGATTGCGGCCACGGCTGTTGTCGCCCTGGGCTTCGAGCGGGTGCGCCGCGGGGCCGAGCGCACCGCGCAGCGCCTCGTGTACGGCGAGCGGGCCACGCCGTACGAAGTGCTGGCCGAGTTGTCGGACCGCATGGCCGCCGCGTATCCGACCGCCGACGCGCTCCTTCTCATGGCCCAGATCCTCGTCCTCGGCAGTGGAGCCGCCGGCGCGCGCATCTGGTTGCGCGTCGGCGACGACCTGGTTCCCGCGACCGCATGGCCCGAAACACCCGACATCGAACTCGGCTCGGCGCGACTCTCGGATTCGGACGACCTGCCGCCGCTCCCCGACGCGCACTACGCGCTCGGCGTTCGTCACCACGGCGAGTTGATCGGCGCGATCACGGTGATCCAGTTGCCGGGGAGTCCGCTGTCGCTCACCGACCTGCGCCTGCTCGACGACTTCGCCGCGCAGGCCGGACTCGTGCTCCGCAACGTGCGGCTCAGCGCGGAGCTGGCGACCAGTCTCGAAGCGATTTCGGCGCAGGCGACCGAGATCCGCGCGTCGCGCCGCCGCATCGTCGACGCGCAGGATGCCGAGCGTCGTCGCGTCGAACGCGACATCCACGACGGCGCCCAGCAGTATCTCGTGGCGCTGATGGTGCAGTTCCGTGTCACCCGCACCCTCGCCGGTCGGGATCCGGCCCGCGCGAGCACGATGGTCGACGAGTTGCGGCGGGTCGTGCGCGAAGCGCTCGAAGCGCTCGGCGAACTCGCACAGGGGATTCACCCGCCCGTGCTGACCACGCAGGGCCTGGCGGCGGCGCTGCGCCGTCAGGAACAGAACCCCGCGATCCATGTCGCGGTCGATGATGCCGGTATCGGCCGGTACCCGATCGGTGTCGAAGCGGCTGTCTACTTCGCGTGCCTGGAAGCGTTGAACAACGCGGCCAAGCACGCGCCGGGATCCAACGTCGTCGTACGGCTCGAGGAAGCCGACGGCCATCTCGGGTTCTCGGTACGCGACGACGGCTTCGGGTTCGACCAGCGCGAGTCGCGTCCGGGGTCGGGTCTCGGGAACATGGTCGACCGGGTGGCCGCGCTCGGCGGGGCGCTCGACATCACCTCGGCGCCGAGTCGCGGCACGATGGTTTCCGGCCGCGTGCCGCTGAGCGGCCGGCACGAGGCACTCGCGTGAAGCGGCCTCGCCTCCGGGTCGGGTCGCTGCTGTTCTGGATGTTCTTCGTGCCGTACACGATCGGCGTCGTCATTTTCCTGGCGGCCGGCCTGGCGCCGTCGGTTGTCAAGGAGTTCAGCGGCATGCACGGGTCGTTGCACGACTACGCCGACGACGCGCTGCGCGCCGACGGCGAAGTGCTCGTCGAGTTCGAGAACATCGACGTCGACGATGCGCACTCGATCGTGATCCTGGGTCGCGACGGCGGACCGGTCGTGGCTTCCGCCGGGGTTGCGCCCGGGGGGAATGTCACGAGGACGATCACGGCCCCGTCTGCCGGTGTCAACCGCGTGGTCATGCCCGGCTTCGACGTCGAAGGCGAGATCCGCTTCACCGACGACGGCCGGACCTCGGCCTCGTTCGAACTCGACCTGCGCCGCGTCGAACGGGCCGATACCGACGGCTGGTCGGGCGTGGCCCGCAAGGTCGCCGACGCGTCGCATCGGGCCGACCACGGCGGCCGGGTCACGCTCGAGACCCTGTTCAGCGCGCTCAACCTCGGCCTCGGGATCATGTTGGTCGTGCGCCGCCCGCGCGACCGGACGGCCCGTCTCCTCGCGGTCGCGATGATCGGTACCGCGATCACGTTCAACCACCAGAGCCACAGCACGGTGCGCGACTACATCATCGGTGACTGGTGGTTCCAGCACGACTTGGCCCACCTGTTGTCGGGCGTCGCGTACATGTACGCGGTGATCGTGTTCCCCGACGGACGGTTACTGCCGCTCGACACCCGCCATCGTCGCTGGTTGCGTACCGCGTATGGTTTCGCGACCCTCGTACTCGCGATGGCCGTGCTGGGCGGCACGTCGGCCGGCCACCCGGGTCAACCGTTCTTCACCGTGCTCTTCGGGCTGCTCATTCCTCTCGTCGGTGTCGCCGCCCAGACGTACCGGTTGCGCCGCGCGTCCGATCCTGTCGTGCGCCAGCAATCGCGACTGTTGCGGTGGGGTCTGCTCCCGATGCTTGTCGGCGGTGTCTCATACGTCGTACTCACGCGGGTGTTCGCCGGCGACCGGATCGAGGACATCGGACTCGCAGTGTTCCCCGCGCTGTTCGCGCTCGTGCCCCTGGCGCTGGTGATGGGAATACTGCGGTACCGGCTCTGGGACATCGACGTCTTGATCAGCCGGACCCTCCTTTCGGTCGGGCTCGCCGCGTTCATCGGCCTCGTGTACGTGACATTCGTCGTCGTGCTCGGCCACGGCATCGGTGGCGCCGGATCGGCCGGTCTGAAGATTCTCGCGACCGCGATCGCGGCGTTCGCGTTCGAGCCGGTGCGCGAACGGTTGTCGCGCTTCGCCGACCGACTCGTGTACGGCGAACGGGCGACCCCGTACGAGGTCATGGCCGAGGCGAGTGACCGGCTCGCGGGCGCGATCTCGGTCGAGGAGATCCTGCCGCGCATCGCCGAGGCGACGGTCAAGGGAGTTGGTGGCGTCGCCGGCCAGGTGACCGCGTTCCTGCCGGGCGGCGGGAGCCGCACGGTCGAGTGGCCCGCGGGCGGCCTCGTCGACTCGTTCCCGTTCGTCGTGCCGGTGATGTACGGCGGCGACGAAGTCGGCGAGATCGCGATCGCGACGGCACACGGCGAACGGCTGCGGCCCGAGGACGAAGAACTGCTGACCGCGCTCGCCGCGCAGGCCGGCCTCGCGGTGAACAACGCCCGGCTCACGATCGAACTCCAGGCCCGGCTTCAGGAGATCTCGGAGCAGGCGGCCGAGCTGCACGCCTCACGCCAGCGCATCGTGACCGCGCGCCAGGAACAACGACAGCGCGTCGTGCAACTGATCCACGACCGCGTCGAGGTGCGACTCGACCGGGTCGGGTCCATGATCGAGGAGCTCGACCCGCTGCTTCCGACCCACGTCGACGACGCTTTCGTGTGCATCGACGCGTTGCTGGAGGAGTGTGGCGCGGCGCTCGACGGCCTGCGTGACCTCGCGCGCGGCATCTTCCCCGCCATCCTCGCCGACCAGGGCGTGGTGTCCGCGCTCGACGCCTACGTGCTCCAGGCCCGGCTCCCGGTCGACGTCC
Organism: Actinomycetota bacterium; assembly: GCA_034408875.1. Classification (GTDB taxonomy): domain Bacteria; phylum Actinomycetota; class Acidimicrobiia; order IMCC26256; family PALSA-610; genus JANNHK01. The sequence goes on from JAWXCJ010000386.1 coordinate 20,649, forward strand.
GGCTCGACGGCTCGGGCGCAATGGACCGCTACGACGCGCAGTCGGAGACGACCGTGTACTTCTGCGCCATCCAGGCGCTCGCCAACGCAGGGACGTACGCGTCGGGCAGCAACGTCGTGGTCGAGGTGCGCGCCGAGTTCGGCCGACTGGCGTTCTCGGTCGTCGACGACGGTCCGGGAGTCGATCCGCACCGGCTCCTCGCCGGCGCCGACGTGCGCGACATGCACGACCGGGTGGAAGCGGTCGGTGGCGAACTCGAGACCACATCCGAGCTCGGCGTGGGCACGACCATCGTCGGCTGGGTCCCGCTCCACACGCTCGTCACCGCGTCGCGCTCATCCGGTGTGAACCAAAGTGGCCGCTCAGCAGCCACGTAGCTTCACACACGGTTCAGGTGCACGGTTGGGGCGATACGGCGTGGGTAGCGTGCGCCCATGCGCCGGTCCCTTCCTTTCCTCGCGGCCGTATTCGCCGCCGCACTCGTGCTTTCCGCCTGTGGCGGTGACGACGACGATGCGGCATCCGACCCCGTCGAGGAGTCCGACGACATCGGCGACGCGCCGACTGACGAGACCGACGCGCCCGACGAGTCCGCCGACGAGGTCGAAGAGGTAGCGGCCGACGACGCCGCAGGTTCGGCCGGCGACTGCCACCTCACGCCCGAGCAGGTGTCAGAGGTGGTCGGCCACGACATGGTCGAGGTCGACGGTCAGTGCGCGTGGGAGGCGGCCGACGCCGACAGCGGGACGGTGCTCGAGGTGTACTACTCGGGCGCGGTCGGCGAGGAGTTCGACACGCTCGACAGCGCGGTCGAAGGTGTCGGCGACGAAGCCCACCTCGATGTGAGCGACGCGCTGTGGGTGAAGTCCGGCGACACCTATTTCAACGTGCAGGTCATCAGCTTCGGCGGAGAACTCGACGCGTACACAGCGCAAGAAGCGCTCGCGCAGCTGATCCTGGCCGACATGTAGTCGTCGAACTCAGATCGCGGTCGGGTGCCGCGGCTCGTAGCCGAGGACGGCGCGGAACACGGCGCGCACGGTGTCGGGCTCGGGGGAGTACAGCAGGTTGTGGGTTCCGATGATGCCCATCGTCAGCCTCCTTGGGCGAGCAGGCACGATCAGCCGCGCGACTCCGCCCACGTCTTGCCCTGCTCGACGTCGACATCGTGGGGCAGCCCGAGCAGGCGCTCGGAGATGATGTTGCGCAGCACTTCGCTGGTGCCGCCGCCGACGGTGAGCGCCGGGCTGAACAGGAACCCGCGTTCCCACTGGGCCCACTCGGGATCGGCGTCGTGCACCATCCCGTACGCACCCATCAGTTCCTTGCCGAGTTCGAACACGCGCTTGCCGTGCGGGTCGGCGAGGGCCTTGCGCAACGACGCGTCGGGGCCGGGCTTCTTGTTCACCGCGGCCGAGATCATGCGCAGCTTGTGGTACTTCAGGATCTCGCCCTCGATGAACAAGCCGACGAGCCGTTGGCGTTGCACGGTGTCCGACAGTCCGCCGTTGGCCTTCACCTGGTCGACGAGCGTGCGCGCGCTCGGGCCGTAGCCCCACTGCGCGCCGGTGCCCGTCGAGAGCGACACCCGTTCGTTGGCGAGCGTCGTTTTGGCCATGCCCCACCCGAGGTGCTCCTCGCCGATGAGATTCTCGGCCGGCACTCGCACGTCGGTGAAGAACACTTCGTTGAAGCCTCCGCCGCCCGTCATGTTCCGGATCGGTCGGATCTCGATGCCTTCGAGGTCCATCGGGATGATGAAGTACGAAATGCCGCGGTGCTTCGACACGTCGCTGCGCGTGCGCGCGATGAGGATGCCGAACTTCGCGACCTCGGCCAGCGAGGTCCAGATCTTCTGGCCGTTCACGATATATACGTCGCCGTCGCGCCGGGCCCGGGTGGCGAGGTTCGCGAGGTCGGAACCGGCGCCCGGCTCACTGAACAGCTGGCACCACATCTCCTCGGCCGCGAGCATCGGCAGGAGGTAGCGCTGCTTCTGCTCGTCGGTGCCGAGCGCGAGCACGATCGGCCCGCAGTGCCCGATACCGATCGGGTTCGTCGGCTTGTTCACGCCCGCCCGCCGCATCTCGTCTTCGATGATGAGCTGCAGCTCCGGGTCGGCGTCGAGCCCGTACGGCGCCGGCCAGTGCGGCACGACGTACCCCGCGTCAACCAGCTCCCGTGGTTTCGGCGCGGGGTGCTCCTCGAAGAAGCGCCTGACCTCGACGCGCCGAGGATCGTCTTCCGCAGGCAGATCGAGATCCACGCACGCCTCCGTTCGGGCGAAATTGCGCCATCGGGCGACCGAAACGGTCGCCGTACGGCGCAATTTCGGGACTTAGAGCATTTGCGAGCCGACGACCCACATGGCGAAGTACTGCGCGGCACCACCGTAGGCGTGACCGAGGGCACGGCGGGCGCCGTCGATCTGGTGCGCACCGGCGAGGCCGCGGACCTGGAGCGCCGCTTCCGCGAAGCGCAGCATTCCCGACGCGCCGATCGGGTTCGACGAGAGCACGCCGCCCGAGCAGTTGACGGGGATGTCGCCCTCCATCGAGGTGGCACCCGACTCGGTGAGCTTCCAGCCTTCGCCCTCGGACGCGAATCCGAGGTTCTCCATCCACATCGGCTCGTACCAGCTGAACGGCACGTAGATCTCGGCGAGGTCGAGTTCCAGGCGCGGGTTGGTGATGCCGGCTTGTTGGTACACGTCGGCCGAGCAGTCTTGGCCGGCGCGCGGGTTGACCGGATCGCGGCCCGGGAACCAGCCCAACTCGGTGCGCACCGCGGTGCCGTGCACCCACGCCGGAGGACGAGCCGCGCGCCGGCCGCCCGCTTCGTTCGTGAGCACCATGGCGACGGCGCCGTCAGACGTGGGGCACGACTCCAACCGGTGGATCGGCGCCCACACCATCGGCGACTCCAACACCATCTCGATCGAGATGTCGGGGATCTGCAAGTGCGCGTACGGGTTCTTCAGCGCGTTCAGCCGGTCCTTCACCGCGACCATCGGCCCGACATAGTCGGGTGCGCCCGAACGCTCAATGTACGCCCGGATGTGCGGCGCGAAGTAGCCGCCCGCGCCCACACCGCCGCTGCGACCGCTCGAGAACGCGAAGTTGGTGTCGCCTTCTGACTGCTTCTCGAACGCGAGCGTGAGCACCCGCTCGTGCACACGCGACTGCACCAGGTGCGACGCGACCACAGCCGTCGAACCGCCGACGCTGCCCGCGGTGTGTACGCGCATGATCGGCTTGCCCGCCGCGCCGAGCGCGTCGGCGAGGTAGATCTCGGGCATCATCACGCCCTCGAAGATGTCGGGCGCGGTACCGATCACGACGGCGTCGATGTGCTTCCACGTCATCTCGGCGTCGTCGAGCGCGCGCTGGGCGGCCTCGCGGCACATGCCCGCCATCGACACGTCGTCGCGGCACTTCGACAACTTCGTCTGCCCGATGCCAACTACTGCACAACGTTCAGCCATTAGTTGCGTCCTTCGACAACGCATACGAGGTTCTGTTGCAGGCACGGACCCGACGATGCGTGGCCCAGTGCCTTGCTCTTGCCGTTCTTCATCACTTGGTTCGCGGCTTCGCCGATGCGGGCGAGGCCGGTGACCATCATCGGGTTGCCGACGACCGCACCGCCCGACGGGTTGATCGCGCAACCTGCTCCCAACCCGAGCGCGTCGGCGAGGACCAACTCCTCGTGCGAGCACACCGCCGCGAGTTCGGCCACTTCGACACCTGCCGCGCCTGCTTTCTCACCCGCGAGCTTCGCCGACGGCGACACCGAGAGGTCGCGCACGCCCGGGTAGTGCGGGTCGACGCGGTGGTCGAGGCCCGAGATCCACGCGGGGCGGTCGCACAGGTCACGGGCCCGGTCGCCCGCGACCATCACGATCGCGGCCGCACCGTCGACCGGTGGGCCGATGTCGTGCTCGCGCAGCACACCGGCGACCGGGTCCTTGGCGAGCAGGTCGTCGACCGTGTAGTCGCCCGAAATCGTCGCGTACGGGTTCGCCTTCGCCGCCCGCCGCCGTTCGACCACGATCTCGGCGAGGTCGCGCTCGGTCTTGCCCGTGCGTTCGAGCACGGCGTCGGCCTGGAGCGCCGCGAGCGACACGTAGTCGGCACCCAACGGCGCCAGGTAGTACGGGTCGAACTGGAACAGCAGCGTCTCGCGCAGGTCGTGACCGAGTCCGGCCCGGCCCGAGGAGAACACGAGGGCGACGTCGACGTCGCCGTGCTGGCACCGCACCCACGCTTCGAACAGCGCCCACGCGCCGTCCATCTCGACGTGCGACTCCGAGATCGGCGGCCACGCGCCCGCCGCTTCGAGCATCGACACGAAGGTGAACGTGCTCCCGGTGAGGTAGTCGGCGCTGCCCGAGCAGGTGAAGCCGACGTCTTTGCGGGTCAGGCCGACGTTCCCGAGTGCCTCGGTGATCGTCGGGATCAACATCATCGTCTCGGTCTGCCCCGGCGGCTGGTCCAGCGGCGCCTGGGCGAACGACACGATTGCCACGTCACGCATCGTTGTGTCCTCTCCCAATCACAGGCATCACAGGCGTTACAGGCATCACGGGCATCACAGAATGTGCTCGCCGTACTCTTCGACCGGCGCGTCGGGCTCGCCGGTCAACTTCCATCCGGTGATCGCGCGGCCGAGACCGAAGCCGCGCGCCGCGCCCTCCGGGCTCGCCGACCGTTCCGATTCGGGTAGCCACACCGCTTCAACGCGCATGCCCGTACGCACGTCGTCGATCGGGATGCCGTCGAGGCGCTGCATCGAGATCGTGGAGTCGGTGCCGGCGAGCAGGATCGTCGCCTGCGCGTAGTCGTCGTGCTCCTCTTGCCCCTGGTACTGGAGCGGCGTGATCACCGAGAAGGTGGTGACGATGCCGCGGGGTTGGACCTCGACCTCGTGCGCAGCGGTGGTCTCGATGACGCACAGCGGGCAGTACCCGCGTGCGGGCACGTAGACCTTGCCGCACTCCGGGCACTTGTGGCCGACGACGCGTCCCGCCGCGAGCTGTTTCGCCGACTCGATCGACAGCAGCGACGGCGCGGGCAGCTTGTACTCGACCTTGGTGTGATGCGACATGAACTGCACCGGTTCGCGAGTCATTTCTGAGGCTCGGGTTCGAAGCACGCGATGTCGTTGACGTGCCCGACCCGCTCGTCGGCCCAGCGGATCTGCACCCGCATGCCCTTGGAGCAGGCGTCGGGCGAGCCCGCGTCGAGCGCGTGCACGAGCGCGGTGTCGGCCCCGTCGAGGCGCACCAGCGCCCAGGCGAACGGCCGGTCGAGCGGATGCGTCCGCATCGGCTCCGCTACCCAGGCGAAACGCTCCACCACACCCGCCGAGCCGACCTCGACCATTTCGGCGATGTCCTCGCCGGTATCGGGGTCGTATTCGAGCGGTGGGACCAGCACCCGGCCGCCGGCGGTCTTCGCGCCGATGACCTGTTGGTCGCGCAGGCCGGCGAGGAAGGCACCGATTACGGGGCCGACACTGCGCCGGTAGGGAAATTCAAGCGTCCATGTAGCCACGGTGGGGATTCGATCAGAGGACCGTGTCGTTGGGCAAGACGGGGTAGAACGTGTTTCACTGAAGCCGTGGCTTGGAACATCGCGGATCTCATCGAACACGCCGTCGACGCCGTCCCCGACCGGGTGGCGCTGATCGTCGGTGACCGCGAGGAGACGTACGCCCTGCTCGACGAGCGGGCCAACCGCCTCGCCCACCATTTCACCGCGAACGGGGTGAAGCCGGGCGACCACGTCGGCATCTACGGGCTCAACAGTCACGAGTTCGTCGAGACGATCCTCGCCGCGTACAAGATGCGCGCGGTCCCGATCAACGTGAACTACCGCTATGTCGAAGCCGAACTGCGGTACCTGTTCGACAACGCCGACCTCGTCGCGATCGTCCACGACGCCGAGTACTCCGACCGCATCGCCGCGGTGCGCGACTCGCTGCCGATGTTGGCGCATCAGCTCGAGATCGGCCCCGACTACGAGGCTGCGATCGCCGCGCAATCACCCGAGCGCGACTTCCCCGAGCGCAGCGACGACGACATCTACATCCTCTACACCGGCGGCACGACCGGCATGCCCAAGGGTGTGGTCTGGCGCCAGGAGGACGTGCTGCGCGTGCTCGGCGGCGGCATCGACTTCAACACCGGCGAGTACATCGAGGACGAGTACCGGTTCTCGAAGGCGGCCAAGGAGTCGGCCGAGGGCAAGACGATCATCATCGCCCCGCTCATGCACGGTGCCGCGCAATGGGGAACGATCGGTGGCCTCTCGAACGGTCGCAGCATCGTGCTGATGCCGAAATTCGACGCCGACGAAGTGTGGAAGGCCGTCGAGAAGCATCACATCACGAGCCTCAACGTCACCGGCGACGCGATGGCGCGCCCGCTCATCGAAGCGCTCGACGACGCCGACTACGACGTGTCGTCGCTCGCGCTCGTGGCGAGCACCGCGGCGGTGTTCTCGGGTGTGGTGAAGGAGCGCTACCTCGACAAGTTCCCGAACCTGGTAATCGCCGAAGCCGTCGGCTCGACCGAGACGGGATACAACGGCGCCACGATGATCGTGAAGGGCCAGGTGCTGAAGCCGGGCCTGCCGACCGTGCGCATGGGCCCGGACACGGTCGTGTTCGACGACGACTACAAGGTGATCCCGCCCGGCTCCGACACGATCGGGAAGATGGCGCGGGGCGGAAACGTCCCGTTGCGTTACCACAAGGACCCCGAGAAGTCGGCCGCGACGTTCGTGACGATCGACGATAAACGGTGGGCGATCTCGGGCGACTTCGCAACCGTCGACGAAGACGGGCAGTTGAACCTCCTCGGCCGCGGCTCGGTGTGCATCAACTCCGGCGGCGAGAAGATTTTCCCCGAAGAGGTCGAGGCCGCGTTGAAGGCACACCCGGCCGTGTTCGACGCGGTCGTGGTCGGTGTCCCCGACGACCGCTGGGGTGAACGCGTCGCCGCGGTGTTGCAGATTCGTGACGGCGATACCGTGACGATCGAGATCATCGCCGCGCATTGCCGGGAGCACATCGCCGGCTACAAGGTGCCGCGCGAGATCCATGTCGTCGGTGCCATCGAACGGTCACCCAGCGGGAAGCCCGACTACCCCTGGGCTAAGAACATCGCTACCGGAGGTAACTGAACCGTGCACAACGAGCTCTGCGAGAAGCTGGGCATCGAGTTCCCGATCTTCGCGTTCAGTCACTGCCGCGACGTCGTCGCCGCGGTGACGAACGCAGGCGGCATGGGCGTGCTGGGCGCGCTCGCGTTTACACCCGAGCAGCTCGAACTCGAGATCACGTGGATCGAAGACCAGGTGAAAGGCCGGCCCTACGGCGTCGACGTCGTCATTCCCGCGTCGCACGTGGGCAGCGGCATCGAAGAGGTCGGCGACCTCATGCCCAAGCTCCAGGACATGGTGCCGCAACAGACGCTCGAATGGATCGACGAGGTGCTCGACGAACTCGGCGTGGCGCCGTTGCCGGAAGGCGCGTCGACCGACGACGATGCGGGCAGCGGCGGGATGATGGGCGGCGGCCTGCTCGGGTGGACGACGGCGACGTCGGCACCCCAAGTGGAAGTCGCGCTCCGCCACGACATCTCGTTGCTCGTCAACGCGCTCGGCCCGCCGCCGAAGGAAGTGGTCGACGCTGCGCACGACCACGGCGTGATGGTTGCTGCGCTCGTCGGGCGCGCCGACCAGGCCGAGAAGCAGGTCGCGCAGGGTGTCGACATCGTGGTTGCCCAGGGAACCGAAGCGGGCGGCCACACCGGTGAGATCGCGACGATGGTGCTCGTGCCCGAAGTGGTCGAGCGGGTGTCGCCCACGCCGGTGCTCGCCGCGGGCGGTATCGGTTCGGGCAAGCAGATGGCCGCGGCCATGGCGCTCGGCGCGTCGGGCGTGTGGACGGGTTCGATCTGGCTCGGCGTGGCCGAGAGCAACACCGGCCCCGAAAGCATGCAGCGCCTGTTCGAGGCCTCGGCGCGCGACGCGGTGCGCTCGCGGTCGCTCACCGGCAAGCCCGCGCGCATGCTGCGCAACGAGTGGACCATGGCATGGGAGCGCGACGACTGCCCGGGCACGCTGCCGATGCCGTTGCAGTTCATGGCCACGCAGAAGGCACGCGCCCGCATGGCGCGGTCGCGCCCTGAGCTGTTCGCGATGCCTGTCGGTCAGATCGTCGGGAGCATGAAGCAGGTGCGCACCACGAAGCAGGTCGTGCTCGACATGGTGCAGGAGTACATCGAAACCGTCGAGAAGATGTCTGGCGGCCTCGCCGGCGAATGAACTCCAGGCGCAGATCCGGAAGTGCGGTCGATGCTCGAAGTCGCGCGGGCGATCGAGCACCGGAGGTCGTAGCCGCATGAAGAAGGCGGCGGTTGTCGGTACAGGTTTCGGCTGCCTCACGCACGTGCGCGCCCTGCGCCGGGCCGGGTTCGAGGTGCCGGTGCTCGTGGGGCGTGACTCGGTGCGCACCCGCGCCCGCGCCGTGCGGTTCGAGGTCGACCACGCGTGCACGTCGTTGGCGGAGGCGCTCACGCACGACGTCGACGTGGTGACGATCGCGACACCGCCCGACACGCACACGGCCATCGCCCTCGAAGCGATTGCGGCGGGCAAGCACGTCGTGTGCGAGAAGCCGTTCGCCCTCGACCGGGCGCAGGCCCGCCGCATGCGCGACGCCGCCGCGCGCGCCGGTGTCGTCGCGCTGCTCGGATGCGAGTTCCGCTTCGCACCGGATCAGGCATTGTTGGCGCGAGTGGTGCGCGATGGCGCGATCGGTGACCCGAAGCTCGCGACGTTCATGCTGCACATCCCGCTGCTCGGGAGCCCGGCCGCCGAGGTGCCCGAGTGGTGGTCCGATCGCGAACGCGGTGGTGGCTGGCTCGGTGCGCACGGCTCGCACGTCGTCGATCAGATACGCGTCACGCTCGGCGAGTTCTCTTCTGTGAGCGCGACGCTTCCGTCGGTTTCGGAGCACGACTGGACCGCCGAAGACGCGTATCTCGTGCAGTTCCGTATGCGCTCGGGTGCGGTCGGCGTCATGCAAGCCGTAGCGAGCGACTGGGGCCCGATGTTGTTCGTCACGCGCGTCGCCGGGTCGAAGGGTTCCGCGTGGACCGACGCGGGCAAGGTGTTCGTCGCCGACGCGAGCGGCGCCCGCGAGATCCCGATTCCCGACGACCTCGTCGTCGACCCGCCCGATCCGCCGCCGAGCGACGTGCTCACCTCGGCCTACGACCTGCTCCACGCCACGGGCATCGACATGGGCCCTTATACGCGGCTATTCGAACGCCTTGCCGCGCTCATCGACCGGGTGGCGATCCCGCCCGATCCCGCACCTGCGACGTTCACTGACGGCGTCGCCAACATGACGGTGCTCGACGCCATTCGCCGCTCGGCCAACCTCCGCGAGTGGGTCGACATCCCCTGATCCCCCGATCCCCTGATCCCCAGACGAAATTACGCCAATCGGCGACCGAAACGGTCGCCATACGGCGCAATTTCGGGCTAGTGAACGATTTGGCCCGACCGGTCGTCTGACCGGATATGCGACGCCTCTGCATCACGATCATGGCGCTGGCGGCCGGGCTGGCGGCCTGCGGTGACCCGGCCTCGACGCCAGTAGCGGGTGGCGACAACGCCGCGCCCCCCGTCGCCGAGACCCCCGAGGGCAACGAGTTGCTGTTCCTCGGCATGGGCCGCGGCGTGAAGGTGTTCGACACCGAGACCGAAGCCGTGATGCTCGACGCCGCGCCCGCGGTGCCCTCGCAGCAGGGCAACGTGGTGTTCCAGACGACCGCGCGCGCGGAAGGGACAGAGGTCGCCGCGTTCGACCCCGCGAACGGGCACGCGCTGTGGTCGACCGTGCTCGCCGAACCGGCCGAGCTGCGCATCGCGGCGCAGGACGGCAGTGCGGCCGTGCTCGGTGCGCCGCGCCCCGTCGACGGCACGATCCCCGGCCGCGTCACGACGCAGCTCACCATCGTACGCGGCGAAGACGACATGCAGCGCTACGACGTTCCCGGCAACGTCGAACCCGAGACGTTCTCGACCGACGCGAACAAGCTGTTCCTCATCGACTACTTACCGCCCGAGGCCCCGACGAGCTACTCGTTGAAGTTGCTCGACCTGACGACTGGCGCAGTGGGCGAGGTATTCGACGCGCACGGCGGGCACCGCGAACCGATGCAAGGCACCGCGCGTAGGCACGTGTACTCGCCCGACGGTACGCGCCTTTACACCTACTACGAGATCCTGGGCGACCCCTACTACGAGCACCTCAAGGGCCCGTACCGCGCGTTCGTGCACGTGCTCGACCTCGAAAACGAATGGGCGCACTGCGTCGTGCTCGACGACCCGTTCGGAACGATCCCGGACACAGGCGCGACCCTGACCGTCGCACCCGAAGGCGACTCGGTGTACGTCACCGACCCGGCGCTCGGTCTCCTGGCCGAGATCGACACCGAACTCCTACGCGTGGTGAACACCTCCGAGGTCGTCCCACCCCAGCCCGTGTACGGCTCGGCCGCCGTCGCGACCGACGATACGGTCTTTGTCAGCTATGACAACCAGCTCCACGCTGTCGATCGCGAGTCACGAACGGCGACTCCGTTGTTCGCGGCGACGGCACCCGTGGGCGCGCTCTACGTGTCGCGGTCGGGCGAGAAGTTGTACGCGGCGTTGCCGGATCGGGTCGTGGTCTACGACACCGCAACGTACGAACGCCTCGACGAGCTGCTCGTCGGGAAGGAACCCGTCGAGTACTTCGACCCGAGCGGGGTTCCGCTCGACGCAACCAGTGATGTCATCAAGTGTGCGTGTTGACCAGAGTCCGGGAAGGTGGGGGAGAATGCGACCGTGGAAGAGCCGGATCCCCGGCTGATCCGCGCCGCGGCCGCCGGCGACCACGACGCGTTCTCCGAACTCGTACGGGCGTGGCAGGTACCGGTGTTGCGGTACCTGGAACGGTTGCTGGGCGACCGGACCGTCGCGGAGGACGTCGCGCAGGAAGCGTTCCTGCGCTGCTACGTGCATCTCGGCCGGTACACGTTCACGGGCAAGTTCTCCACGTGGCTGATCAGCATCGCGCACAACGCCGCGATCGACGCGGTGCGAAAGCGCGCACGCGGGGACCGGGCGACGGCGCGACTCCCACCACCGCGCCCGTCGTCCGACCCCGTGGCCCGGCTCGAGATTGCCGAGGCGCTGGCCGCACTACCGGTGAAGTTGCGGTCCGCGCTGCTCTTGGTGGAGGTCATCGGGTTGCGCTACCGCGAGGCGGCCGAAGTGCTCGGGGTGCCCGAGGGAACCGTGAAAAGCCGCGTGTCGCACGCACGCGAACGCGTCGTCGCCTGGTACGCGAGTGGAGAGGGTGAGTCGGATGCGCTGCGGTGACGCGCGTCCGGACCTGTCGGCGCTCCTCGACGACGAGCTCGCGCCCGAACGCGCCGACGCCGTGCGCGAGCACGTCGCATCGTGCGCGCCGTGCACGCGCTACGAACGCGACATCCACACGCTCCGCACCCGGCTCCGCATCGCACCGGTCGAGCATGTCGTCGACATCGAGCCGCTCGTGCGCGTCCGGCTCGACGAGCGCGCACCGGAACGCCGCCCCCGTACCGTCAGTCTCCTGTCGATCGCCGCGGCGTTCGTCGCCGCGTTCGTCGCCGGTGCCACCTTTGTGCAGATCACCGGAAACCCCGAGCCCGTCGGCGCCCGCGACCTCTCCGACGCCGTGCTCGTCGCGCAAGCGTCGATCGAGAGCCTCGAAGCGGACGTGACCGTCGTCGAACGCGGGTTCCACCCCGACGTGCCGGAGCGCACATTTGTCGGCACGATCGCGTACCGGGCTCCCGAATCGCTCGCCCTGGAACTGCGCGACACCACGGCGTACCCGTCGGACGAGTGGGTACGCGACGACGTCACTCTCGTGGTCGACGGCGACCGCTCGTGGGAGCGCGCGGTCGTGCGGTGCCCCCGCGAGGCCTTGCCCGGGTGCACACCCCGAGCGCCGCGTACCCGGGCCCTGGTCGGACGGGACCCGTTCTCCGACACCGGGCCCGCGCCCCTCGACCTCGTCGTACCGGTCGGCAGCTTCGGGCGCAGCGGCGCGGTCGAAGACCTCGGGCAGGACCGCATCGACGGCCGCTCGGTCGTCGGCGTGCGCGTCACGGCCGCGCAGGTCGAGCCGCTCCTCGGCGGGTTACGGTCGCGCGGCAATGCGCGTGAGATCCACCCGACCGACGTCGTCGACCTGTGGCTCGACAACGAGGTGCTCGTTCCCGTAGCGCTCGACGTGCGCGCCGCGCCGACCACCGAGCGGTCGGAGTGGGCGGCGCGGCGCGGCTACGACGACGCCGACGGCGTGATCGTCGGGGTGCGGTGGACGAACATCCGCGTCGATGCCGCCGTCACGGGCGACGCGTTCGCGAACATTCCGACGGATGCGATCACGCGTGACGCGGGCTTTGCCACCACCCCGGTGACGCTCGCCGCGCCCACCTGGCTCCCACCCGGCATGGAACCGGCGCGCGCCGGCGTCGTGCGCGGCGAGGGTGGACCCGAGGTGGAGCTGCGGGCGTGGTCCGACGGCCGGGCGTGGGTCAAGGTCGCGGCGACGACCCAGTGGCCGGGCGGGCGACTCTTCGGCGACCTCGGCCCGGTCGTGCGCGAGATCGCGGTCGGCGCCGGTGTCGGTTATCTCGACGAGCGGGGCGAGCGCGTCGCCGTCCACGGTTCGGACGGCGACGTCGTCGTCACCGGGAGCATTGCGACCGACGACCTCGTCCGTGTTGCGGCGTCGCTCGCGGTCGGAGGAGTTCCGGTCCCGCTCGACTGGTACGAAGCCGCAACCGTTTCCCTCGACGACGTGCAGGGCGGCGCGCTGCTCGTCGCGACCGACTCCGGCGAACCCGCGGTCCGCCGGACGGGTGACACAGTGACGCTCGCGTACGCGGGCCCCGGCGCGCGCGGGTTCCTTGTTGTCGAGGCGCCCGGCGCGCAGCTCGGTCCGCCGTTCGATCCCGACGCGCGCTCAATCGATGTGCGGGACACGACGGGGCGCTGGAGCCCGCGGCTCGGCACCCTCGAGTGGGTCGAGGACAGCCGTGCGGACGCCGCGGAGCCACGGACGGCGCAGCGAGGGAGCCATGAGCGGGTCGTCGTGTCGATCACGAGCCGCACGCTCGGTCTCGGCGAACTCGTAGCGCTCGCCGAAACAATGACCGGCGCACGCCCATGAGGCGGGCGGCACTCATGATCGCGGTGGTTCTCGTGGGCACGGTGCTCGGCGCGTGCACGATGCTGGTCGTCGACGACACCGATGCGGGTGCCCCGTTCGTAGCCGAGGCAACGCCCGGCACGGCGTCAGCCGCAGTCAACTCGCCGCCCGTGCTGCTGGTGTGGACCCCCGACGGACTCGCTCCCGGCCTCGCGGCGGGAGTCGACGCGCTTCCGGCGGCGACGCGAGTCACCGAAGTGCGCGGGGACCTCGTCGAGATGATCGATCCGGCGGCGCCCGCCGGATACGTGACTCCTCTCGACGCGTTGTCGATCGACCCCGTCGGCTACGCGTCGTTCCTGCCCAAGGGTGCGGCCGCGACGATCGCGACCCTGAGCCCGGGCGAGGCCGTGATCGGTGAGACGTCGGCCCGGTTGCGCCGGATCGGAGCGGGCGGGTCGCTCGACCTCGCGGACGGGACGACAGCGCGCATCGTGAGCGTGCTCGACGACGCGCTCGTCGGCGCCGCCGAACTCGTCGTCGCGCACGACACGCTGCCCGCGATCGTGACACCCCGCTTCCTCCTCGTCGCGTACGACGGGCCGCGAGAAGCGATCGAACGCGAGATCCGTGAACTCCTTCCTCCCGGTATCGCGGTGCGTTTCCGCGCGCCGGGCGAGACGCCCCTCATGCGCCACGGCGATGCCGTGCTCCCGCAGGCCACCGTCAAGGAGCAGTTCGGCGAGTTCTCGTATCGCCACGGCGCGGGTGGCGACGGGCGCGAACTCGAACTCGACCCGGCGTGGGAGCGCGACCACATCGTCGAGGCCGAGATGCCCATCCTCGGCACGGTCCGCTGCCACCGGGCGATCGTCGACGAACTGCGCGCCGCGCTCGTCGACCTCGAACAGCGCAACCTCGCCTACTTGGTGGCCGCCGACGGCTACCGCGGGTGCTTCGTGCCCCGCCTCGTTGCGGTCGACGGGGGTGTGTCCCGCCACGCGTGGGGTGTCGCGCTCGACGTCAACTGGCCCAAGAACCGCGAAGGCGAACTGGGCACGCAGGACCCGCGCCTCGTCGACACCATGACAGCCCACGGTTTCACGTGGGGCGGGCCGTGGCTCGTGCCCGACCCGGCGCATTTCGAGTGGGTCGCGATCTGAGGTGTGGGTAGCGTCTCCGGCGTGCTCTCTCCGGAGAAGATCGTCGATGCCACCCTGGCCGCGATCGACGAGAACGGAATCGAAGGGGTCTCCCTACGCGACGTGACGAACCGCCTGGGCGTGACGCCGCCCGCGCTCTACGACCACTTCGACGGCAAGGACGCGCTGCTGCGCGCCGTGGCCGACCGGATGTATCGCGACCTGGGCGCGCAACTCGGTGCCGCCGGTGGCACCGACCTCGAACGCGCGATCCGTGGATTCCGGGCCTACGCCGCGATGGCCCGTGCCCATCCCCGCCGGTACGGGTTGTTGCTGCGCTACCCGCCGCCCGCGGTGAGCGTGGCCGACAGTGGTTCGGAACTCGCGTCGGCCGGGACCGCGTACGACCTCGGGGCGGGACCGGTACGCGACGCGATCACCGCGGGGGCGTTGCCGCCCGCCGACCTCACACTCGCGCCGCTCGTGACGTGGGCCATGGCGCACGGCATCGCGACGTTGCTGGTGCACGGGCACTTCGACGATGCGACCGCCGATCGTCTGGTCGAGGAAGCCATCGTCGTGCTCTTCGGGAGCGCGACCTAGTCCCCGACCTCACCGTCGAGATACGCGAATTCGAGCCGCGTGAGGTCGGCGCGCAGCTCAGCCGCGGGTTCGTCGAGCACGAGTCGGCCGCGTGCGAGCACGAGTACCCGGTCGGCGATCTCCAGCGCGAGGTGGACGTGTTGCTCGACGAGTATCACGGCCGCACCGTCTTCGGCGGCCGCGCGGACGGCGGGCAACAATGACCGGGCGACGATAGGGGCGAGGCCGAGCGTCATCTCGTCGACGAGCAGCACACGCGGCCGCCGTTGCAACGCGCGCGCGAGCGCGAGCATCTGCTGCTCGCCGCCCGAGAGCAGGCCCGCGGCCCGCCGCGGGATCGCGCGCAGTGCGGGGAACGTGTCGAGCGCGGTGTCGGTCGCGGCGCGCCCGCCGCGCGGGCGGGCCAGGCGGAGGTTCTCGGCGACGGTGAGCTGCGTGAACAGGCCGCGGTCGTCGGAGACGAGCGCGAGGCCGCGGCGGGCGAGGATATGGGGCCGCCGGGTGTCGACGTTGCGTCCGAGCACTTCGACGCGACCCGCGAGCGTCGGCTGGAGGCCGCTGATCGCGCGCAACAGGGTCGTCTTGCCCGCGCCGTTGGCGCCGAATAGGGCGACGATCTCGCCCGGCTTCACCGCGAACGAGATGTCGCGCACGACGGGGACGCCGCCGTATCCGGCCGCGACGTCTGTCAGCACGAGCGGCGCGCTCATGGTTCCTCACCGACCGCGGTGCCGAGGTACGCCTCGACGAGCGCGGGGTGGATGCGTACGGCGCCGGGCGGCCCGTGCACGATCACGGCACCGAAGTCGAGCACGTAGACGACATCGCACACCGAGAACACGAGGTCGACGTCGTGGTCGACGAGCAGGACCGACGCGCCGTGCGCCACGATCGCCCGGAGGTGGTCGCCGAGCCGGGCCCGGTCGGCGGGGTCGAGTCCGGCCGCGGGTTCGTCGAGCAGGACGAGGCGGGGTGCGGCGGCGAGGGCGCGGGCAATGCCGACGAGGCGGCGGGTGCCGTGGGGGAGTTCGCGCGCGGGCGTGCTCCGGCAGTGGTCGAGCCCGAGGAGTTCGAGCGGCTGCTCGACGCGCTCGTTGCGCCGCACGCGTCGCCACGGTTTGCACGCGTCGGTCAACAGGTCCCGCACGCCGGGTCGCTCGGCCGCGACGCGAAGTTGGTCCTCGACCGAAAGGTCCTCGAACAGCGCCCCGCCCTGGAACGTGCGGGCCAGGCCGGCTCGGGCGCGGGCGTGCGGTGACAGCGTGTCGAGGGACCGTCCTTCGAATGCCACCGTCCCCGCGGCTCGCGCGAAGCCCGTCACCGCGTCGATGAACGTCGTCTTGCCCGCGCCGTTCGGGCCGATCAGGCCGACCAGCGAGCCCGCGCCGACCTCCAGGTCGACGCCGTCGAGCGCGACGACACCGCCGTACCGGACGGTCAGGCCGCGTACGTCGAGCAGCGGTGTGGTCATCGGCGGCGGATCCTGGCCAACGATCCCACGATGCCGTTCGGGAACAGGACCGCCGCCGCGACCAGCGCCAGCCCGGCCGTCGCGAGTTGGTAGCGCGACGCGCCGTCGTCGATGCGATCGAGCGCGACGGTGAGGATCCCGCCGCTCGCGAGCACCCCGGCGAGCAGCGCCCCGGCGGGCGCGGCGATGCCCGAGAGGTAGGTGAAGGCGAGCAGCGTCAGCGACGCGAGGACGGCGAACGACGACGGCGAGAGGATCTGGCGCTCGTACGCGAGCAGCGTGCCGCCGATACCGGCGAGGAACGCGGAGACGCCGAACGCGCTGATCTTGGCGCCGACGACGTTGATGCCGGCCGCGGCGGCCGCCCGCTCGTCGGCGCGCACCGCGAGCCACGCCCGGCCCGTCGCGCCCCGCCGGAGGCCGACGACGGCCAGCGTGCAGACGACGAGCACCACGATGCACACGATCCCGAACGCGGCACGCGGGTAGTCCGTGCCGCGCGCGGCGATGCCGACGTCGATGCCGAACAGTTCGGGTGGCGGCACGCGACTTCCCGCCGCGCCGCCGGTGAACCAGGTCCACTTGAAGATCAGCTCTTCGA
Source organism: Actinomycetota bacterium (assembly GCA_034408875.1). Lineage (GTDB taxonomy): Bacteria > Actinomycetota > Acidimicrobiia > IMCC26256 > PALSA-610 > JANNHK01. Next base: position 37,735 of record JAWXCJ010000386.1, read on the forward strand.
TCACGACCGCGGCCGCGAGCGTCGCGATCGCGAGGTCGAGACCGCGTACGCGCACGGCGGGTATTGCGACCAGCACACCGACGGTCGTCGCGACGGCCGCGCCCGCGAGGGCGTCGAACGGGAACCCGAAGCCGGCGTCGTTCGCGAAGCGCACCATCGCGAACGCGGCGACACCGGCGAACGCGTACGGCGCGAGCGAGATCTGGCCGACGAATCCGGTGACGACGACGACCGAGAGCGCGAGCACCGCGGTGATCGTCGAGATGATGATGCCGAGCCGCCAGTCGCCGTCGAGTACGAGGAGCCCGGAGACGGCAATACCGCCGACGACGAGTACGCCGACGCCCGTCCACCTGGGGTCGGGCGACTCGGGCAGCGATCGGGTCGGCGGGCGCCCGCGGTGCGGCAACCGGGAACCGCCGACGAGCAGCGTGAGCAGGATTACCAGGAACGGCACGCCTTGCTGGAGGCCGATCTCGGGCAGCCACGCGTGGTCGGCCTGCAGGTTGAGGATCTCCGACTGCGCCATGCCGATCGCGAGTCCGACCGCGGTCGCGACGACGAACGAGTTGAATCGGGCCACGAGCGCGGCCGCGACCGCGGGCACGATCAGCAGGCTCGTCCCCGCGGGGTCGAGGCGCACGACGGGCGCGGCGAGGATGATCGCGAGGGCCGCGAGCATCGAGGCGAGCGCCCAGTTCGCGACGCCGTACGCGTCGGGCGACAGCCCGATCTGGATGGCACCCTCTTCATGTTCGGCCGTGGCGCGGGTCGCGAGCCCGAAGCGGGTGTACCGGTATGCCAGCCACAGCACGCCGGTGAGCACGAGCGCGACCGCGAGCAGCAGGAACCGGTCGAGGGGCACCGACGCGCCCGCGAAGTCGACGACGGTCGCGTCGAGCACGTTGCGGATCACCAGCGCGGTTGCACCGCGCGCACCGAACCGGAGGTCGATCAGCGCGATGAAGTAGAGGAGCAAGCCGAGCGACGCGACGACGCGGGCCAACGCCGGCGCGCGCCGCAACGGACGGAACACGAGCCCGTAGATCAGCGCGCCGAGCGCGGCCGCCAATGCGAGGCATGTGACCATCGCCGTGAACACGGTCGGCCGGTCGACGATCGCCACCCGGTCGGGGAGGCCGAGGAGGGGGAGGACGAGCTCGCCCGTCGCGCGGAGTTCGTAGAACGCGAACGCGACGTACATGCCGAGTGCGGCGTGGGCGAAGTTGACCGTGCCGCTCGCCTTGTAGGTGAGGACGACCCCGAGCGCGAGGATCGCGACGACCGAACCGCCACCCAAGCCGAGCAGCAGGAACGTGAAGTGGCTGGAGATGACGGTTCCCGGCTACTCGGAATCGGCGAACTCGGTCACGTCCACGAAACCGTTGGGCGCAGCGGCCGGCGTGCCCTCGGGGCCGATCTCGAACAGGTACTGCTGGGGCGCGCACAGTGCGATGAGGTCGGACATCTGCTTCCCGTCGCACGTGTACGGGTGGCCCCAGAAGCTCGGTTGGTCGCGGGTCGCGCGCATGTACTCGAGGATCGCCGCCGACGTTATCGCGTCGGAGCCTTCGTCCTGTGCGACTTCGGTCAGTGCCGCCCACAGGTTCATCGCCCCCCGGAACGAGACCGTGCCGGCTCCGCCCGCGGGCTCCGTTGCGTACCGCTCGGTCGCGGCCGCGAAGATCTCGGCCTCGCGGTTCTCGTCGAACGGGCCCTCCGAGTTGAAGATCACGCCCTCGGCCGCGGCGCCGGCCTGGTCGAGGATCTCGGGCGCGGCGCACGCGCCCACGAGCAGCAACGTCGCTTCGATCTCGAGGTCGCGGCGGGTCTCCATGAGCGGCACGCACGCGGTGTCGGCCGCGCCGACGATGATGGCGTCGGCGTCGAAGTCGGCGGCTTTGGTCAACACGGGCAGGAAGTCGGTTCCGAGGATCGGGAACGGGATCAGTTCGACCTCGGCGCCGAGTTCGGTCGCGACGTCGGCGCCCCAGGTGGTCGCGGAATGTTCGAACGACTCGAACTCGCCGTACGCGACCGCGATGCGTTCGGCGCCCAACTCGCGTATCGCGTACGCGGCGAACGCGCTGAACGCCCCCGGGGTGCCGCCGCTGAAGTAGAACGCAATCGGGCTGCGCATGTCGGCGAGGTTGACCGGGATCCCTCCGACCACGGGGATCTCGTTCTGTTCGAGAACGGGGATCGACCCGGTGCTGCCGACGTCGAGCCCGCCCAGGAACGCGATCACGCCCTGGTTGACGAGATCCTGCGCGCACGCCTGCGACGTTTCCGGCGCGAAGTCGGCGGCGCAGGTGAGCAGTTCGAGTGGCCGACCGTCGACGCCGCCCAGCTCCGCGTTGATGAACGCGACGGTTGCCTCGGCCGCGGCCCGCACTTCGGGGAACGATCCCGCGGGGCTGTTCTCCTGGTTGATGATGCCGATGCGAATCGGTTCGGCGTCCTCGTCGGCGGCGACCGGCGTGGCCGGGACGGTCCCCATGAACCATTCCTCGCCCGCGAACTGCGCAACCACCGAGTCGGCCGACGCGGCCGTCGTGGTGTCGGTCGCGGCGTCCGTTCCCGCGCTTGTCGTGTCGTCGTCGCCCGAGCCTTCGGAGCACGCCGCGCCCACGAGGGCGAGCAGCAGCAGCGCCGCCGCCACGCGTGTCGAGTGGATCACAATTCCTCCAGTTCACGTGCGACCGCTTCGACCGCGTGGACCTGCTCGTCGTCGAGGCCGCCGAGGCGACCGTTCCCCCCGGAGAGTTGTGTCCGCTGAACCCAATTCAGTGACACGACTGTATCCCGCCGGCGGCCGGTTTGCCCGCCCAGCCCAGCAGCAGGA
>JAWXCJ010000387.1:0-2921 GCA_034408875.1 Actinomycetota bacterium
AGGCGATTTTGGCGCAGTCGCGGCGAAAGTCGACCGTGGTAGACCGGGCTCAGGTCCGGGCGAGCCGAGCCACGTACACGGTGCTCGACGACTCGCCCTCGGTGTAGAAGTTCGGGAACGTCACCGTGTGCGCCTCGCACGACGCGAAGACCTCCTCGACGACGTGGACGAAGTCGACGTCGGGGGGATCGTCGGACCACAGGCCGAACACGCCACCCGGGTGCAGGAACGCGGCCAGTCGTGTCAGTCCTTCCCGCGTGTAGAACGAGGCGTGGCTGGGGTGCAGATGGTGGTGCGGGGTGTGGTCGATGTCGACGAACACGCCGTGATACCGGTCGGGGGTGTGCGCGCCGAACCCCGCTCCGGTCGCGACCATCTCGAAGAAGTCGCCGTGGACCAGGTCGCAGCGCGGGTCGGACGTCAGCGCGGCGGAGAGGGGGAGCAGGAGCCGGCTGTGCCAGTCGATCACCTCGCCCAACGCGTCGACGACGTGGAGTGAACGCACGAGCGGGTCCTCCAACACGGCGTTCGCGGTGAAGCCCAGCCCGAGCCCGCCCACCGTGATGTCGAGGCCGGTGTCGGGGAACTCGGCCGCGAGCTCCGTGAGGGAGAGAACTGCCAGCGCGATCTCGGTCACCGTGAACAGACTCGACATCAGGAACTCGTCGCCGAGCTTCACTTCGTACACGTCGACGTGTAGCGACGGCTCGATGCGGCGCCGCAGACTGATCTCGCCCATCGGCGTCGGCTGCCGGTCGATCTCCTCGAAACGCGCGCTCATGGGTGAGTGCGCACGTTAGGCGGGAATCGAAAATGTCGGCACGGTGCCCGAGGAGCAGCGACACTTGCCTCTCGTGGACGCGCTGACGAACCGGGTCAAAGGCCATTTCGACGACGTCGACGACGTCGACGACGTCGAGTGGGAACGACTCGCGGGCGACATTCGCGGCCGGGTGAGCTTCGAGGTGCACCGCCGCATGGCGAACGGCACGTACGCGAGGCAGGGTGCGCGGACGCGGTCGAAGCGTGGACAACGCTCGACGTGCGCGACGCGGCAACCTTGGGTGAGGGCGCGTTCGACGCGGTCGTCGCGTACGGCGGCCCCCTCTCGTATGTGTTCGACGACGCGCCCGCCGCATTCGCGGGGCTGCTGCGCACGGTCCGGCCCGACGGTGTCGTGCTGGCGAGTGTCATGTCGATCGCGGGCGCGGTCCGGTACTTCCTGCCCCTTGTCGCCGACGAGATGGAGCTCTATGGCCTCGACGTCTACGACGACATCATGCAGACGGGCGATATCCGCGCGATCGGCGCCGACCGCACCACCAGCCACACGTGCCGCATGTTCCGCTGGCGCGAGATCGAAGCATTGATCGCCGCCGAACCATGCCGCCTGGTCGGAGCATCCGCGAGCAACTGGATGTCGCTGGGCGATCCCGAAGTGCTCGAACGCATCGAGGCCGACCCCGAGCGCTGGTCGTGGTTCGTCGACTGGGAAGTGAAGCTGTGTCGCGAACCGGGCGCCCTCGACGGCGGCACCCACACGCTGTTCGCCGTGCAACGGACGTAGGCGTCACCCTCGGGGCTACGTTGTGCGGTGGCGCGACGGCGCGTCGGCGGCGTCGAGTTCGCGACCGCGCCGAGCGAGCAGGTGCGCGGCCGCGTGTACGGCTGTGTCTTCGATGATCTCCACGGGCTGAAGTGCCGCCTGAGGGTCAGCCGAAGGTCACTCCGGCATCAGCGCGGGAGTGACGTTGGTGCGACGCGCCCGACCCGCCGGCACCAGGGCGACCAACTGCACGAGCACCACCGCGGCGATCACGGTGACGACGAGCGCCGGGAACGGCACCGTGGGTTCCACGATGACGCCGATGTCGCCGGCAAATGCACTGTAGAGCCAGCGTCCGGCGACGATCCCGAGCGGGACGGCGAACACCAACGCGACGGCGATGACCAGTCCGCTCTGGCACAGGACGGTGGTTCGGATCTGCCGCCGGGTGAAACCCATTGCCTTGAGGACGGCGAAGGCGCGGCGGCGTTCCCGAACGAAGCTGAGCAGGTTGTGCGCGACCGTCGCCATCACGCCGATCTGGAGCGCGATGATCGCCAGCACGAGCACGTCGATCGCGTCCCGCGCCTGGATCAGTTCCGCGGGTTGGGCGGCCTCGAACCATTCGGTCGGCGCGCCGAAGTCATCCGGAAGCCCGTCGGGGAACTGCGCTTTGACCGACTCGGGGCTCGCGCCGTCGACCACGTCGAACAGCACCGCTCCGCCGTATTCGAATCCGCGCCCCGCGATGTCTGCTTGGTTGACGATCACGCCTTCGTCCAAGCGGGGCGTGTCTGAACCCGCGAGCGCGATGGCCGGTGACACCGCCGTCCCGACAACCGTCATGTCGATCTCGTACACCCGGCGATCTTCGTTGTCGTCGTCCAAGGGAAAGCCCACCGCGAGCGTGTCGCCGATCTCGTACCCGAGATCAGCGAGCGACTTTGGGCTCATCAGAATCTCATTCGGACCGGCCGGCACCCGTCCGCGGTCGAGCGTGGGCCACGGAGAGCCTTTGACCGCGGACCACACGCTCGCGGGAAGGGGAGTGCCGTCGATCGTGACGTCGGAGAAGGTCAGACCCGTCACGCGTGCGACGTTTGGATCGTCGCGCAGTTGATCGGCCACCGCGCCGGTGTCGATCTCTGCGTAGCTGTCACGCCCGAGCAGGTCCCAGTTGAAGCCCGCCAGTTCGGGCTGCGACACAAGGTGCTCGACCGACCCGGTGAAGGTCACCGCCGCCACGATGGACGTCAACCCGACGGCAACGCCGACGACCGCGCCGAAGAGTCCGCGCCCGGCGGTCGCGAAGCGCACCCCGCTGCTGACCGCGGGGTCGGCGCCCAGCACACCCGGCGCGACGCCGGCGCGCAGA
>JAWXCJ010000388.1:0-4886 GCA_034408875.1 Actinomycetota bacterium
GATGAGTACACCATGGTGCCGACACCCTCCCGAGTGAAGAACTCCAACAACAGTGCGTGGGGCAAGCGCCCGTCGAGGATGTGGGCCCGGGCCACCCCGTTGCGCAACGCCGACGCGCACGACTCCAGCTTCGGGATCATGCCCTCGGTCGCTTTCCCCGATGTGACCAGCTCCAGCAACGCGTCGACGTCGAGGCGTGAGATGAGCGACGACTCGTCGGGCCAGTCGCCGTATACCCCCGCGACGTCGGTGAGGTACACGAGCTTCTCGGCGCCCAACGACTCGGCGATCGCACCGGCAACGGTGTCGGCGTTGATGTTGTACGCATTCCCGTCGTCGTCGACCCCGATCGTCGCGATCACCGGGATCAGCTCCTCGCGCACCAGCCGGTGGATCATCGTCGGGTCGATCTCGCGCACGTCGCCGACGAACCCGAGCTTCGGGTCGCGCTGATCGACACGGATCAGACCCGCGTCCTCGCCCGAAAGACCAACCGCGTACGACCCGTGCCGGTTGATAGACGCAACGACCTCGCGGTTGACCTTGCCGACGAGTGCCATGCGCACGATGTCGACCGTCTCCGCGTCGGTCACCCGTCGGCCGTCGACGAACTCGGGTTCCTTGCCCAAGCGGCGCATCAGGTCGGTGATCTGCGGTCCCCCGCCGTGCACGACGACCGGGTTCATCCCGACGAGCCGCATGAGCACGACATCTGTCGCGAACAAGTCGGCCAGCTCGGGCTTCTCCATGGCGTGCCCGCCGTACTTGATGACGACGGTCTTGCCCGTGAACTCACGGATGTACGGCAGCGCCTCCGCGAGGATCAACGCTTTCTCGCCCGCGTCCTTGGCTCGCTGGTCGAATGCGGTCATGACGTCCGCCGGTTCTCGTCGATATACGCGTGCGACAGGTCGGTCGTCAGCACCGTGGCCTCGCCGTGCGCGCTGCGGAGATCACAGCTGATCTCGATGTCGTGGCCGTTCATCTCGCGTTCGAGCGCGGCGGCATCGTGGTCGCACGCGATCCCGTCGCGGCACACGGTGATGCCGTTGTACGCGATATCGACACGCTCGGGGTCGAGGTGGGCGCCCGACGCACCGAGTTCGGACAAGATCCGTCCCCAGTACGGATCGGAGCCGTTGAGCGAGCACTGCACGAGCTGGCTGTTCGCGACGGCGCGGGCGGCGGTGCGGGCATCGGCCTGCGACCGAGCGCCGACGACACGAACGCGCACGAACTTCGACGCGCCCTCCGCGTCGCGGGCCATCTGCTCGGCCAGCGAACCGCACACCTCGGCCAAGCCGTCGAACAACGCCGAGTACGCAACCTCGCCTGCCCGCCCGTTGGCGAGCACGAGCACCGTGTCGTTGGTCGAGCGGGCTCCGTCGACGCACAGCATGTCGAACGAGTCGGCCACCGCGGCGGCAAGCGCCGACTGAAGCGTCGCGGGATCGACCGCGGCGTCGGTGGTGAGCACCGCGAGCATCGTCGCCATCGCGGGCGAGAGCATCGCCGCGCCTTTCGCGATACCGCCGACGGTCGCACTCCCGGCCGCGGCAACCGCGTGCTTGGCCACCGTGTCGGTCGTCATCATCGCCCGGGCCGCGTCCATGCCCCCCGCCGGCGACAGCTGCTCGCAGAGTTTCGGAATGCCCGTCTCGATCGGGTCCATCGGCATCGGGATGCCGATGAGGCCCGTCGAGCACACGAGTACGTCGGTGGTGTCGATCCCGAGCCCGTCGGCCGTCAACGCGCACATGCGCAGCGCGTCGGCGCGCCCCTGCTCCCCGGTCGCAGCATTGGCGTTGCCCGAGTTCAGAACGACTGCCGTAGCGACACCACCCGCAAGATGGCGCTGGCTGATCTGCACCGGCGCGGCTTGCGCGAGGTTCGTCGTGAACACACCCGCCGCCGCGACGGGCAACCGGTCTTCGGTCGCGACCATCGCGAGGTCGAAAACCCCTGACGGCTTGATCCCGCAGGCGAAGCCACCGGCGACGAAGCCGGGCACGTCGGTGATGGTCACGGCGCCACCCCGACCAGCGGCAGTCCGGTGGTTTCGGGTAATCCGAGTACGAGGTTGGCGGCTTGGATCGCCTGCCCCGACGCGCCCTTCGTCAGGTTGTCCTCGGCCGCGATCGCGAGGACGGTGTCGGTGCGCGCGTCGAAGCGCACGGTGACGTGCACCACGTTGGCGCCGTAGGTGGCCTTGGTCCCCGACGGCTCGTCGACCACGACCACGCACGGATCGTTGGCGTAGAACTCGCGGTAGTGCTCGAGCAACCGCGCCGTAGACAACCCCGGGGTCGCCGGACGCGCGTAACAGGTAGCGAGAATGCCGCGTGTCGTCGGTACGAGATGCGGCGTGAAGAGCACCTCGACATCGCGGCGCGCGACTTTCGACAGCGCCTGCTCCATCTCGGCCGTATGCCGGTGGGTCAACAGTCCGTAAGCCGAGACGTTCTCGTTCGCCTCCGAGAACAGGCTCGTCGTCTTCAGGGTCCGGCCCGCACCCGACACGCCCGACATGGCGTTGGCAACGAGACCGCGCAACTCCACGCTGCGATCCGCGACGAGCGGCGCCAGCGCGATGCTGACCGCGGTCGGGTAACAGCCGGGTACCGCAATGTGTTCGCGCCCGCCGATCTCGTCGCGGTACAACTCGACCATCCCGTACGCGAAGCGGTCGACGAGTTCGGGCGCGGCGTGCCGCTCGCCGTACCAGCGTTCGTACACGTCGGCGGGAAGGCGGAAGTCGGCACCGAGGTCGACGACATGCGCCACCCGCTCGAGCATCTCGGGGATCAGCAACTGCGACGCGCCGTGCGGCAACGCGGTGAACACCAGGTCGAGACCGGTGAGATCGGCGACGGCGAACGGGGCGAACCGTTCCTCGCCGACGACCGGCGCGAGCGACGGGAAGAGGTCGGCGATGCGCGCCCCGGCATTGGTGTCGGCGGTGACGTGCACCACCTCGATCTCGGGGTGCCCCGACAGCAGTCGGAGCAGTTCGGCCCCCGTGTACCCTGATCCGCCGACCACGGCCGCCCTATACGCCATGACGCATATCATACACACCCATGCATAACGAACCAGTGGCGTTCGCGTCCCTGCGGGCCGGCGACGCGGTGGGCCCTCTGCGGGTCACCGTCTCCGCCGGGGCGAACGAGCGCTACTGGCAGGCCGCCGGCGTCGACCACGAGAGCCTGCGGGCCGGTGCGCTATACCCACCGATCGCGGCGAACCTCACCGTGCTCGCCTTCGGTGAACTCTGCTCCGACCCCGTGATCCAGACCCGGCAACGGCTCGTGAGCCACCGGCGCCAGGCCGCGGGCGCGGAGCTCGTCACGACCGGACACGTCACCAACTGCTACACGAAACGCGGGCGCGCCTATGTCGACATCACGGTGACGGTGACGAGCGCCGACGGCCCCGACGACCCGCTGTGGACGTCGGAGGTCAGCTTCACTCCGACCGCGACCTTGGAATCGGCGTCGTGAGGAGTCAGGCGAGAGGTCCGCAGGCCCGGTCACCGCTGCAATTCCTCGCGGGCAATCGAGGGCCGGAGGCCGGATCCGCATGAGCTTGCGCCGCACGATCACGGAAGCGGATATCCGGCGTTACTCGCGCCGGGGCAACTACCACTCCGACGCGAGCGCGGCCCGCGCCCTCGGCCTGCCCGGGCTCGTGGCCCAGGGCGTGCAGGTCGCGGGACCCGCGTATGGCGCTCTGCTCGACGCGTGGGGCGACGACTTCCTCGACCACGGCGAGATCGACGTGCGCTTCGTCGGTGTCGTTCTCGCCGACGAGACCATCGATTCGACTGTCGCGGTCGATGGCGACCACGCAACGATCGAGGTGCGCAACGCAACCTCCGACCGCATGTCGGTCGTCGGCCACGCCTCCCGCACCGCCGGTTAGCCCATACGGATAGCGTGCGCGCCATGGCCGTCGAGCGCGTCCCGCACCCGTGGAACGACGGGTTCGCCTGGCCCGATCACACGGGCCCGTTCACGTCGATCACCAAGACCCAGGCGAAGCAGTTCAACGAGGACGGGTTCTTCGTCGTCGAGGATGCGTTCGACGCGGCAATCCTTGCCGCGCTCGACGATGCCATCGCGCCGGGCGAGGAACGCGTGCGCGCGTTCCTCTCGGAACTGCCCGACGGCCGGTTCGGCGTCGCGGGGACCGACACCCAAACCGTCGCGCCGCACCTCGTGGTGCGCTCGCAGGTGCTGCGCGACTTCTGTGCCCACCCGCTACTCGCCGGCCTCGCGCGCGACCTCATCGGCCCGGATGTTCGCCTGTACTGGGAACAGGCCGTGTACAAGCAGCCGCAGTCGGCCGAGCCCGTGCTGTGGCACCAGGACAACGGCTATACGTTCGTCGAACCGCAGGCGTACCTCACCTGCTGGGTGGCGCTCACCGACGCGACCCCCGAGAACGGGTGTGTCGCCGTGATGCCGGGCGTGCACCGCCACGGCACGCTTCGCCACGTTCACACCGACATCGGCGAGGAATGCTGGGGCGACCACGACACGGCGGTGCTCGTTCCCGTGACCGCGGGCAGCATCGTGGTGTTCACGTCGCTCACGCCGCATTGCACCGCCCGCAATCTGACGGACGACGTGCGCAAGGCCTACATCGTGCAGTACGCCCCCGACGGCGCCGTGGCCTATCGACCGACGCGAGACGGCGGTCGCGGCCCTGCCGAATCGCAGGACGACGACCGCCGTCAGTTCTTCGTCGTGCGCGACGGGGCTCCGATTTAGGTTCCGGCGTCATCCGTTGTCGTCGTCACCAGGATGGTTGCTGTCGTCGTCGTCGTCGGCGTCGTTGTCGGAGGCGGCGTCGTTGTCGGAGGCGGCGTCGTTGTCGGAGGCGGC
>JAWXCJ010000389.1:0-8293 GCA_034408875.1 Actinomycetota bacterium
AGCGCGCGGCGGAGGTCGGCGAGGAGCGCGTCGTGTGTACCGGTAGAGGCGGCGATTGGCGCAGCCTACCGACACCCTCGCAGTACGCTCACGGCCATGACACGCCCGACTCGTGAGTGGGTCACGATCCCGATTCCGGGGAAGGAACCGAAGCAGTGGCAGATCGACGTGACATTCCTCATGTCGTCGTGGCGCTGCATCTTCGGCCAGGGTTGCCAGGGTGTCCTGACCGAACCCGCCTCGGAACTTGTGCAGGGTTGTTGCTCGTACGGCGCGCACGCCGACGGCAAGAAGGACAAAGAGAAGATCGACAAGATCGCCAAGCGCCTGACCGACGAAGAGTGGCAGTTCCGCTCGGTCGGAATGAAGAAGGGAGTGTGGGCCAAAACCGGTAAGGAATGGCGCACCCGCTTGGTCGACGACGCGTGCATGTTCCTCAACCGGCCCGGGTTCGCGGCCGGCCCCGGGTGCGCGTTACACCTGCACGCCCTGAACACCGGGAAGCACTTCAGCGAGACGAAACCGACCGTGTGCTGGCAGCTGCCGCTCCGAGCCGAAGATCGCGACGAAGAAGACGGCTCCGTCACCTCGGTGCTGAGCGAGTTCGGCCGCGACGGCTGGGGCGAAGGCGGCGACGAGTTCGCGTGGTGGTGCACCGAAGCGCCGGAGGCGTTCACCGCGGCCGAGCCCGTGTACAAGACGATGGAAGCCGAACTTCGGCTCACGATCGGCGACGCGGTGTACGAGGAGCTGGCCAAGTATCTCGACGCCCGTTTCGCGTCCGGGCCTCCGCCGCTCCCGCATCCGGCCGAAGTTCCCGTCTCGATGGGTCGCACACGGTTGCGCAAACCGTGACACTCGCTGGCCTCGACGAGCTCGAGGCCGAACAGCGGAGCGTGCAGGACGTGGTCCGCGCGATCGGCGCCGACGACTGGCTGTCTCCCACGCCCGCGTGGGGTTGGGACGTACGCGACACGATCGCGCACCTCGCCGACACCGACGAAGTTGCGGCCGACACGATGACCGGCGGTCCGGGATCGTTGAGCGCGCGCGGCGAGCTCGCGGCTTCGACGGAGGATGTGACGTACCGCGGTGTGCTGCGCGGCCGCTGCATCGATGGTTCGGCGGTGCTCGCGTGGTGGGAAGCGGCCGCGGCCCGCGAGCGAGATCTGTTCACGAAGCTCGATCCCGACACGCGCGTTCCGTGGGGGCTCGGCATGAAGCCGCGGTCGTTTGTGAGTGCCCGGCTCATGGAGACGTGGGCGCACGGTCTCGACGTGTACGCCGCACTCGGTGCAGAGCCGGTCGACACCGACCGCTTGGCCCACGTCGCGTGGCTCGCGACGAAGGCCCTGCCCTACGCGTTCTCGGTCGTGGGCCGCCCCCAACCGCCCGAGCCGGTGCGGGTCGAGCTGACCTTGCCCTCCGGTGCACCGTGGACCGACGGTCCCGAAGGCGCCGAGAACCTGATCAGGGGCTCGGCCGGTCAGTATTGCCGCGTGTTCGTGCAGCGACTGCCGATGAGTAAGGCGACCGACATCGAAGTGCGGGGCGAGGCCGCGGGCGCGGCCATAGAAGTTGCCCGCGCGTTCCTCTGACGACAAGGGGTAGGAAATGCCGAGGTTCTCGTTCGAAGACCTGAGTCCGCGTATCGACGCGAACGCGTTTATCGCGCCGACCGCGACGATCGTGGGTGACGTGATCGTCGAGGCGGGCGCGTCGATTTGGTACGGCGCCGTGATCAGGGCCGACTACGCGCCCGTCATTATCCGTAGGGGCGCGAACGTGCAGGACAATGCTGTGATCCACGGCCCGCCCGGGCTCACGACCGACATCGGGCCGGGAGTGACCGTCGCGCACAACTGCGTGATCCACGGCGCGATCCTCGAAGAGGAATGCATCATCGCCAACGGGTCGATCGTGCTCGACGGTGCGAGCATCGGACCCCGTTGCCTCGTCGCCGCGGGTTCGGTGGTCGCGTCGGGTGCGAAGTTCCCGGCGGGCATGCTCCTCGCCGGTTCCCCCGCCGCGATCAAGCGCCCCGTTGCCGGTAGCGGCGCCGAGATGTGGGTCCAGGCCAACCCGACCGCGTACGCCGAGCTTGCCGGCCGGCACAAGGTCGGCATCGAGTACCTGGGCGACTAGGCCCCGCCCACCTGGGGAACAGCAACCGTTGTGATTCGCCGCCGCGTGCGGACGTAGCGAAGCCACGGACGGCGCAGCGAGGGAGCCATGAAAGCTTTCAAGATCATTGGTCCCGCAGTTGTCGCGTTCACGTGGCGCCACCGTGACGAGGTCCTCGACTGGGCCGGATTCGCGCTCCGCGCCGCCGTCGCCGCCGTTCCGGGCGGCGAGACCCTCGACGACGTGAAGATCGAAGCGCGGCTGCGGTTCGCGTTGGCGCGCGACCGCCGCATCCGCAACGCCGACGGATTGCGGGTCGACGTCCGCGACGGCGTCGCCCGGATCTGGGGCGTCGTGACGCCCGAGGTGCAGTACATCGCCCGGGCGCTGGCCGACAGCGTGGAGGGCGTGGTCGAGGTCGAGGACCGCATGAAGGTGACGATCAGTCGCTTCAGCCGCGCGCGCTGACCCCCGCCCCGCCGTCGATCACCATTACTTCGCCGGTGATCCACGACGCCGCGTCGGAGAGTAGGAACAATGTTGCGCTCGCGATGTCGTCGGGTTCGCCCAGGCGGCCGAGGGCGTGGGCCTTGGTCATGGCCGCCTCGTTCGGCTCCCACAGGGCGCGGGCCATGTCGGTCTTCACGAGCGCGGGGGCGACCGCGTTGACGCGCACGCCCGGCGCGAGTTCCTGTGCAAGCTGACGCGTGAGATGGATCAGTGCCGCCTGCTACACGTTCTACGCGCCGATGGCGGCGATCGCCCCCGCGGTCTCTTCGAGTTCGGGCGGCTTGCGGGCGACGACGGCGATACCGGCCCCGGCCGCGGCACACGCCTCGGCGATGGCCCGGCCGATACCGCGGGTCCCGCCCGTCACGAGCACGACCTTCCCGTCGAGGCGCAGGGCGCGGGCGGGGTCGATCACAGGTAGAGGCCGGTCTGGCCTTGCGCCCGCGGTGAGGCGATCGCGTGCACGTCGCGCTCGCGCAGGATCAGGTACTCCTCGCCCCGGATCTCGACCTCGAACCCGGACTCGGGCGAGAACAACACCTGTTCACCGGCCTCGATCGTGCGCACGGTCGGGCCCGCGGCCACGACCTCGGCCCACACCAGGCGCCGGTTCACGTTGGCCGTGGCGGGGATGAGGATCCCGGCCCGGGATTTTCGTTCTCCGGCTTCGTCGGACGGCGCCACCAGCAGCCGGTCGGCCAGCATCCGAATCGACTGTTTCTCGTCCTTGGGCTCGGCCGCCATGCGGGCGCACTGTACCGGCCGCGATTCCGGGTTTTCCGGGCCGGCGTGAGTAGCCTCGCCCTGCCGGCTGGGAGAGGCCGTCTCGGGAGGGAACACTCATGCGCCCACCGCGCCTCGTGCTCGTCGGTTCGTTGCTCGCGGTGGCTGCGCTCGCCCTCACGGGCTGTGGCGGGGGCGGTGGTGGCGGCGAGGCAGCCGAAGTCACCAACGGCAGCATCGACGTCGACGCCGAGGAATACGCCTTCGACCCGAAGGACATCGAGACCACGGCCGGGCCCCTCGAGATCACCCTCATCGAAAAGGGCGACGAAGAGCACACCCTCCTCATCGAAGGCGTCGACGATTTCAAGCTGACCGTCAACAGCGGATCCGAGACCGATACGGGCACCGCCGACCTCGAAGCCGGCGAATACGAGTTCTATTGCGACATCGGGAACCATCGGGGCCAAGGGATGGAAGGGGTCATCGTCGTCGAGTGACGTAGTCTCGACCACGACGCTCATGGTGCAATCCGCCGTCCACCTCGAATCCGAACGACGCCCGGCCCGGGCGACGGCAGCCGCGTACTTCCGGCTGACGAAGCCGCGCGTCATCGAGTTGTTGCTCGTGACGGCCGTGCCGCCGATGTTCCTCGCCTACGGCGGTGTGCCACCGTTGCGCCTGATCCTCGCCGTGGTCGTGGGTGGCGCGATGGCGGCCGGCGGCGCCAACACGATCAACTGCTGGATCGAACGCGACCGCGACCGGCTCATGCGCCGCACGCACGGGCGTCCGTTGCCGCAGGGAGAGATCAATCCCGCGCATGCGCTCACGTTCGGCATCGTGCTCAACGTGCTCGCGTTTGCGTTGCTCGCAACCGCGGCCAACCTCCTCTCCGCGGTGCTGACGCTGTCGGCGACGTTGTTCTACGTGTTCGTGTACACGATCTGGTTGAAGCCCCGCACCGTGCAGAACATCGTCATCGGCGGTGCCGCGGGTGCGGTGCCCGCTCTCGTCGGGTGGGCCGCGGTCACGGGCGAACTCGCCGCACCCGCGTGGATCCTGTTCGCCGTCGTGTTCACGTGGACACCGGCCCACTTCTGGGCCCTCGCGATGAAGTACCGCGACGACTACGCGGCGGCGGGCATCCCGATGATGCCGGTGGTCCGCGGGGCCCACGAGACGACACGCCAGATCGCAGGCTACGCGATGCTCACCGTCGCCCTGACGTTCGCGCTCACGCTCACGGGCGACGTCGGCCGGTTCTACGCGGTGGCCGTGGCGGTGTGCGGAGCCGTGTTCGTCGGGCAGGCGCTGGTCCTCGGGCGCGATCCGACGCCGAAGCGGGCCATCAAGTTCTTCGCGTTCTCGAACGTGTACCTGCTGCTGGTCTTCGCGGCCGTTGCAGTCGACGCCGTCATCTCCTGACGAACCGCGCCGCCCGTCGCGGCGTGCGCTCGTCGTGCTCGCGGTCGTCGCGATCGCCGTGCCGCCGGCCGGACTCGCGGTCGTGCTCACGGCCCGCGACGACGATAGCGACGCGTCCAGCCCGTCCGGTTCGACGACCGAGGAGTGCGACGTGCGCGTCGAGGGCGGTGACGGCGTCGACGTCGGTGAGCCCGCTCCCGAGTTCACTCTGGTCACGCTCGACGGTGGGTGTTTCAGTCTCGGCGACGCCCGCGGGCGGGCAGTCGTCCTCACGTTCTTCGCGTCGTGGTGCCATCCGTGCGAAGAGGAGATGCCGCTCCTCGAGGCCGCGTCGGAAGAGTCGCCCGATGACCTCCAGGTTGTCGCCGTCTCCTACGAGGACCTGCGCCGCGACTCCGAGTCGTTTGTCGAACGGCTCGGTGTGACGTTCCCCGCCGCGTTCGACACCGACGGCGACGTCGCCGAGGCCTACGGCGTGCGCGGCATACCGCAGACCTTTTTCATCGATGCCGAAGGAGTCGTCCAGGACCGTGTCTTCGGCATCACGAGCAAGCCCGCCCTCGACGAGCCCCTCGACGAGTTGCTCGCCGGGTCGTCCTAACGGTTCATTCTTCCCAGCGGAAGAAGCGGGCGGCGGCGAGCGGGGCCGCGATCGCCCACGCGACGAGGACGACGAGGGCGTCCACGGGAAACGTCTTGTCCGTCAACGCGGCCCGGACGGTTTCCGACAGGGCGGCCGCGGGCAAGAGTTTGGCGAATGCCTCGATCGGTCCCGGCAGGTCGTCGAGCGGGTAGGCCATGCCGCCGAGGAACAGGAGCACGAGGAAAAGACCGTTCGCCAACGCGAGGTTTGCTTCCGCCCGCAAGGTACCCGCCATCAACATGCCCACGCCGGCGAAGGCGACCGTGCCGAGCAACAGCAGCGCGACCGCAGCGAACACACCGCCGTCGGCCTCCCAACCGAGCGCGATACCCGTCAGGGTGATCACGACGATCTGGAGCGATACGAGTACGAGGACCGTCGCGGTCTTGGCCGCGAGCAGGCCGCTGCGCGCGAGCGGTGTGGAGCCGAGGCGCTTGAGCACGCCGTAGCGGCGTTCGAAGCCGGTCGAGATGCCGAGCGACACCATCGCCGACGCCATCACCGCGAGCGCGAGCACGCCGGGCACGAGGAACTCGATCGGGTTGTCGAACGACGTCGGCACCTCGTCGACCTTCGAGAAGAACACCAGCACTCCGACCGGGATCACGAGCATCACGAGGACGTTCTCGCCCCGGCGCAGCGCCAGGAGCAACTCCGTGCGGGCTTGGGCCTTCACTGCTCGGCGCATCACGGCTGCGACTCCGCGGTGATCTGCAGGAACACCGCTTCGAGCGACTGCCGTCCGGCGCGCAGCGACGACACCATCACGTCGCGGTCGCGCAGGAATGCAGTGAGGTCGGCGACGATACCGGCTGTCGCGGGCGCGCGGATCAGGTACTCCCCCGGGCGTTCTTCGACGACGCACGTTCCGTCGAGCGAGAGGGCGTGGGCCAGGGCGTCGGTGTCGAGTCCCGGGACGGCCGCGAACCAGACGTCTGACGCGGTGGCCGACTGCGTCAACTCGGCCGGGGTTCCGAGCGCGGCGAGCCGGCCGCCGGCCATGATCGCCACCCGGTCGCAGAGGTGCTCGGCTTCGTCCATCGCGTGTGTCGTCAGCAGCACGGTCGCGCCCCGCGCCGCGAGATCGCGCACCAACCCCCACGTCGCCGTGCGCGCCTGCGGGTCCATCCCCGCGGTCGGCTCGTCGAGGAACACGACATCGGGGCGGCCGACGATCGCGCACGCGAGCGACAGGCGCTGCGCCTGCCCGCCCGAGAGGCGGCGCACGGGCGTGCCGGCTGCGTCGGTGAGACCGACAGTGTCGAGGAGCGTGTCGGCGTCTTCGGGATCCTCGTAGTACGCGGCGAACAACCGGAGCAGCTCTCGGGCGCGTAGGGCCGGGTAGAGGCCGCCCTCCTGGAGCATGACACCCATCCGCGATCGCAACGAGGCGTCACGCTGCGGGTCGCAGTCGAGAACGCGAACGGTGCCCGCGTCGGGCCGGCGGTAGCCCTCGAGGATCTCGACGGTCGTGGTCTTGCCCGCGCCGTTGGGCCCGAGCAAGCCAAACACCTCGCCGGGCGCGACGTCGAACGACACACCGTCGACGGCGCGGGTCGCGCCGTAGTGCTTCTCGAGCCCGCTGACTGCGATCGCGCTCGGGTTCGTCAAGAATGGCTCCCTCGGTCGCCCCGAGCGGCCTTCGGCATGAGGGCAACTCCCTGCTTCCGCACGGAAAGGATCTAGTGGTCGCGCCAGGCGACGTAGTCGGCGAGTTCGGTGAGGCGTTCCCGCGCGATCGGGGCGAGGGGCGCGGCCGCCAGCGCCGTGTGAGCCTCGCCCACGAGCTCGTCGATGCGGCGCTCGACTTCCTTGACCGCGCCGGTGCGAACGAAAACGTCTTGCAGGGCGGCCACATCGTCCCGCGAGAAGTTCGGCGCACCCAGACGCTCGAGCACGCGGCGGTCGGCGTCGTCGCTGCGCTCGGTCGCGAACGCCACGAGCGGTGTGGTCTTGCCCTCGCGCAGGTCGTCGCCGACGGGCTTGCCCGTGACGTCGGCATCGCCGAACGCGCCGAGGAGGTCGTCGCGCAATTGGAATGCGGCACCGAGCGGAAGCCCGATCGCCGAAAGCGGAGCCGCGAGGTCGTCGAGTTTGCCTGCGAGTGCCGCACCGAGGTGCAGCGGACCTTCGACCGTGTACTTCGCCGACTTGTAGGTCGCGATGCGGTTCGCGGTCGCCGTGTCGGTCGTGCCGCGCGCCGTGCTCACCAGGTCGAGCGACTGGCCGACGCACAACTCGATGCGGAGCGCGTCGAACACGTCGAGCGCGGGTGCAGGGGCGCCGCGCATTAGCACGTCGGCGTAGACAAAGGCAAAGTCGCCGACGAGGATCGCCATGCCGTCGCCGAAGCGGCGGGGTTCGGCCCGCCACGACGCGGCCGCGTGCTCGTCGGCGAAGCGCCGGTGCACCGCGGGGCGGCCCCGGCGCGAGTCGGAACCGTCCATCACGTCGTCGTGCACCAGTGCGAACGTGTGGACGAGTTCGAGCGCGGCCGCGGCATCGACGACCTCGGGAGCATCGGGGTCTCCCCCGGCGCCGACGAACGCACAGTGGCAGAACGCCGGGCGCAGGCGCTTGCCGCCCCCGACGACGAAGGCGCGGAGTTCGGCGAACGGGTCGGCCAGCACCGGATCGACCGCGGACCAGCGGCGGGCCTCGTCGTCGAGGAGGGACACGATGCGGTGCTCGACCCGTTCGGCGATCGCCACGAGCGACGCCGGAAAGTTCGTCTCCCGGTGTTCGACCGGTGCCATGACGGGCCAGGGTATGTCCGGACGGGTCCGCCATCCGAAGCGTCGCTACCGTCAGGAGATGATCTTCTTGAGCCACGAGTGGGTCGCCGCGATGGACACGGCGGCGCAG
>JAWXCJ010000390.1:0-5289 GCA_034408875.1 Actinomycetota bacterium
CGTTGGCTCCTACGACGACGACGACCGCCGGGGGCACGACTACGACGACCGCAGGTCCCGGGACGACGACAACGGTCGGTGGGCAAAGCTCGACGACCACCGTCGCGTCACAGGCTGCGACGGCCGCCGCGACGACGACCACGGGGCCAGTGACGCAGGCCGCGCCGAGCAGCCAGGCCGCCCTGCCGCGTACGGGAAGCGGCGCGGTGGCGCTCCTCGTTGCCCTCGGCGTCGGGCTGATCGCCGGTGGCCTCGCGCTCGTCGCGATCCGGCGTCGAGCCCGGATCTGACCTGGGACGACGACGTCACCGGATCGGGTGCGTTCGTTCTTGCCGTAGATCTGTACCCGCCGAGCCGACCCGCGCGAGTCCGGGGGTTTGCCTCGGCGATGCCTTCTGTACATGTTTCCTTCAGTCCGCTGCCACCATGGGTTCCTTATCGTGTCGCTCCGTGTGGGCGCAGGAATCGGTTGGGTCACCGGCGCCGCCTGCGGCGGGCGAGTTTCCCGGCCCCGACGCGGCCGGCGTGCTCCTCGTCTGCGACGATCCGGGTTCGCGCGAGGCGCTGGCGGCGGCTCTCGAAGCCGAGGGCTATCGCGTGCACTTCGCGGCGCCGGTGCGCGCCGGGCTCCACATCGGCGCCGAGTTCGACGTCGCCGTGGTGGATCTGAGCATCGCCGGACCGCCCGATCTGATCATCGGCGCGCTCCGAGCGCGTACCGACATGCCGATCATGGCGGTCGCCGCCGTCACCGTCGGGGAGGCGACAGTCCTCGGCGCGTACACGGCCGGCGCAGATCAGTGCGTGAACGGCTTCACGCGCCCTCGCGAGCTCGTGGCCCGAGTAAGGGCGTTGCTGCGCCGAAGCCGGCCTCGGCCGCGCGCAGGGGGCGAGGCGGGCACGGCCGACGGATGTGCGGTCGACGTGTCGCGCGGTACAGCGGTCGTGACCGGTGCCGAGATCGCGCTCACCCGCCCCGAGTGCGAGCTCCTCGAAGCGTTGACTCGCCGGCCCGGTCGGGTCGTTCGCCGCGAGGAGCTGGTCGCCCTCGGGTTGCACGCCGGCGCCCTCGACTCCCACGTCCGCCGGCTCCGCAACAAGCTCGAGGCGGTCGACGGTCGCCGCCGCATCGTCGTGGTACGCGGCGTCGGCTTCCGCTTCGATGCGGGCTGATCGAGTGCCGGTCGTGGATCCGCGCGCAGCCGTTGTCGCGCGCGTGTCGAGCAACGTTCACCACCGGTTCAAGTGGAGGAAAGGTGGCCCTCTTACGATCGCCCGGTGCCCCGAGGACCCGACGCGCGCAAGACGGTTTCGGTTCCGCACGAGCTGCGTCGCGGCGGAATGGTCGCCTGCGCCTGGTTGGGCTGAGCGGTGACGGCGGCGACCACCACCGTCCCGATCGCGGCTCCCTTGGAACCCGACGTGCCCCGGACGGTCCGGAGCCGGCGCGACCGCGGCGACCGGATCTTCCACGCCGGCACACTGACCAGCGGCCTGCTCGTGCTCGCGGTGATGCTCGGCGTCGGCCTGTTCCTGGGCATCAAGGCCGTCGACGCCCTCGAAGTCGCGGGCTTCGGCTTCCTCACCACCGCCGGATGGGAGACGTTCACCGGCGACTTCGGCATCGCGTCGGTGATGATCGGCACCGCGATAATCGCGCTCGTGGCGGTGTTTATCGCGATCCCGGTTTCGTTCGGCACGTCGCTGTTCATTGCCGAGATCGCGCCGCCGCGGATGCGTTCGTGGCTGGTCGCGGTGGTCGACCTGATGGCGGCGGTGCCGAGCATCGTCTACGGGGTGTGGGGTGTGTACTTCCTCCAGGAGCCCGTCGTCGGGCTGGCGCGGTGGACGTCCCGCTGGTTCGGATGGATACCGATCTTTCGCGTCGACGGCTACGACCACGGCGACCCGTTGGCATCGGCGAGCGTCTTTACGTCGTCGACGTTCCTCGCCGGCATCGTCGTCGCCATGATGGTGATCCCGATCCAGGCGTCGATCATGCGCGAGGTGTTCTCGCAGGTGCCGGCCGGCGAGCGCGAGGGCGCGTACGCGCTCGGCGCGACGCGTTGGGGGATGATCCGCATCGTCTCGATCCCGTTCGGCCGCGGCGGGATCATCGGCGGAACCATGCTCGGGCTGGGCCGGGCCCTCGGCGAGACGATCGCGGTCATCCTCATCATCTCGCCCCGGTTCGACATCAACTTCCACGTGCTCGAGGTCGGCGGGAACTCCGTCTCGGCGCTCATCGGCAACCGTTTCGGCGAGGCGTCGGGTTTCGAGCTGTCGGCGCTGATGGCCGCCGGACTGGCGCTCTTCGTCGTCACCTTGGCCGTGAACTTTGCCGCCTCCGCGGTCGTCGCCCGGTCGCGCTCGGGAGCCGAGAGCGAAGTATGACCACGACGACCACGACCGGGCACGATGCCCCCGAAACACCCGCGGCGGCGCCGGCGACGACGGTGCCGCGCGTCGTCGCCACCCCGGTGCCGCCCCAGCACCTGCGAACGCTCGGCGGTGTCACCCGCGCCGACGTGCTCGAGGTCGGCGGCGCCGCGCTCAGCTCCGTCGCGACGGGGTTCCTCCTCTTCGGGCGGCTCACGCCGCTCGCGGGCCCGTTCGGCCAAGTCGTTGTCACGTTCGTTCTCTTCGTCGTCGCCTACGGATTCCTCGTGTCGCTGCGCGAGGACCGGCCCGGGGTCGTGAACAAGGTGATGACTGTCTTGCTCGGAGCCGCGGCGTTCGTCGCGTTCGCCGCGCTCGCGACGGTCATCGTCTTCACGCTGCTGAAAGGGCGCCAAGCGCTGTTGCGTTCGAACTTCTACCTCGACGACATGAGCGAGGCCGGTCCGCTCGATCCGCTGTCGCGGGGCGGGATCCGCCACGCCATCGTCGGCACGCTGGTGATCATCTCGCTGGCCGGCCTCTTCACGGTCCCGCTCGGCATCGTGTGCGCCGTGTTCATCAACGAGACCCGCAGCCGCCTGGCCGGGACGGTGCGCACCGTCGTCGACGCCATGACCGCGCTTCCGTCGATCGTCGCGGGGCTGTTCATCTTCGCGCTGTTCATCCTGATCCTGGGCTTCCCGCGGTCGGGCCTGGCCGCCGCGATCGCAGTGAGCGTGATGATGCTGCCGATCATCATCCGGTCGGCCGACGTCGTGCTCCGCATCGTCCCCGGCAACCTTCGCGAGGCCTCGGCCGCACTCGGCGCGCCGCAGTGGCGCACCGTGTGGCACGTCGTGCTCCCGACCGCAAAATCCGGCCTGGCCACGGCCGTCATCCTCGGGATCGCCCGCGGGGTGGGTGAGACCGCGCCGGTGCTCCTGGTGTCGGGCTCCACCGCGGCGTTCAACGCCAACCCGAACGAGAACCCGATGATGTCGCTGCCGCTCATGACGTACGAGTTCGTGCGCGCGCCACAACGCGAGCTGCAGATCCGCGGGTTCGCTACCGCCGCGGTCCTCATGGTGCTGGTGCTCGTGCTCTTCGTCGTCGCCCGCATCGTGGGCGGCCGCGGCGCCGGGCAGCTCACCCGGCGTCAGGCCCGCCGCCGAGTGGCCCGGTCGGCGCGAGACCTGGTTCGCATCGAGGCGCGCCCCCAGGAGGTACCCGCATGACCGACCTGTCCACCCGGCGGCGCGGTGCGAACGCGTTCGCGCTCGCGCTCGTGTTCGCACTCGCGTCGGCCGCGCTCGTCGCGTCGTCGTCACCCGGTACCGCCCAGAGCGGCGGCAGCTACCAGCGCATCTCGGGCGAGGGCTCGTCGTGGGCGGGCATCGCCATCGACGACATGCGCCGCAACGCAAAGCAGTTCGGCATCACCGTCGACTACAGCAAGAGCGGTTCGAGCGCGGGGCGGGCCAACTTCCTCAACGGGATCGTCGACTTCGCCGCGTCCGACATCCCGTTCCAACGGAATCCCGAGGACGGGTCGCGTCCCGAGTCGCCGGAGATCGGAACCTACGCGTACATCCCCGTGACGGCCGGCGGCACGGCCTTCATGTACAACCTCAAGATCGGCGGCCGGCGGGTGACGAACCTGCGGCTCTCGGGCGAGAACGTCGCCAAGATCTTCACCGGCGTCATCACCCAGTGGAACGACCCGGCCCTCGCCGTCGACAACCCCGGCCTCGACCTCCCCGCCCGCCAGATCGTGCCGGTCGTGCGCGCCGACGGCTCCGGCTCGACGGCCCAGTTCACCGGGTGGCTGGTCAGCCGCCACCAGGGAATTTGGAACGACTACTGCCCCCGGGCCGGCCGGGCCGCGTGCGGCCAGACGTCCGTCTACCCGGTCGTCACGGGCATGATTGCGAAGACCGGCGACGACGGCGTCTACAGCCAGGTGGCCCAGAGCTCGTCCGAGGGAGCGATCGGCTACGTCAACTACTCGTACGCGCTCAACAACGGCTTTCCCGTGGCGAGGGTCCTCAACGCCGCGGGCTACTACACCGAGCCCACACCGCAGAACGTCGCGGTGTCGCTGCTCCAGGCGAAGATCAACACCGACAAGAACAACCCCGCGGTCTACCTCACCTCGGATCTGAGCGGCGTCTACGCCGACGCGGATCCCCGCAACTACCAACTCTCGTCCTACTCGTACTTCATCCTGCCGACCACGGTGCAGGGTCAGTTCACGGCGGACAAGGGACGGACCCTCGGCGCGTTCACGTACTACGCGATGTGCCAGGCGCAGGAGCGGTCGGCGGCGCTCGGGTACTCGCCGATCCCCGTCAACCTGGTGCAGGCGGCGTTCGAGCAGATCCGACTCATTCCGGGGGTCGAGGTCCAGAACATCGACATCACGAAGTGCAACAACCCGACGTTCTCGACCGACGGGACGAACACGCTGGCCGCGCAGGCCCCAATGCCGTACCAGTGCGACGCCGCGGGCGCGTTGCAGTGCCCGTTCGGCTCGGCGGGTGCGCTCGACGAGACGCCGGTCACTGATGTTCTCCATGAAAATGGCCCGCACGCCTTGGGTCTTGATCTGGCGGATCAGGCGTGCGACTGCCGCTGCCGAGGGCTCGCTGTGCGTGTTCCAACCTTGCGGCGCCAGGAAGTCCACGCCGTAGGCCGCGCCGAAGTAGCCGAAGGCGTCGTGCGAGGTGATCACCCGGCGCTGGGCGCGCGGCACGGCACCCAGCCAGTCGCGCACCTGAAGATCGAGGCTGTCGATGCGTGCCACGTAGTCCAGGTTGCGCCGGGCAATCTCGTCGCGCTGGTGGGGCCACCGTTGGGCGAATGCCGCACTGATGTTGCCAGCATAGCGCCGTGCCAGTGCCAGGTCCTGCC
>JAWXCJ010000391.1:0-13047 GCA_034408875.1 Actinomycetota bacterium
AGGCGGACGTAGCCGAGTGTTCCTCCAGGCGCAGACCGCAGGTGCGGACAGATGCTCGAGGCCGCACGGGCGATCGAGCACCGGAGGACGTAGCCGAGTGTTGATCGAACCGGAGGGGATCCCTGACGTCGACCGCGATGGGCCGCTCGACATTACAGGTGACGCGCGCGTCGACTCGTGGCGCGGCGTGGCGGCCGAGATGGTCGAGGAACCGGCTGGCACGCTCGCCGGAATCCTGCGCACACGGAGCCGCACGCTCCTCGGGACACTCATCCGGCCGCACCGGGGCGGGTTGTTGCTCGCGTTCGTGTTGATCGCCGTCAACACCGCGGCCCAACTGGCCGGACCCTGGCTCGTCATGCAGGGCATCGACAACGGCATACCGCCGCTCCTCGACGGCGGCGACGGCAGCATCCGGCCGCTCGCGACTGTGGTCGTCGCGTTCGCCGTCGTTACCGTGGTCGGCGCCGCCGCGCTCAACGGCTTCCTGCTCGTGACGGGACGCATCGGCCAGGACGTGTTGCTCGACATCAAGCGCCGGGTCTTTATGCACTTCCAACACCTGAGCATGTCGTTCCACGAGCGGTACACCTCGGGCCGGGTGATCTCGCGACAAACATCTGACGTCGAGGCCATCGCGCAGATGCTCGGCCACGGCATCGTCGTCCTCGTGTCGTCGAGCCTGCTCGTCGTCGGCATCGCCGTGATGATGCTCGTCCTCGACGTGCGGCTCGCGCTGGTCGTGATGTTGGCCTTCCCCGTCCTGTGGGGCCTGACCCGCTGGTTCCGCAACCAGTCCGAACGCGCGTACCGAGCGACGCGCGAGGCCGTCGCGCTCGTGATCGTGCACTTCGTCGAGAGCTTGGGCGGCATCCAGGCCGTGCACGCGTTCCGGCGGGAACCGCGCAATCAGGAGATCTACGAGCACCTCGACGACCGTTACCGCGCGGCCAATGTGTGGTCGAACCGGCTCGCGGCCGCGTACGGCCCGGGCGTGCAACTCGTCGGGCGGTTCACGATGGCCGCCGTGTTGCTCGTGGGTGGGTACCAGGCGGTCGAGGGCAACATCAGCGTCGGTGTGCTGGCCGCGTTCATGCTGTACGTGCGGCGGTTCTTCGAACCGATGCAGGAGTTGAGCCAGTTCTACAACTTGTTCCAGGCGTCGACCGCCGGTCTCGAAAAGCTCTCGGGTGTGCTCGACGAGCAACCAAGTGTGCCGATCCCGGCCGACCCGGTGCGGCTCCCCGACCCGCGCGGCGAGGTCCGGTTCGAGGGCGTGGAGTTCGCGTACCGCGAGAAGCCGGTGCTCCCGCACCTCGACCTCGCGATACCGGCGGGCCAGACCGTCGCGCTCGTCGGCGCGACCGGCGCGGGCAAGACGACCATTGCCCGGCTCGCGGCGCGGTTCTGGGACCCGACCGCCGGCCGCGTCACGCTCGACGGCGTCGACCTGCGCGATCTCGACCCCGACGACCTCAGCCGCGCCGTCGTCACTGTCACCCAGGAGAACTTCATGTTCTCCGGCTCGGTCGCGGACAACATCGAGTTCGGCCGGCCCGGCGCAACCCGCGCCGTGATCGAGCACGCGGCCCGCGCGATCGGCGCCCACGACTTCATCGCCGCCCTCCCCGACGGCTACGACACCGACGTGCACCAGAAGGGCGCGCGACTGTCGGCCGGGCAGCGCCAGCTGGTCGCGTTCGCACGCGCGTTCCTCGCCGACCCGGCCGTGCTCATCCTCGACGAGGCCACGTCGTCACTCGATATCCCGTCGGAGCGGCTCGTCCAGCACGCGCTGCGAACGTTGCTCGCCGATCGAACCGCGGTGATCATCGCCCATCGGCTCACGACGGTGGAGATTGCCGACCGAGTCGTGGTGCTCGACGCCGGGCGCATCCACGAGGACGGCACACCGCGCGACCTCATCTCTCACGGTGGCGCATACGCCGACCTGCACCAGGCCTGGCTCGACAGCTTGGTGTAAAACTCCCGGCCGATGACGCGCACCGTTCTCGGCCACAGCGTGCAGCGGGTCGAAGACCGGGCCTGCCTCACCGGCACGACCCAGTACGTCGACGACGTCGCGATCGCGACCGGTGCGCTGTGGGCCGTGTTCGTCCGGTCCGAAACGGCGCACGGCGAGCTGCGCAGCATCGATGCCGCGCCGGCGCGCACGATGCCGGGTGTCGTCGGCGTGTTCACCGATTCCGACCTCGCGCTCGCGCCGGCGCGCGCCATGGGCGGCGACGGGATGATGGATCGACCTCGCCTCGCCCGGGATCGCGTGCGCTTCGTCGGCGAACCGTTCGCGGTGGTCGTCGCGGAGTCGCGAGCGATCGCGACCGACGCGGCCGAACTGATCGTCGCCGACATCGAACCGTTGCCCGTCGTCGTCACCGCCGACGCCGCCATTGCGCCCGACGCGCCGCTGCTGTTCCCCGAGTTCGGGTCGAACGCGACGACCGGTGTCGTTCCCGACGCGTTTGGGGCCGGGTTTGCCGATGCCGAAGTGACGGTGCGGACCCGTATCGTGCACCCGCGTGTCGCGCCGGCACCGATGGAACCGAACGGGTGCGTGGTAGTGCCCGACGGTGAAAGGCTCGCGGTGTGGGCCAGCACGCAGTCGGTCTTCGGGGTCCGTACCGAGATCGCCGCCGCGCTGGAGATCGAGGTCGAGCAGGTTGTCGTACGGGCGCCGGCTGTCGGCGGCGGGTTCGGCGCCAAGGGCGGGGCCTACGGTGAGCAGATCGTCGTCGCGGCGCTCGCCCGCACGTTGAGTCGCGCGGTCGCGTGGACCGAGACGCGGCGCGAGAACTTCCTCAACATGACGCACGGACGCGACCAGGTGCACGACGTCGAGATCGGCGCCCGGCGTGACGGCCGCATCGTCGGGTTGCGGGTACGCGCGCTCGCAAACGTGGGCGCGTACCCGATCCGCGGCGCGTTCATCCCGTGGGTCACGCAGATCATGGCGTCGGGCGTGTACCGCATCCCGACGGTCGAGTTCCACGGCATCCCGGTGGTCACGAATACGACGCCCACCGGCCCGTACCGCGGGGCCGGGCGGCCCGAAGCCGCGGCCATGACCGAACGGGCCATCGAACTGCTGGCCGACGAGCTGAAGATGGACGCGGTCGAACTGCGCCGCCGCAACTTCATCCCGCGCGAGGCGTTCCCGTACAAGACTGCAACCGGCGCGACGTACGACACCGGCGACTACCAACTCGCGCTCTCGGAGGCGCTGCGCATCAGCGGCCACGACCAGTGGCGCACCGTGCAGGCGACGCGCCGCCGCAAGGATGGTCATCTCCAGCTTGGCATCGGGGTCGCGAACTACGTCGAGGTCAGCGGCCGTGGTGGCGAGTACGGGTCGGTACGGGTCGACCCCGACGGTTCGTGCACCGTCGTCACCGGCAGTGTTCCCAACGGGCAGGGTCACGAGACGACGTGGGCCCAGATCGTGTCGGCGGAGACGGGCATTCCGTTCGAGCGCATCACCGTGGTGCACTCCGACACCGAACTCGTCCCGCGCGGTGTCGGCACGTTCGGGTCGCGATCCGCCCAACTTGCAGGCAGCGCCGCGCACCGCGCCGCGGGCGAGGTCCTCGACCAGGCCCGTCACGTCCTCGCCGACCTCCTCGAATCCGCGGTCGACGACATCGTCGTGTTCGACGACGGTCGCCTCGGCGTCAACGGTGTTCCCGCGTCGGCGACGTCGTGGGAGCACATCGCGGGCCGCGCGGCGGAACCGTTGTTCGCGGAGGTCGAATTCGACTCCGACGGCTCGTTTCCGTTCGGCTGCCACGTCGCGATCGTCGAGGTCGACACCGAGACAGGCGGCGTCACGTTGCTGCGCCTCGTCGCGGTCGACGACTGCGGCACCGTGCTCAACGAGATGCTCGCCGCGGGCCAGGTCCACGGCGGGGCCGCGCAGGGTGTCGCCCACACGCTCTTCGAACAGGTCGTGTTCGACGACGACGGCAACCCGCTCACGACGAACTTCCTCGACTACGCGATTCCGAGTGCGGCCGAACTGCCGTCGTTCGAGGTGCACCACACGGTCACGCCGACACCACGCAACCCGCTCGGAGCGAAGGGCATCGGCGAGTCGGGTACGACGGGGGCGACCGCGGCGGTGTGGAACGCGGTCGTCGACGCGCTGCGCCCGTACGGCGTACGCCACCTCGACCCGCCGTTCACCCCCGAACGCGTGTGGCGCGCTACGTCGCGGCGTTGACGGCCACGCCCGGTACGTGCTCGAGCACGTCGTCGGGACTGCCACCACGCCGTACCGCGATCCCGACGAGCACGGTGCAGACCTGATCCGTAAACGTCGCGGGTGCCGCGGGCATGCCGGTCACCAAGGCGCGCAGGTTCGGAAGTTCGTCGGCCGGGCGCTGCGCGAGCTCGCGGTGGAACTCGGCGATCGCGGGCCGTCCGACCCGGGCCGCTTCCATCTCGCGTATGCGGCCGACTGCGGCGCCGAGGGCGCACTGGCCGACGAGCATGTACGCGTCCATCGCCTCGGCCGGCGTGAAACCGTGCCGCACCAGGAGCCCGACGACCGTGTCGACCGCGATGACGACGCGTTCGATACCGATCGCACCGTTGAGGAACTGGCTCAACAGCTCGGGCTGGCCGACGAATGCGTCGTAGTTGTGGTTCGCCCATTCGACCAGCCACGGCGCCCAGTGCTGACCGTGGTCGATCGGGATCTGGATCAGCGAAGCCGAGTACTCGGCGGCGAGGCGCATCAGGTCGTCGCGGCCTTCGACGTGGTGGTACAGCCCGGGAACGCTGACCCCGAGCCGGTCGGCCACGGCCTTCATCGTCACCTGGTCGAGCCCGATCTCGTACGCGGCCCGGGCGATCATGTTGCGATCGAGACGAGCCGGGCGGCCGACCTTGCCCCGCATCGCACCTCCAGTTCCGAACGAGTTTCGGAAGCGTACTTGAACGGCGCGCGGCCGGGAGGCGAAACTCCCCCGATGCGTCGTTTCCTCGCGGGTGTACTGGCCTCCGTGGCCCTGCTCGGTGCATGCGGCGGCGGTGACGACGACGCGGCCGAAACCCCCGATCCGCCACGCGAAACCGATGCGCCGACGACCACGACAACGCGACCCGAGCGCTACGAGACGGAGATCCGGGAAGAGACGTACGTCGACGCGTCCCGGCCCACGAAGGCAAACGGCGAATTCGCGGGGGCGCCCGATCGCACGCTGCGAGTGGTGTTCCACGTCCCGCAGGGCGACGGCCCATTCCCCGTCGTGTTGTTCAGTCACGGCTGGATCGCGACGCCCGAGATCTACGCGCCGATCGCCACGCAGATCGCGGAGGCGGGTTACCTGGTGGTCGCGCCCGCGTACCCGCTGTCGAACGGCGCCGCGCCGGGCGGACCGATCGTCGGCGACGTGCTCAACCAGCCGGTCGACGCGTCGTTCGTCCTCGACCAGGTGCTCGCCGCTTCCGGCGACGAAGCGAGCTGGCTGCACGGCCTCGCCGACGCGGAACACGTTGCCGCGGGCGGGCACTCGCTCGGCGGGTTCACGACGATGGGCTTCTTCAACTCGTGCTGCACCGACGACCGCATCGATGCCGCGTTCGCCGTCGCGGGGAACATGCCCGGCTACGAGGGCACGCCGTACGAGGGAATCGACACGCCGATCCTCCTGATCCACGGCGACCAGGACGAGTTGGTGCCGTATGCGCGCAGCGAGGCGATCTACGCCGACGCCAACCCGCCGAAGTACTTCCTGACCTTGCTCGGCGGCAAGCACGCACCGTTCGCAACCGAACCTGCCGGCGAACAGGTCCAGATCGGCGTCGCCGTCATGCTCGACTTCCTCGACGGCTACCTGCGCGGGAACGAAACCGCCCTCACGGACATGACCGAGATCGGTAACGTCGAAGGCGTGTCGACATTCGTCGAGGAGACAACATGACCGAGCGCATGACCGCCCCGTACTACGACCCCTACGACGCGGACATCGACGCCAACCCGCACCCGACATGGCGCCGGCTGCGCGACGAGGCGCCGCTCTACTACAACGAGCAGTACGACTTCTACGCGTTGAGTCGGTACGAGGACGTGCTCGCGGCGTCGCTCGAATGGCAGACGTACAGTTCGGCGCGCGGCACCGTGCTGGAAATGATCGACACGTCGCCCGCGCTCGACGGGTTGAGCCCGTACGGCACGAAGATGATGATCTTCCTCGATCCGCCGCCCCACGACGAGCTGCGCAAGCTCGTGAGCCGCGCCTTCACCCCGCGCCGGGTGTCCGCGCTCGAGGACCGCACGCGCGAGCTGTGCCGTGAGTTGCTTGCCGCCCAAGCCGGTGGCAACGGATTCGACTACCTCGACGACTTCGCGGCGCGCATTCCCGTCATGCTCATCAGCGCACTACTGGGCATCCCGAAGGAGGACCAGAACCAACTGCGAATCTGGGCCGACCTGATGCTGCGCTACGAGCCCGAGGGCATGAGCTCCGAGAAGCTCGAAGGGCTGCGGAGCCTGAACGAATACATGGGGAACTTCGTGCGCGAACGCCAGGAGCGCCCGCAAGACGACATGGTCTCCGATCTGCTCACGAGCGAGATCACGCTCGAAGACGGCACGCGGCGCAAGCTCGACTTCGAAGAAGTCATGGCGTTCTTCACGCTGCTGCAGGTGGCGGGCAGCGAGACGACCGCGCGTCTCCTCGGGTGGGCCGCGGTGCTGCTCGCGCGCCATCCCGATCAGCGCGAGAAACTGATCGCCGACCGCGAGTTGATCGGGAACGCGGTCGAGGAGTTGTTGCGCTTCGAAGCGCCGTCGCCGATCCAGGCGCGCTACGTGACCCGCGACGTCGAGTGGCATGGGCAGACCGTGCCTGCCCGCTCGAAGATCGCGCTGCTCACCGGGAGCGCGGGCCGCGACGAACGCCAGTATCCCAACGCCGACGACTTCGACGTGGAACGACAGTTCGACCGCCATGTCAGCTTCGGGTACGGGATCCACTTCTGTCTCGGCGCGAACTTGGCGCGGCTCGAAGGGCGCATCGTGCTCGACGAAACCCTCGCGCACTTCCCCGCGTGGGAAGTCGACGAGTCGAAAGTCGAGTTCGTACGCACCACGACGGTGCGAGGCCCGGCGCGGGTACCGATCACGCTGCCCTGAGCACGGTGTCAGTGCCGACTTCGACTTCGGTCGCGGGGTTCGCCTTCAGGTTGTAGAACCAGTCCGGGTTGGTCGGCGCGCCACCCTTCGACCCGAAGATGACGAGGTTGTCGCCGTCACGGCCGTACGCGAGCGGGTTCCCGCGGTCGGTTCCGGTCTTGGCGCCCTTGTGGTGCAGGAGCAGCACCGGCGCCCCCAACCCGTGCCGGTTCCGGCGTATTCCGGACCGGCTCACCAGGGGTTTAGGCGGCCGCCGGTCCGACTGGCTACGTTCCGAGCATGATCGTCGTTGTTGCAGCACTCAAGGGCGGGGTCGGCAAGACGACGACGTCCGTCTATCTCACCGCGGTCGCGGCCAACAGTCGCCGCCCGGCGACACTCATCGACGCCGACCCACAGGCCAGCGCGGCCGACTGGATCGAAACCGCCGAAGACGAGAACTTCGAACACGTCACGCTCGTCGAGGCGCCGACCGACCGGTTGTTGGTGAAGACCCTCGACCGCGTCGACGCCGACGACGTTGCGATCGTCGACACGCCGCCGGGGAACGAACGGCTCGTCGCGAAAGCGTTCGACCGCGCCGACGCGGTGATCATCCCGACCCGCATCGGCGGCGTCGAGACGACGCGCGTCGAAGCGATCCTCGACATGGTCCCGTCGAAACTGCCCGTCGGCCTCGTGATCTGCTCGGCGCGCACGTACACGCGCGACTACCAGGACACGGTCGCGGCGTGGACCGAAGCCGGTGTCTCGGTGTGGGGTTCGGTGCCGGAGCGCGTTTCGATCGCGACCGGACCCGAAGGCTGGCTCTCGGCCGACGGCCTCGAGTCGTACCGCAGTGTCTGGCGCCGCACCCTGCGCGCCGTCCGCGAAAACTGAACGGCGGAACGTTCGTCAGGTACCGGACCGCAACGCGTCGACGGGCTCCATACGCGCCGCCCGGACCGACGGATACGCGCCCGAAACGAACCCGATCGCAGCTCCGACGAGCGGCGCGGCCAAGGGCACGAATGGATCGAGCACCGGTGTCCACGACTCCCGCGCCGCGACCGCGACGACGACCAACGTACCGATGCTCGCGCCCAGGACACCGCCGATGGCTCCCATCGTTGCGCTCTCGAGCAGGAACTGCTCGGCGATGTGCCGGCGTGACGCACCGAGCGCGCGCCGCAGCCCGATTTCACCGGTCCGTTCCATTACGGAAACGAGCGTCACGTTCGCGATTCCGATCGCGCCGACGACCAGGGCGACGCCACCCAGCAAGATGAACATCAGGTTCAAGTCGTTCTGCACTGCTTCTCGCACCCGCTTGGGCTCAGGGGGTACGGCCACTCGAAGCGCACGGGGATTGTCGGGCTTCAGTGCGTTGGGAACCTGCGTGCTGATGAGCGTCGTCGCGCCGATGCGAGTTTCGATCACGACGCGCTCCGGACTCGCGAGGCGAAACGTTGCCGCCGCGGTTCCTTCGGGGATGATCACAGACCCGAGCAGGTCGGGCTGGCGCGCGACACCGTCGAGAATGCCGATCACGAGGTAGATGTCGTCGCCGATGGTGATCGCCGGCATCTGCTCGACAC
Organism: Actinomycetota bacterium; assembly: GCA_034408875.1. Taxonomy (GTDB): domain Bacteria; phylum Actinomycetota; class Acidimicrobiia; order IMCC26256; family PALSA-610; genus JANNHK01. The sequence goes on from JAWXCJ010000391.1 coordinate 8,734, forward strand.
CGTCGATCCCGAGTCGAAGTGCCGCCGACGGTCCGAGCACCGCCACCCGATCCCCACGCTCGGAGTGGGCTTCGTCGAAGAGCCGTCCGTTGCGCAGATCGGCACGCACGGCCGCGAACGCACCGGGAGAGGCCGCCGCGACCGACAGATTGAACGATGTCTGGCGGCGAGGATCGCTTACTCGCGACGTACGCACGAGTGCGTCGCCGACGTTGATCGTGGTGAGCGTGCCTGCCGCCACGACGCCGTTGAGTCGCTCCATGCGTTGTTCTGCATCCCACGGCAAGGCGGTCGGAGCGCCGCCCGGCGACGGCGGTTTCGACGTCACAACGATCTCGGTCGCGGCGAGTTCATCGAAGCGGCCGACGATCCGGTTGCCCGCGGTGCGGGAGAGGCCGATCGTCGCGACGAGCGCGGCGATCCCGACGACCGTTCCGAGGACGGTGAGCGCGGTGCGTACCGGACGTGCGAAGAGTCCGCCCACTGATTCGTCGAAGAGGTCTCGCGACGCCAAGCGAGAAGGAGCGGTCAGATCCATGCCGACTCCTTGAGTGAGCCGTCGACCATCTGCACCTGACGGCTCGCACGCTTCGCAACATCGCGTTCGTGTGTGATCATGACGATTGTTCGGCCGCGTTCGTTGAGGGCGGCGAAGAGGTCGAGGATGGCGTGCGTCGTCGTCGAGTCGAGATTGCCCGTCGGTTCGTCGCAAAGCAGCAATCGCGGTGACCGGGTCAGGGCGCGGGCGATCGCGACTCGTTGCCTCTCGCCGCCCGAGAGACGCGTCGGAAGGAACTCGGCCCGGTTCGCGAGCCCGACTTCGTCGAGCGCGGCGGCGGCGCGCTCGCGCCGGCCTCGTCGCGTCTGCTTCCGGTATATCTCCGAGATCATCACGTTCTCGATAACAGAGCGGCTCTCGATGAGATGGAACGACTGGAACACGAACCCGAGGGCCCGACAGCGGAGTCCGGCCCGCTGACGATCACTCAGGGCGGCGACGTCGATCCCGTCGAACCGGTAGGTCCCGGCGGTCGGTGTGTCGAGACATCCGAGGATCGAGAGCAGGGTCGACTTGCCGGACCCCGACGCGCCGACGATCGCGAGCCAATCGCGCTCCTGCACCGACAGGTTGACGCCTACCAGCGCGTGTACCGGCGGCTCGGTGCCGAACGTGCGGCCGAGCCCCGATACCTCGACCAGCGGCGGCGCGGCCGCGTCAGGCTCCACTGGTGCTCGGTCCCTGGTCGCCGGGCGCGCGCTGGTCGATTCCGACGACCACGAGATCGCCGGCGCGCAGCGCGCCGGCGGTCGGCGTCACTTCGACGAAACCGTCGGCCGACAGGCCGGGCTTCACCGTCACGAACTCGAGCGTTCCGTTACTGTCGCGCTGGACCCGCGACGACCCGTCGGGTGCGAGCGACACGGCGCTGATCGGGACCGCCAGCACCGCCCCACCCGTCGACTCCACCGGCACGGACAGGCGTACGGACGCACCGACGATATTGGGTGGCGATCCGTCGACAAGGATCTCGAAGTAGATGTGGAAGCCGTCGACGCCGTTCGTGCCGGGCGTCTCCGCGACCCGGGTGACCACGCCCGTCGCTTCGATGCCGAGATCAGGCTCGTCAATGGTGACCGGCATCCCAGCCGTGACGAGCGGCGCGTCCGCGAGCGGGAGAGAGCCGTCGATCGCGACGATCGCGTCCGTGACGCTCATCACCGCGCCCGTCAGCTCGGTCCCGATCCCCGCGGTGACCTCTGCGACCCGCACCGGCGCGGCGCGCACGAAAACAACTTCGTCCGCCGGTACCTGCACGCCGGCCCTCCGGCGCACGAGATCGAGATCGATGCTCGTGACGCTCTCCACCGTGCGGCGGGCATCGACCGCTCCGGTCGCGTTCGCTCGCACGATCTCCGCAGCGCGCAGTGCGGCGTCCGCACTCGCGACCTCGGACGTGGCGGTGACCGCCGTGGCATACGCCTCGGCGACGAGCTGGCGCCCGGCAATGTGCGTCGAGGTAGCTTGCGCCTGGGCTGTCGCCATTTCGGCGCGCGCAACGGCGATTTCACCGGCCGTGGGTGTGGCGTCGGGCGGGGGTGCGAGCAAGGCGTCGAGTGCCGCTTTTCTGGTTGCGACTTCGCTCGCCGCGGCTTCGTCGTCGGCTCGGGCCTGCGCGTCGGCGGCTTGCAGACCGGCCGCGCCGGCCGCGGCGGTGGCCGTCGCACTCGACTCGGTAGCGCGCGCGGCGGCGAGCGCGGCGTCGGCCGAAGCAACACCGTCGTCCGCACCCAAGACTTCCGTGCGCGCGGTCGCCAGCTCGGCTTCGAGGGCGCGAATCGCCGCGAGCTGTTCGTCCGTCGTCACGAAGGGAGCGAAGCCGGCCGCTTCGTACCACGATCGGATGGCGGCTTCCGTACGACTCGTGAATCGGCCGTCGACCGCGCCCGGATCGAACCCGAGGCGCTGCAGCGCCTCTTGCAGTTGACGGACGTCGTCGCCCTCCAGGCCCGGACCCAGGTCGCGAAACATGGGCTGACCACCCTGAAGCAGGAAGACCGGACGGCCCGATGCCGTGAGGACGACATCGCCTTCGTTGACTTCGGTGCCCGCGACGGGAATCGACGACACGACCCCGGGTCCGGACTTGAGCGCGGCGGGGAGCAAGGTCAGTTGTTGCGGCGTTCCGAAACGGGCGGTGCCCCGCGTGACGACCTCACTCGCGACCACTCGCTCCTCGGCGGGCACGAGAATCGGCGAGGCGTCAGGTTCGGCCGTGCGGGCTGCCTCTTCGGCGGGAGATCGGATGTGTGATGCCGCGATCCACCCGCCGGCCGACGCGACCACGACCGTCGCGACGAGAACCACGACCGCGTTGCGGCGCTTCATCGGTTCTCGGAGCGTTCGGGGTGCGTAGCCACACACGTACCCTGGCGTTCCGGGCTGAAGGCCAACTGAACCCGGGCTGACTCTGGGAGGGTTCAGCTGCGCTTCAGCCGCGTGGGGTCTTATGGATGCGTGTCCGCGTACAAACTCCGACTCACCCTTCCACTGCTCGCGGTTGCCATCACCGCGTGCGGCGGTTCCGGGTCGTCCGGCGAGTCGGGTACTTCGCAATCGCAATACGGTCCCGAGGAGTTTGGACTCACGGCCGAAGAACTTTCGGCTCGCGTGGAGCAGGTCGAAGGTGCGATTGCAACGTGCATGACCGAGGCCGGTTTCGAATACGTGCCAGTCGACTTCGTCACGATCAAGGCGGCAATGGACAGCGACAAGTCGGTACCCGGCCTGTCTGACGAGGAATTCATCGCGCAGTACGGATACGGATTCTCGACCCAGTTCGACAGACCGATCCGCGAGAACGGCCTCGGAGAACAGAATGTCCGCATCTTCGACGGCCTCGGTGCGTCCGACCAGGTCGCGTACAACCGGGCCCTCTACGGTGAGGATCCCAGCCAGACGGTTGCGGTCGCGCTGGAAAACGAAGACTTCTCACTCGCGGGAGGATGCACACAGTCCGCGGCTGCAAAGCACTTCACGCAGCAGGAACTGACGTCGACGTACGTGAACCCGGCCGATGCGCTGATTCTTCAGGACGCGCGCATGGTCAAGGCAGTTTCCGCGTGGTCTGACTGTATGCGTGACGGCGGCTACGACTACGCCAATCCGGACGACGCCGAGAACTACTTTCTGGAGCAGTTCGACGCGATCACGCAGGGCCAGGAGCCGACCACGCTGACGGGAGGCGCGCTCGACGCGCTCACTCAGTTGCAGGGCGAGGAACGCGCGGTCGCCAAACTGGCCACCGATTGCGAAGACGAGATCATCGGACCGGTCGAGGAGCAGGTCGAGTCCGAGATATACGGCTCGCCGCAGAACTGACGGCGTCCGCGGACGCGTCGGCGCTGCCGAAGTGGGTGTCGAGCACCCACGCGCGCTTGAGATAGAGGTGCACGTCGACTTCCCACGTGAAACCCATGCCGCCGTGCACCTGGGTCGCGGCCTTGCCGTTCGCGATCGCCGCTTCGCCCGCGACGACCTTGGCTCCCGCGATCGAACGGTCGACATTCCCGAAGTCGGGAACGTCGAGATGTGCGCCGGCCGCGTACACGGCGGCGCGTGCGACTTCGGTGCGCGTGAGCATGTCGGCGAGGATGTGCTTCACCGCCTGGAACGAACCGATCGGCCGGTCGAACTGCTCGCGCTCCTGCGCGTAGGCGACCGACATCTCGGTACACCGATCGGCCAGTCCCAGCTGGAACGCCGCCGTGAGCACCGCCCCCGCCCGTGCGTCGAAAGAGGTACCTCCATTGGCC
>JAWXCJ010000392.1:0-4527 GCA_034408875.1 Actinomycetota bacterium
GAGCACGTTCTCCGGGTCGATCGACGGCACCGCGACGTTGCCGTCGTGGCTGGCCGCGTTCCTCGGGATCTCGACGATCACCGCGCACGGGACGTTCTCGTCGACCGGTGCGGTCACGATGCTCGTGACGATCGACGGCCACGTCTTCAACCTCGTACAGCTCGCAAACGCGAACATCAACCTGATCATCAGCACGCTCGAGAACCTGGGCGCCTCGCTGGCCGAGATCGTCGACATCCTCGAAACGCTCGGACTCACGTCACTCCAGGCGCTGACCGACGCGCTGGAGGCGGCGGGCAAGACCGCGCAGCAGATCCTCCAGGCCCTCGACGCCGCGACCACGTTCGCACTCAACGCGATCGTCAATGCCATCGACGACTTCACCAACTTCGCCGACGGCGTGATCATCGACGCCATGGAGGCGCTCGGTCACGCGATCGGTGTCATCGCCGGCGCCTTGCAGTTCATCGGCCGTTCGGCCAACGCGGTCATGGACCTGCTCGACGACTTCACCTCGGCGTCGATCAACAACATCGTGAACGCCATCGACGACTTCACGACGTTCGCCACGGGTGCGATCGTCGACGCCCTCGAGTTCATCGGGCAGACGTCGCTCGAGGTCATCACCGATGCCCTGGAGTTCATCGGCCGCAGCCTGGACCAGATCATGGACGCGCTCGACGACTTCACCTCGGCGTCGCTCGACGCGATCGGCAATGCGCTCGACGACTTCACCTCGGCGTCGACCGGGGCGATCATCGACGCGTTCGAAGCGGCGGGCCGGGGCTCGCTCGAGATCCTGACCAACATGATGGAGTTCATCGGCCGGACACCGAACCAGATCCTGAATGCGCTCGACGACTTCACGACCAGCTCGATCAACAACATCGTCAACGCGCTCGACGACTTCACGAACTTCACCACGGGTCAGTTGATCGACGCGCTGGAGGCCGCCGGCCACGCCTCGCTGCAAGTCATCATCGATGCGCTGGAGTTCATCGGCCGGTCGACCAACCAGATCCTCGACGGGCTCGACGACTTCACCAACGCCTCGATCAACACCATGGTCAACGCGCTCGACGACTTCACCACTGCGTCGACCGGGGCGATCATCGACGCGATGGAGTTCATCGGCCGGGGTGCGCTGGGCACGATCATCAACGCGCTCGAGTTCATCGGCCGGAGCCTGAACCAGATCATCGACGGCCTCGACGACTTCACGACGGCGTCGCTGAACACCATTGTCGACGCCCTCGACGACTTCACGTCGGCGTCGAACGGTGCGTTGGTCGACGCGATGCAGCACATCGGAGCGTCGATCAACAACATCGCCGGGGCGTTGCGGTTCATCGGCCGGTCGTTCACGTCGATCGTGACCGCGATCGACGACTTCACCGGCTCGTCGTTGAACACGATCGCGACGGCGGTGCGGGCGGCGGGCGCGTCGTTCCAGCAGCTCATGCAGGCCCTCGAAGACGGTATGAACGTCACGAGGCAGCAGACCGCCGCCCAACTCAACCGCTTGGGTGCCAGCGTGAGCCAGATCGTCGATGCCCTGATCGACGTCTACAACGCCGGCTTCGACGCAGTGATCGGCGTCCTGCTCAAGCTGGGCTACGCCTTCGACGCCATCGTCGACGTCGTCTGCGACTTCTTCGGCTGCTAACGAGGAACGACAGCTACGGCTTGGGCAGCACCATGATCGTCACGGGGTTTCCCGCGTATCCGAGGGAAAGCGTGTAGTCGCCGGACGGGATGTTGCCGGTCGTGAGCAACATCCTCACCGACACCGTGCGGGTCGCTTCCCCGAACGCGGGAACCGTGAGCAGCTTCGAGGAGCACTTCGTGCCGGCGGAGTAGTCGGCGTACATGGTGTGCGGGTCGCGGTCGTCGACGTAGAAACGGCGCAGGAACGGGTCGCACACGGCCGGGCCGTACAACTTCTCGGTCGCGGTGTTGTTGCGCACCGTGTAGGTGATGTCCATCACCGGAGTCGTGCCCCATGCCATCTCGTGGAACGACTGGGTCGCGGTCCACACGACATCGTCCGAACCGACCGGCGGTCCCGACGGTGCGGAAGGAAGATTGCCCGGTACCGGGCGCTCCGGTGACGACGCGGGCGGCGCGTCGTCACCCGGCTGCGCCGGTACCGGGTTGTCGCCGATCGAAGGGTCGGACGGGCTCCCCACATTCCCGTCTCTGTCCTCAATCGATGCGAGATCTGGAGTTGCGACGACAGGGGCGGCCGAGTCGGACGCGGGCGAGTCGGGTATGGCCGCGAACCAGCCGACGGCGACGACGGCGACGCTCGCAACGGCGACGCCCATGCGCCGCTGCTTGCGGTAACGGCCCGCGCGCCGGCTGCGCAACGCGGCGACGTCGAGCGGTTGGGGCGGCGGTGCGGTATCATCGAGCGATTCGAACATCAGCGCTCGCTCACCGGTTCGAGCGCCGAACGCAGCGCGGCGAGGCCGCGGTGCAGGTCGACGCGTTCGGCAATGCACGGCCGCGGCCCGGATGCACGCTTCCCGGGCGATGTCTTCGGCTTCGTAGCGGTCACCGAGCAACCGGAAGGCCGCCCGGTAGGCGCGGCCGTACAGGTCGGGGTAGGCGGCAACGAAGTCGTCGCGCACCGAGGCGCCGAACCGCGCCCCAAGCAGAGCGCGACGTTGACCTCTCCTTGTGCCGCCGACCATGCCGCCGTAGACACCGCTCCCCCCAGTCCGTTTTGCCGTTTAGAGGTAATAACGTGCGGGAAGGTCCGATACCTATACCCGCGGGCGATTCGGTGGACAAGCCGGACAGAAAAGTGCGGGGGGCCTATGAGCGGGCCGGCGGCGTTCTGCGGCCCAGGTCGCGCTCGAACTCCTCGAGCAGGTCCAGGACGGCGGACGCGGCCCACACCTGATTTCGCTTGCCGTCCGTGATCGAGCTGAGCACGCCGGCATCGCGGAGTCTGGCGATGGCGCGGTGACGAGTCGCCGCATCGACATCCGGGAGGAGTCCGCCCACGGTGGCGATGTCGACGACGGGCTGGCGGACAACGGCGTCGAGAAGGTGGGCAACGGCCGAGCCCGCTCTCGGCCGCACGGTGCGCCGCCATTCGTCGTGGATCTCCCGGAGCTCGGTTGCCAGGTTCACACCGGCGTCGGCCGCGGTCGCCGCGGCGTACGCGAACAGGACGACCCATGCGTCGAGGTCGCCTCGCCGGTACGCGTTCAAGCCCTCGAAGTACCCCTCCGTGTCCGCGAGAAGCACGGTCGAAACCGGGACCACCGTGCGCGTCGCAAGACCCCGCCTTCGCAACGCGAGGTGGACAAGCGCGCGGCCCGTTCGTCCGTTTCCATCGCCGAACGGGTGGATGGTCTCGAACTGGGCGTGGGTCACGGCCGCCTGCACGACCGCGTTCATGTCGGAACGGCGGAGGAACACCGCGAGATCCTCGAGCAGTTCGGGGACGAGTTCGGGGCGGGGCGGCACGAACCGCGCGTCGCGCGGCGTGGAGTCGCTGCCGCCGATCCAGTTCTGATCGGTGCGGGGAACGCCGGCATCGGCGTTGTGCTCGTCGGCCCGCATCAGCTCCGCGTGGATGTCGCAGAACGTCGCCGCCGAGACCTCCGAGCCGTCGGCGAGCGCGATGGCCCGCTGCAGCGCTCTGACGTTGCCTGCGACCCTCGCCGCGATTGACCGCGGTCGCGCGGCCCCGATAAGGGCCCTCGCCAGGTCTCGCTGGCTGACGTTCAGACGTTCGATCTTCGACGATGCGACCGACTCCGAGCGCACCAGCAGTCCGCCGAGGGCGGTGATGTCGAACGTGGCGCTGGAGTCGAGCACGGCGATGCGGGCTGTCGCATGGGCAACCGCGTCGGCTGCGTCCGGCCCGAGCCGCGCCGCAAGGCCGCCAATCTGCGCGGGAACCGCGGACTCGTAGTCCTTGAACAACCGGTCTCGGCGATTCGTCGGGCGGTAATGCTGCGGGGTCCACACCCACGTTCGGTCCTCGGCCCCCACCGCCGGCCAGACCTCGTTCGCACCCGTCAGAGCGTTCACAACCGCCACGATAGCAAACCATAGTGGCAGTTAATCCTGTAACCGCCACTAACGTGCAGCATGGCGTTTGGTTCCGGCACGATCAAGATCGGCGGGGAGGCAGCTTGGACCGTGAGACCGATCGCCTGATCCGGATGGCGGCGTTCGATCGACTCGAGGAGTTGTCGCGCGCACACGGCGACGTGTTGCCGTGTGCGGCGCTGTTCGCCGGGTTCGAGTTCCGGGGCCGCAAGGTGGCATGGATCTCGCAGCAAGGCATCGTGAAGCCGGCCGGCATGGACATGGCGTTGTCGATCACGACGTCGCCCGACGACCCGTACGGCGACACCGTCGACGATGACGGTTTCATCGCGTACCGATACCAAGGGACCGACCCCGAGCAGTGGGACAACGTCGCCATGCGACGCGCCGGTGTCGAAGGCGTGCCACTCGTGTACTTCCACGGTGTCGCCAGCGGTCAATACAAAGCGTTCTGGC
>JAWXCJ010000393.1:0-2521 GCA_034408875.1 Actinomycetota bacterium
CGGTAAACAACGCGCCGTCGGCGAGCGTGTACCCGTCGCCGATGTCGGGGAACACGGCCTGGCCGACCACGTCCATCGTCTGATCGCCGACGCGCACCTCGTCACCCAGGCCGGTACCCGCCCTCCGCATCGTCTTGGCGCCCAATGCGACTTCGTCGAGCCCTTGTGGGGCGCGGCCGTCGACGACAACGAATCCGATGTCGCCACGGTACGGCCGCGACGCGTACGCGCTGACCGCGCGGCCCTCGACCGACGCGCGCAGACCGATCCACGCAAGCGAAAGCTCGTCGACCGCAGGGTCGGCCAGGATCCGCGCGGCCCGTGCGTCCTCGACGGAGCGGTCACCGACACCCGCCGTTTCGAGAGCATCCTGTTCGACGACATTGTCACCGGAGATGGTGACATCCCAGCCCCATCCGGTGCGGACCGGGTCGTGGGTAAGTCGTTCGAGGCCCTCCGAAAACCCTGCGACCGCGACAATGCCCGCGACTCCGAGCGCGACCCCTGAGATCGCTGACCGTATCGGCACGGCTCGCTCCGGTTGGAGCGCCCACCGCACCCCGAGTCCCATCGGCACCGAGGCCGGGACGCCGGCCGAGAAACGCGCCACCCGGGCGCGGGAGCGGGTCCGCCCCATCCACGCCGACGCGACGAGAGCGGCCACGATCACGGAGCCCGCCAGCAGCGCCCCACCGGCGACCAGGACAACGGCGTCGAAATCGAAGCCGCGGGCCAGTTCCACTTCGCGCGCGGCACCGATCGGCATGATCGGCGAGACCAGCCCTGCGCCGACAACAGCGAGCACCGACCCGCAGAGGGCCACCGGAACGAGCGGGACGAGCGAGTCGACGACTCGTCCGGCGCGGGTCACGCCCAGCGATGCGAGCACGCGGCCGTCGGCGGCACCGGCCGCGGCCTGGCGAGCGAGCGCCTGGGCGATCGCGACGAGTCCGGCGACCGCGGCGACGCCGGCGAAGACGAGGAGACCGTTGGCAAGGGTCGCGGCCGTCGAGTTGAGTGAGTCCAGAAGCGCCGACGAATAGGAGATGTCCGGCATTGACGCCTGCCCGACGATCTCGCCCATTCCCGCCTCGAACTGCTGGTCGTTCACTCCGGCTTCGTATCGGGCGGCGACACCGGGTATGTAGTGGATCGTGGTGCGATACGCGTCGTAGAAGCCCTGCGGCAGAAACGTGTTTTGAAGGTCTTCTCCGGCTCCCGTGCTGTCGAGTTGGCGTGTGACTCCGACGACTTCGAGTTCGAAACTGGGGCCGCCAAGGAGTTCCCAATCGGGCGTGGCGCTCGCAAATATCTCGAGTTCTTCGCGACACACGTCCGTTGCGCCGTACTCGGAGTCGATGTAGCAGCGAACTTGCTCCGGACCCGGCGAGTGGAACTGGAGACTGTCGCCTACATCGAGTCCGAATTCCTCAGCGGTCCCGAGCGGCAGAGCAACCTCGTCGGCCGCGTTCGGGTGCGGGCGGCGGCCACGAATGATGCGGTCGTACTGCAACTCGCTTCCCAGGACACCGTCGACCGATCCGACCATCGGCAGGTAGCCCAGCTCGGCGAACGCCGTGAATATGGCAAGGCGCTCCCCCGACGCGACCACCGGCAAGTCGAGTATCGCGTCGACTTCGGCGAACGAGTTGCTCTCGATGAGCGCGAACGCGTCGGGAATCTTCATGCGCTCGTCGGTCCGCTCGACGACGCTGCGGGTTCGGCGCGCGCCGGCGACCGTCGTCAGCACCGTCGCGCCGACAACACCCACGAGCAGCGTGAGCGCGAACAACGTTCCCCACCGCTGCCTCCACTGGGCACGGAACCGGAGCGCGATGCTGCTCACTCGGCCCTGAGCGCGGCGGCTGCGTTCCTGCGGGCGGCGCGCCATCCCGGGATGAGAGCAGTCGCGATCGCGAGCGCGAAGGCGAGGGGAACGAGCACGACGACCGCGAGGACCGGCGTGACGGGCTCGGGAACAGCTCCGAGCCGCGACGCGTACCCGTAGAAGATCGTCCGGCCGAGCGCGACACCGACCGGCACGCCGAACAGCACCGGCAGGAACGTGTACGCGATCGCCTGCCATCGCACGGTCGAGCGCACCTGCGCGCGCCCGAGACCGAGCACTCCCAGGACCGCGAGTGGGCGCCGGTTGCGGAAGGTCGCGCTGACGACAAGTTGCAGCAACACGCCGAGACCCAAGACGCCCAGGAGGCCGGCAAGCACGACCGGCGCCGAGTCGACCCGACCGATGCCGCTCCTACTCAAGTCGAGCGAGAGCGAGTCGAAGTCGAGGTACGCCTCCTCGACTTCCATGTCCTCGCCCGGGTAGATGTCACGGGCCAGAGCTCGCAGGTCGGTTCCGGGCGCGAGCCGCAACCACGCGACGTCGGCGCCCGAGTACGAGTTGAGCCGCTTGAGGCCGTCGAGCGTGAGTAGCGCACCATGCCCGAGGCCCTTGTTGTCCTGCGCGAGCATGACGACGGTGCCGACGATGCGATATTTCGCCTCGGTAGGCACG
>JAWXCJ010000394.1:0-4551 GCA_034408875.1 Actinomycetota bacterium
ATCCTAGAGACAACCACCCGCCCCCAGGTGGACCCCACCAAACCCCGGTGCGTCGCTAGGGGGTGAGAATTCCCCTCTACCGACGCACGGGCTATTTCTTGCGGCGGAGGAGGCGCCAGGCGATGAACAGGACGAGGACGCCGATGCCGACGGGGATCAGGCGTTTTGTTACGGGGGCGCCGGCGACGCCGAACAGGTCGACGGGCTCGGCGGGGGCCGAGTCGATCTGGCGGGGCCCGGTCGCCATCTCGACCGGCGCGTCGACCTTGGCCGGCGCGGGCGCCTCCGACGAGAGCACGTCGCGTTCGAGATTCTCGACGAACTGCTTCATCAGCTTTCCCGACACGTCGGCGAGCACGCCGCGGCCGAACTGCGCGACCTTGCCGGTGATCGACAGGTCGGTGGCCACGTCGACCACCGTGCCCCCGTTGTCTTCGCGCATGTCGACGACGATCGACGCCTTCGCGTTCCCCTGCCCGCGCGTGTCGCGCCCCGACGCGTCGATGACGAACCGGTGATTGGCGTCGTCGACCTCGACGAGCTTCGCGGTGCCCTTGTACTGCGCGGTGATCGGCCCGACCTTGACCTTTACCGCGCCGCGGTACTCGTCGCCCTCGATCTCTTGGAGTTCGGCGCCGGGAAGCAGCGGCGCGATGCGCTCGATATCGAGCAACACCTTCCACGTGTCCTCGATCGGCGTGCTTACTCGGAAACTGTCCTTGATCTCCACTGAGCCTCCACTGCCGCCAAGTCGTCGTCGGTGTCGATGTCGGTCGGTTCGCCCGTGTCGTCGCACTGCACCTCGACGGCGCCGTGGCGGCGCAGGAGCACCCGGGCGCCCTCGTCTCCTTCGAGGGCCAGCGCCTCGGACCAATGGTCACGACCGAGGAGCACCGGGTTGCCCCGGACACCGCCGTACGTCGCGACCGCGAGCCGGGCGCCGCCATCGTACGCGGCACCCACGCGGCGGTACGCCTCGGCGGTGACGAACGGCTGGTCCGCGAGCCCGACGACCACCCCGCCGACCTCGCGGTGCGGTTCAAGGGCGCGCAGCGCCACGGCGAGGCTCGACGCGATGCCCGCTGCGGGCGTGGGATTGCGCAGCACGTCGGCTCCCGTCGCCGCGGCCGCGACCCGGTCGTCGCCGACGACGACGAGCACCGGCGTGAAGCCGCTCCCCCGCGCCGCGTCGAGCGCGATTACGACGAGGGGGCTGCCGCCGAGCATCACCAACGGTTTCGGGACGTCGCCGCCGAGCCGGGTCCCGAGCCCGGCGGCGAGCACCGCAACCGCGATCAAGGGCTACAGCGCTTCGAGCGCGCGGCGCACGAGGACCCGCGCCAGGTGTTCACGAAATTCGGGCGACGCGTTGAGGTCCTGCGGCGGCTCCGTGCCTTCGGCCGCGTGTTCCGACGCGTCGGCCGCCGACGCGCCCTGCGCGAGTGCCGCCTCGACACCCGCCGCGCGCAACGGCGTGCCGCCCATATTGACGAGCGAGACGTTCGTCGCACCGTTCACCTTGGCCGCGACCACACCGACGATCGCCCAGTCCTGGGCGCGCCGGTTGAACTTCTGGAACGCGAACCCGCTGGGCCCCGACTTCGGCACCCGGATCTCGGTGAGCAGCTCGTCGGGTCCGAGCGCAGTCTCGAGGAAGCCGCGGAAGAACTCACCGGCGGCGATGGTGCGCGTGCCGCTGCCGCCCTGCACCGTGAACTGCGCGTCGAGTGCGAGCAGCGCCGCGGGCAGGTCCGAAGCGGGGTCGCCGTGCGCGACCGATCCGCCGATCGTGCCGCGGTGGCGCACCTGGTTGTCGCCGACCTGACCCGCGACCGACTGGAGCACCGCGCACTCCTTGCTGAGCACGTCGCTGGTCTCGAGGTCGCGGTGCCGTGTGAGCGCACCGATCGCGACGTGGTCGCCCCCATCGCGGATGTACGACAGGTCGCTGACACGGCCGAGGTCCACGAGCACCGTCGGCGTCGCGAGCCGCAACTTCATCAACGGGATCAGCGACATGCCGCCCGCGAGGAACTTGGCGTCCTCGCCGTGCTCGCGGATCAGCACCAGGGCTTCGTCGGCCGACCCGGCTCGGACGTAGTCGAATGCCGCGGGGATCACTGGCCTGACCTCTGCATGTTGGCCTCCTGGATCGCCGACCACACCCGTTGTGGTGATGCCGGCATGTCGATGGTGGTGATGCCCAGGGGTGTGAGGGCGTCGATGACTGCGTTGATGACGGCGGGCGTCGACGCGATCGTGCCCGCCTCGCCGATGCCTTTGACGCCGAGCAGATTGGTGGGGCTCGGGGTCACCGTGTGGTCGATGACGTAGCTCGGAAGCTCCGCGGCCGACGGGACGAGGTAGTCGACGAGCGTCGACGTGAGCAGGTTGCCGTCGTCGTCGTAGACCGCTTCCTCCCACAACGCCTGCGCGATGCCCTGCGCCACGCCACCGTGCACCTGGCCCTCGACGATCAGCGGGTTGATCTGGTTACCGCAGTCGTCGACGGCGACGTACCGCCGCAGCGCGACGTCGCCGGTCTGCGTGTCGACTTCGACGACCGCGACGTGCGTACCGAACGGGAACGTGAAGTTCGGCGGGTCCCATGTCAGTTGCGCTTCGAGGTTCGGCTCGACACCGTCGGGCAAGTCGTGGGCCTTGAACGCCTCGAACGCGACCGCGCCCAATGCCATCGTCTTGCTCGGCGTGCCTTTGACCCGGAACTCGCCGCCGACGAACTCGAGGTCGTCGGGTGCCGCTTCCATCTGGTGCGCGGCGATGAGCTTGGCCTTGTCGAGCACCTTGTCGCACGCCATCGCGAGCGCGGTGCCACCGACCGACGCGGACCGTGACCCGTAGGTGTCGAGGCCGAGCGGCGAGATTGCCGTGTCGGAGTGCAGGATCTCGACGTCGTCGGGGTCGACCCCGAGCCGGTCGGCGACGATCATCGACCACGACGTCTCGTGCCCCTGGCCGTGCGGCGCGGAACCCGTGATGGCCTGCACCTTGCCCGTCGGCAGCAGCCGAACGGTGGCCGACTCCCAGCCGCCCGCGCCGTAACGCAGGCTCGCGAGCACCCGGCTCGGGGCCAGGCCGCACATCTCGACGTACGACGAGAAGCCGATGCCGAGGAGGGTCGTGTCACCGTCGCGGCGGCGTTCCTCCTGCTCCTTGCGGAGCGCGTCGTAACCGGCGAGGTCGGCGGCCCGGTCGAGCGCGCCGTCGTACGCGCCGGAGTCGAACACCAACCCCGCGGCCGACTCGTAGGGGAACGTCTGGATGAAGTTGCGACGCCGCAGTTCGGCGGGGTCGAGGTCGAGTTGGCGGGCGAGGGTGTCGACGGCGCGTTCGATCGCGTACGTCGCCTCGGGCCGACCCGCACCGCGATATGCGTCGGTCGGCGTCTTGTTCGTGAACACGCCCGTGCAGGTGAAGGAGTACGCAGGAATGTCGTACACGCCGTGGTAGAGGAACGCGCCGAGCAGCGGAATGCCGGGCGTGACGAGCTGCAAATACGCACCCATGTCGGCGAGCAGATGCACGCGCACCGCGGTGATCTTGCCGTCGGCGTCGGCCGCGAGTTCGATGTCCTGGATCATGCCGCGACCCTGGATCGTCGCAGTCGAGTTCTCGCCCCGCTCCTCGACCCAACGGATCGGACGGCGCGTGCGCGCCGCGAGCGCGAGGCACAACGCCTCTTCGGCGTACACGTTCAGCTTCGAGCCGAACCCCCCACCGACCGACGGGGCGACGACGCGCAGCTTCTGCTCGGGCAGCCCGCACGTGATGCCGAGCATGATCTTGAGGATGTGCGGGATCTGCGTCGACGAGTAGATCGTGAACTGGCCGCCGAACGGTTCGGGCACGACGACGATGCCGCGCGGCTCCATCGCCATCGGGATCAGCCGCTGCTGGACGTAGCGCTCTTTGACCGTGTGCGCGGCCGACGCGAACGCGGCGGCGACCGAGTCGGGATCCGGGATCAGCGCCCACGTGTACGAGTTGTTGGTACCCATGTCGGCGTGGACGAGGTCGCCGCCCGCCGACGCGGCCTCGAGATCGAGCACGACCGGGAGCGAGTCGAACTGCACGATCACTTCGTCGGCGGCGTCGCGCGCGGCTTCGCGCGTCTCGGCGAGCACGACGGCAATGCCCTCGCCGGCGTAGCGCACCTCGTCAATGGCGAGCGGCCAGTGCTCGGGGTGCTTCATGTCTTCGGTCACGGGCCACGCGCACGGCAACGGGTTCTCGAACGCGGACTTGACGTCGGCCCCGGTCAGGACTTCGACGACACCGGGCACAGCGCGCGCCGCCGTGGTGTCGATCGCCGTGATGCGCGCGTGCGCCATCGGACTGCGCACAATGCGCGCGTGCAACACACCCGAGATCCGGAGGTCGTCGACGAAGCGGGCCTCGCCGGTAAGCAACGCCGGGTCCTCACGGCGCAAACGCCGCGAGCCCAGCACGCCACTCGCGGTCATGGCTCCCTCCGCTCACGTCCGAGCGGCCTACGGCAAGCGGGCCTCCACTGCGTCCGCACGGCAGTCA
>JAWXCJ010000395.1:0-3833 GCA_034408875.1 Actinomycetota bacterium
CGACGAACAGCAGCGGCGAGTGGAAGACCGCGCCGACAACGTCGTTGTCGATCTCGACGATCCAATATTCACCGGGTTCCGGGGTTGCGACGCGAAGGCCAAGGAGCGTCAAGATCACGTTGTGGCGGACGGGGTCCTGCTCGAGGAACGCCCCGGCTCGTTCGAGAACCTGCCCGGGCGAGGCGGTCGCGTGCACCTCAACGGCCATCGCCCATGATGACCGGCGGAAGCGATGACAAGCGAACGGTTTCCGCGGCGTGAGGCAAACTGCGGGGCATGGCACTCGGCCAGATCGTCATTCTCAACGGCGCGCCGCGGTCGGGGAAGTCGAGCATCGTCGCGGTTATTCAGGCGACGTTCGACGGGGTGTGGATGAACCTCGGCGTCGACGTGATCGCCGCGGCCACCCCGCCGCGGTTCCGGCCCGGCATCGGCCTGCGCCCGGGCGGCGAACGGCCCGACCTCGAAACGGTCATCCCCGCGCTGTACGGCGCGCTCTACGACTCGGTCGCGGCGTATAGCCGCAACGGATTGAACGTCGTCGTCGCCGTCGGCCACCACGACGCGTACTCGCAGCCGTTGGGCACCCTCGTCGACGCGGCGCGCCGCCTCGACGGGTTGCCCGCGCTGTTGGTGGGAGTCCACTGCCCCCTGGATGTGATCATGCGGCGCCGCGCCGCGGCCCCGGAGGGCGCGTACGCGGTCACGGAACCGGACGGGACGATTCCCGATGCCGTGCACCGCTGGCAACACGCCGTGCACGTTCCCGGCATCTACGACCTCGAGGTCGACACCAACACGCTCAATCCCACGCAGTGCGCGGAACTCATCCGCGCGCGACTTCGAGACGGGCCGGCGCCGTCGGCCCTGCGATCGTTGGCACGTAGCGCACCGGCATAGCATGACCCGCGCATGCACCTCGTCGAGACGGGCGGTCTGACGAAACGGTTCGGCGACCGTCTCGCGCTCGACAGTGTCGACATCTCGGTCGGACGCGGTGTCACCGGTCTGCTCGGCGCCAACGGCGCGGGCAAGACGACACTGCTGCGACTTGTGCTCGGACTCGCGCGCCCCGACTCCGGGACCATCACCGTGCTCGGCAAGGATCCGCATCACGACGGCGCGTCGGTACGCGCGCGCATCGGCTGGTCGGCTGAGCACGACACGGTGCCCGGTGACGTGCGTGCTCAAGATCTCGTGCGCCACCTGGCCGAGGTCCACGGGCTCCCGGCCCGCGCCGCGCTCGGACGCGCGAGCGACGCGCTGAACGAAGTCGGTCTGGCCGAGGAACGGTTCCGGCCGATCGGCACGATGTCGACCGGGCAGCGCCAGCGCGTGAAGCTCGCGATGGCGATTGCGCACGACCCCGCGCTCGTCCTGCTCGACGAGCCGACGAACGGCCTCGACCCGATGCAGCGCGACGACATGCTGCACCTCATCCGTCGCATCGGCACCGAGTTCGGGCTCGACGTCCTCGTGTCGTCGCACCTGCTCGGCGAAGTCGAACGCATCTGCGACAGCGTGATCATGCTCGCCGAGGGGCGCGTCGTCGCGAGCGGCCGCCTCGTCGACCTGCGCACCGGCGACGACAGTCTGGTGGTCGAAGTCGACGGCGATGCCGCGCCGATCGTCGCCGCGCTCACCGCCGCGGGAATCGTCGTCGAGGCCGACGGTACGAGCGCGTTCGTGGCTCCGGTCGACGACGACGGCCGCGTCTTCGACGAAGTCCGCGACGCGGTCGTCGCTGCGGGCGTCGGGCTCCGGCGCATGCAGCGCCGCACGGCGTCCCTCGAAGACCTCTTCCTCGCCGGGGTCGCGACCGCTACTCCCGAAGCGGCGGCGGAATGACCGACGCACGGATTCTCGATCGGGGGTACCGCCGCTACGAGGGGCCGCGACTCGGCCCGATGTCGGCACTGCGGAGCATCACGATCCACACGCTGCGCCGCATCCTCGGTTTGCGCCGGCCGGCCCGGGCCAAGGTGCTCCCCGTCATCGTGATTCTCATCGCCTACCTGCCGGCGATCGTGATCGTCGGGATCGCGTCCTTCGCGAAGTTCGCCGTCAACGAACTTCCCAGCTACGCCGGCTATTTCGGCACTGTCTTCACCTCGGTGCTGCTGTTCGTCACCTTCGTAGCGCCCGAGGCGCTGTGTCCCGACCGGCGCACGAAGCTGATCGGCCAGTACTTGGCGGGGCCGGTCTCGCGGGCGGGTTACCTCGCCGCGAAGGTCGTGGCCGTGATGTCCGTGTTGTTGCTGGTCACCCTCGGACCACAGCTCCTCATGCTCGTTGCCCTTGCGCTCGAAGGAGCCGGACCCGACGGCATCAACGGGTTCATGTCGACGCTCGGTCGCATCGTCGCCAGCGGCGTCGCCGTGTCCGCGATGTTGACCGTGCTCGCACTCGCCGTGTCGTCGTTCACTGATCGCAAGGCGTTCGCGTCGGTGGGATTCATCGTGTTCATGACGATTACGAGCATCGCGGCCGGCATCGCCTACGAAGACGGCGAGGGGAGGCCGTGGGCGGCTCTGCTGAGCCTCACAGCCCTACCCGTCGAACTCGCGTTCCGCATCTTCGGGGTCCCGGCCCATTGCACGACGTCGTTCCGCGACTCTGAGTGCGACGAGTTGCTCTTCCCCGACGTGTCGACCGCGGCCGTGGTCGGCGCCGTCGTCGTCTGGACCGCGCTCGCGGCGGTCGTGCTGTGGTGGAGATACCGCAAGGTGGAAGTCGCGTGAACGGCCGGGCGCAGATGAATGCCGAGCCGGTGATCGTCGTCGAGGGCGTGTCGAAATGGTTCCGCGATCTCGTCGCGCTCTCCGACGTGTCGTTGACGATCGGGCCGGGTGTCACTGGCCTGCTCGGGCCGAACGGTGCCGGGAAGTCGACGCTCCTGCGGGTCGTGTGCGGGCTCACCGCACCGTCGAAGGGTTCGGTGCGGGTCCTCGGCCGCCGGCCCCGCGTCGATCGCGAGTTGTGGCGCGATCTCGGGCTCGTCCCGCAGCAGGAGGCGCTGCCGGAGCAGCTCACCGCGCTGACGTTCGTGACTGCCGCGGCGCGCTTGCAGGGCGTCGCCGGCGCGCGGGAGGCCGCGGCCGCGCACCTCGATCTCGTGCAACTCGACCCGGGCGACACTCGCACGCTGCGTTCCTATTCGAAGGGCATGCGCCAGCGGGTGAAGGTCGCGGCCGCACTGGTCCACCGCCCGCCGGTCATGGTGCTCGACGAACCCTTGAACGGACTCGACCCCGCGCAACGGGTCCGCATGATCGAACTGTTCCGAACGCTGGGCGCCGAAGGTCACTGCGTCCTCGCTTCGAGCCACATCCTTGACGAAGTCGAGCGGTTCGGGTCGCGCGTCGTCGTCATCGCCGAGGGCCGGCTCGCGGCCGAAGGACCGTTCCACCAGATCCGCGAATTGATGGACGACCGGCCGCACCGCCTGCGGTTGCGCACGGACCGGCCCCGCGAACTCGCGGCCGCGCTGGTCGGCGCCGGGGTTGCGTCCGGTGTCGCCGTGTCGGCCGCAACGAACGACGAGCCGGGCAGCGTGGTCGTCGACACCCTCGAGGTCGCCGCGTTCCGGCACGCGGTCGCCGCACTTGCGGTCCGAGCAGATGCGCGTTTGTACGAGTTGGCGCCGCTCGACGACGACCTCGACAGCGTGTTCCGCTACCTGGTCGAACGGCGGTACCGGTGAGCGCGGCCTACAGCATCCTGATTCGCACACTCGCGTCGCGCGGCCGACTCTACGCGATCGGCGCGCTGGGCGTCTTGGTGGTGCTGGTCGGCGTGGCTGTGCGGACCGCGGAAGACTCGTCATCGGCCGA